>NZ_RQFY01000004.1:1241666-1552083 GCF_004769555.1 Leptospira koniambonensis | reverse complement strand
CATTCATCAGAGTGGTGAACACTGGTAAAGATATACATGCTGCAGGTAAGTATTTCGATGCAGAAGGTAAGGACATCTATAGAGATGCTACCGGATTCCCTTGGGTGCTTCTTGTACCAGGCAATTTCCAATGGCCTTACGAAGCGACTGACATACGTAACTCCTATCCTACTTTCAAAACTTGGTATGAATCTCTTGGAACCACTAATACTGATTGGTTCCGAACTCCGAATACTTCGGAAGTGTTTCCGGCTACGCCCTAATTTGGGACTCCTGAAAGAGTAAAAGCAACCTCCCCCTTCCCTCATTCGGCCGAGGGGAGGGGTTTTTTTCTTTTCGAGCCATAAGCCGGACTATATCCTGAACTTTAAGTGGCTTCAGGACTCCTCAAACGAAAAGATACCAAACAATCAGGCTCATACTCCGGTAAGGAGCAGGCCTCTAAATTCCTATCCTTGGTAGAGGAGATCTCCCCTATCGTAGCCTTGGACGAAAACAATAATGTCCGATTCGCAAATGCATCCTTTAAAAAAGAATTCAGACTTAGATTTGCGAATCCAGCGGGCAAAAACCTATTCAATCTATTAAGATTAGATTCAAAAGAAGAAGCTAACCTAAGAGAAAATCTTCACAAGGCTCTCAAAACGAAATTACAAAACCAGGAATTCAAAAAAGGAAAGAAGTCTTACGGATATTCTATCTTTAAATTCAAAGACAGCCTGGGTATGATATTAAAAGATATTACTGAGAACAAAAAGTTAGAGAAGAAGATCGCAACTCTTCACACACAAGTACTCGCTTCCCAAGAAGAGGAAAGATCCAGACTTGCAAGAGAACTTCATGATGGAGTGGGACAACTTATCCTAGCAGCAAAATTACATTTCCAGGCTTACCAAAAATCAGAGAAGGAACATCCTGAATCTTTCGGCTCCGGCCTCGGGCTTATCGATCGAGCTAGCCAAGAACTCCGCGAAATTTACACAAATTTGCAACCTTCTTCCTTAAAAGAACTTGGGCTGGAAGCTGCATTAAGCTCTCTAGCGAACCAAATTTTTCCGATACAGAAAATTAAAGTAAAATCTGAGTTTAGAGTTCCCGAAAAAATTCCTCAGGAAATACAGAACCAAGTTTTCAGAATATTACAGGAAATTTGTGCGAATATTCTGAAACATTCCCAAGCAAATAAAGTGGAGTTAAAGATCTTTTCCGAAAAAGATACTTTGGTAGTTTCTGCAAAAGATAACGGAAAAGGATTTAAAGAAAAAGAAGCTAGAATAAAATCTACCGGAAACGGATTGGAAAATATTCGGAGAAGAACAGAGGACCTGAACGGTACTCTTTTTTTAGAAACGGAACCTAATAAAGGCACTCATTATGTGCTTAGGATACCGTTAAAAAAACGTTCCAAGGAGAAAGTATGAACGCCCAACCCTCCGTTTGCAAACTCTATCTTGTAGACGACCACGCAATCTTAAGAGAAGGTCTTAGACTGATCATTTCCGGACAAAACGATCTAGAAATCATCGGAGAAAACGGGAACGCCGAACAGGCGCTAGATGAGATCGGCAAATTAGAACCTGATATTCTGATCACAGACATTTCCATGCCGGGAGTGAGTGGTATTGACCTCGTAAAGGGAGTCAAAAGATATTATCCAAAAGTTCAGGTCATCATTCTATCCAGACATGATAACGAAGAGTATATCCAAAAATTAGTGGATCTTGGTATCAATGGTTATGTTCTTAAGGACGATGCTGGAGAGGATCTACTTAGAGCAATAGATGCGGTACGCAGAAAAGAAACTTACTTAAGCCCAAGAATTGCAACTCGAGTTCTTTCAGGAATAGGCCGCAAAAAAACCGGTGAACTTCAAGAAGAAGGTCCATCTGTATTCTCAGTACTTTCCGACAGAGAAAGACAGATCTTAAAATTGATCTCCGAAGGAAATTCCAACGAGAAAATAGGAAAACTTCTTCATATATCTCCTGCAACAGTAAAGGTGCATAGAGCAAACATCATGAAAAAGTTGGACTTACATAAGGTGGCAGACCTGGTAGTCTACGCGATCCGAGCTGGTATTGTAGAAAGTTAATTTCTAACGCAGAGTAAACTTTTAAGCAGATCGCATCCATCCGAGAAGCTTTGATTAAAACCTCCAGGAGACACTGCACTTGGATCTCCTGGAGATCCATATTCACCGAATTCCCCGCCTGTTCCATTTCCCCAATTAAGACAGGTGTCCCCTACTCCGAAAGTCATACTGACGCCTGTCCAATAGTCTCCAGATCCAGGAATTCCAGTGGCACTATTCATAGGATCCACAGGAATTCCGGAGCTGTTTGTATGAAAGATCAAAGTCTCTCCAGGATCCATCGCATAATAATTCGTATTTGGAAGAAGAGGCCAACCTGCACCTCCCGGAACTCTGGAAGAAGCCGCAATCAATGCAACGTATTCCAAAGCGGATCCTGGTAAGCTAGGAACCTCTGCAGCTTTAGCGTTTTGGCAAATCAAATCTGCACCTGAAACTCCTCCTAAAGCTCCCGTATTGGTAGAAGTAGTAACGAACAGATAACGTGTTTTTCCCAGAAGTCCCAAGAGAATGATCTCATCTCCGCCTGGAAACGGTTTGGAACAAGCGGAACTAAAAAGCCCGCAAAGAAGAAGGACCAAAGAATAAATTCGAAGAGCCATGATCAAAAGCTCCTTGTATATTGGACTTCCCATCTATTCTGAGAAAATCCGGTATTTGCAAAAGTATTTAGATTTCCGCCTCTATCTGGACTCACTTTGAACTGAACGGTATCACCTTGGGGAAGTTTATTTTCCAGCCAAAGAGAGAGTGCAACACTTAGGATCGCGACTCCACCGATAAGAGCCTGATTGTTTTGGTGCATTTCATATTCTTTTTTATCATTCTCTCTCGCCTGCCAAAGATAAAGAGTTAATGAAGAAGGTAGATTTAAACTTAAGACCGCAATATTCATCGGATCGTTTAACGGTTTAGAGGCGAGAATATTCCCTGACTCTCTTTCAGAATTTCCTAGATAGGCAAGAGCTCCGAACCAAGCCCAGATACTGTAGGACTTCCAACGTTCTCCTTTGGAATAATATCCTGTTCCGGGTATCCAAATGAATTTAGAAGTTTTGGCTCCTTTACTCGCCTCTTCTTTTTCTGCCAAGGCGACCGCCTTAGGACGGTCCTGCTCAACCTTAAAGTTAGTCCAAGGTGTATAAGAAGAAGGTTTTCCGAATCTATTTAATGCAGCGATTCGATATTCGTAAGTTCCTGCTTCTAAGGAAAATTCGATCTCATTCTCGGAGACCTTCTTTTCTAAAAATAATTCTTGAGGAGGTTCTGTTTTTCGGACTTCTACCACATAACCGCGGCTTCCTTTTACTTCTTTCCATTCTATATAATATACGAAACTTTTTTTCTCAGCGAATACACCTGAGGATACGGAAAAGAATATTAGAATAAACTGAAATACTATAGCGAAAGTTTTTCCGCGGAACAAGAACATGCCTTCTCCTTAAGGGCGGGCGCCGCTGGATTTTGTTTCCGGGGCTTCCAATTCTTCCCTAAGCAATATTTTAAAATCCGCTTCTGATCTTAGATTAGGGTCCGCATCCGATTCTATGGTCCACCTGAATGTTCCTACATCCAGTTTTTCCAAGTCTTTGAACACCAACCTATCACCTTTTGTCTTTTTTTCATAGATTAGCTCGTCGCCTGAGCCTCTCTTATAAAAGAGACGAAATTTCCATTCGCTTTGCTTCTGTTTGGCGGAGAATTTCCAACGGAAAGAGATACTTTCTTTGCCTGTCATGTCCACCAAAGTGCCGTTTTTCGGGAAATCTACGGAAAGATCCGAACTTGCCTGCGTTTCTGGAGCCGCAGCATTCTCTTGTTTTGTATCCGCAACCTGGATCACAGGAAGAGAGATAGAAACTTTACGCACTTCTGAGAATGTTTCTGTTCCTGGAAGATTCGTGTACGATTGTATTCTCCAATAATATGTCCCTGGATCCAATGTGAGCGAAAAATTCGTGCGGAATACCTGAGTCTCTGAAATGGACCCAAAATTTGGATCAGTGGAGATCTGCAATTTATAACCGCTAGCTATCTTTTGTTTTGCCCAAGAGAAGGCGACAGTCCTATCTTCTTGAGTAAGATCTTTTTTAGGATAATGTAATTCTACAGGAAAGTTGGGAAGAACTCTGAACTTTCGAACTTCTGATAGTTTCTTACCATCCTTGGAATTAATCCTCCAATAATAGATTCCTTCCGGGAATTTTTGTTTATAATAAGAATCTTTAGAAGGTCTTTTGGAGATATAAACGGAGAAGTCTCGTCTAGGAGAAATTTCTAATATACCTTCTTCTCCCCCTTCCCAACGAAATTCAACTGTCTGTTCTAATTCAGCAGGAAAATATCTATGAGAATCTTCCGGGCTCACAAGACCCCAATTTTGATTCAGCTTATTTCCGTTTAGAGAACTTTCTTTTTCACCTAATGTTTGTTTGACGTTTCCGTCTTCGGACCATTCTACCTGTCCTCTTTCTACATCTACCCTTGTTCCGTTCTCATTTCTGGTGACTTGAAATTTAGAACCTAGTTCGGCTTCTAATCCTACTGTCCCAGCGATTACGGAGAGAACTTTTTTTCCACTCTCTACGAGTATGTTCCCTTCGTTCAGATCTAAATTTTCTTTATTCTCTTTTAATTGGAGAACCACCATGGACTGGGGATCTAATTCTATACGAGTGCCTGATTTTAAAAATACTACTGCTTCAGATGCCTCGTCTGTTCGGATAGAATCTCTATCATATACAGGCATTCCTTGGTCCAGATCTTCCCATAACATTCTGTCAGGAAATTTTCTTTGAGCTGTTTTGTATCGAAAGGAGACGGTTCCCATGATCTCTTTTCCGACTCCTCCGTTTGATTTGGATTCAAAATATAGAAGAGACAAAGATAGAAAGAGTACGACAAAACAACCGATACCCACTTGCCATTCTCTTTTGTATATTCTCCAATCCATATCTTAGCCCGCGATAGCCTTGGAAGGAGAATCTGGTTCTGGTATTCCACAGATCTTGCGGAGTTCCTGCAAATTTTTTGGACAGTCAGGATCATCTAACCAACCTAAAACCGCATAGAGTTGCTGAGGTTTTTCTTTTCCTCGGATCCAAACAGGAGGAAGTTCTTCAAACTTATAATGATCTTTTACTTTTTCATAAGATGTTTCCGAAACAAGTATATCTGTTCCGAATTCTTTGGTTAAATATTCTATACGAGAAGCAAGATTGACTGCGTCTCCGATAACTGTGAACTCCAGTTTTTTTTCGGAACCGATCTGACCTACTACAACTGGTCCTGTATTGATCCCACATCCGAATCTTGCGAGAGGCCTTCCGATCTCGTTTCCAATACGATTGAATTCGAATAAGGCACTTCTCATCAGAAGTGCGGAGTTGATCGCATTTCTCGCATCATTTTCATCCGTATACAATGCCCCCCAGTGAGCCATGATCGCATCTCCGATGAATTTATCTACGATCCCTTCTGTGAGATAAATACATTCCACCATTTCGGTGAAGTATGCGTTTAAGAAATCAACCACTTCACTTGGTTTTAATTTTTCGGACATTCCAGTGAAGTTTCTTAAATCGGAGAAGAATACTGTTACATCTTTGGTAACCCCACCCAAAGGCATGTCTCCTGCAAGCGCGCGCTCTGCGATCTCCTTGTTTACGAATTTTCCGAAAGTATCTTTGATCTTCTCTCTTTCTTCTAATCCGTGAGCCATCTTAAGAAATGAATTTGTTAGAACTCCAACCTCATCTCTGGTTACAGGTTTAATCCCTACTCTATAATTTCCTCTTTCGATCTGTCTTGTGGCGCTCAATAGATTAATGAGCGGAACAGTTAATGTTCTGGAGAATAAGAATACTACTAAGAACGCAATGCTCAAGATTGAGATCAGGATATAAAAGTTCTGCCTTCTAATCTTATACACTGCCTCGAATGCCTTGTCGGCTTCGATGGAAGATACTACCGCAAGGTTTCCATCTTCTAATTGTTGAAAAGATCCGAGTGTTTCTTTTCCTTCAAAGATAGAAGTTTGGGATCCATTGTCTGCGGGACTTCTTAATAAAAATTGCACCAAAGGGTTTTTAGAATAATCTTTTGCAGAAACAGTTTCTGATTCTTCTGTATGAGCGATTAATCTTCCTCTGGAATCTACTACCCAGATCGCAAATAGCTCAGTTTGTAAAGCAGACCTGGCTGCCTCCCAAAGGTCTTGAGGAGAAATTAAGAAGAAGCCAAGGCCTTTTCCTGTGGTATCCTTCTCTATAAAAAGTACAGTAGGAATTCCGAACTTAGAGCTGATATTTTCCAAGCGAGTTGATTCGAATTCGGAAGCGAAAAATTTTTCTTTTTCTTCTCTGGGAATGGAAGCCCATAAACCGCGGATCTCATCTTCTTCTTTCCTAAGATCTCGTAGGAACCTTGGATTAAAGACTAGTACTGATTCTCCCTGTTCGTATTTTCCCCAGGCAAGAATTTTAGGATGAGTGGAGAAGTAGCCGGCAATATGGGAAGGAGCCGTGATCTTTTTAGAATCAGAACCTTTGGACGGACGAATATTCCATTTATCCGAAAATTCAGATGATTTGGTAGAAAGTTCTTTGATCCTAAGACCTACTTGAAGCCCCGTCAATCTCGCCAAACTCAAGTTATATTCTTGGATAAGTGATACAGTATAATTTCTAAAAAGGCTTGTGGCGAGTCCGATCACAAGTCCCATACTCACTACTACAATCGCAGAAACGATCGCTAGAAGTTTAACCCGGATCGTGATCCTAGATGCTTTAAAATCTTCTCCATGATTTTTAGGAGGCTCTTCTTTTTCCTTTTTAGGTTTATCTGAAGTAATATTAGGAGAATATGGTGTATATACTTTAGCAGGTTCTTCCTTTTTGCCGGAAAGGATCTCCTGCATCAATTTTACAAATTCATTGGATTCATTTTCGGAATAACAAACAAGTACAGAACCCAAATGAGATCTAAGAAAACGATCTAATTTTCGTGCGGAGTCCGGAGAAGAGCGAAACCTTGCTCCGTCCATCGTAGAAAGACGTATCTTATCTTCTTGGAGTTTTTTTACCAGATCCTTGAATACCTGGCTATTTTTCCAACCGCTTGCTTCTGATTTAGTTCCCCAAAAAACTACCTCTTGGATCCCTCTAGTATGGATCTCGTCCATCCATTCGGAAAGATTTACACCTTCTTCCGGAAATTGTCTGGAGTATGCGGACATAGTGTCCGTCAGAGGAACTTCTAAAATTTGATTTTTTCCGACTCCCTCTTGCATGGGGATAGGAGTCTCTGAAATCTCTCTAGTTTGTCATTACAAAATCCAATTTTATCTTCCTTTAGATTTGCCCTCGGTTTGCCACATAATTCGGCACTTCCATTTTTTCTTTTCTAGAAAATACTTCCTCTTAATCTAGGAGAATGATTTGGATGGACTCAATTTTAGGTTCTAATTGGTTGTTAGGAGTAATTTCGGTTATTTCCGGAATTCTTTTGGGTTATCTTTTCGGCGGCTTCATAGTTCCCAGGCTCGCAAAAACTCTCACAAAAGATAAGTTAGACACGAACCATCCTCTTTACACAGCACTTCTCTCATTCGTTAGATTTTCCTTTTTTATTTTTGGATTATATACCGCTCTTAGATTCTTAAAATTAGATGCAGCATCGGATGAAAAAATTTCTCTCTATCTAAAAGTATTCGGGATCTTGGTATTCACATTTTCCTTTGCAAGAGTTGGTTCCGGAGCTTTTACTTTATATTCTTCAAAGACAGAAGGCCTTCTTCCCTCCGCATCTATATTAAATAATATAGTTAGAATTTTGATCTTACTCACTGGAGGTTTGGTTGCATTACAAACTTTAGGCATCTCCGTTACTCCTGCTTTGACTGCATTAGGAGTTGGTGGTCTTGCATTCGCATTAGGTTTGCAAGAAACTCTTTCCAATTTGTTTGCAGGACTTGGAGTTTTACTAGGTAAAAAAGTCTCCGTAGGAGATTATATTTCTTTGGAAACAGGGGAAGAAGGTTTGGTAGAAGATATCAACTGGAGAACCACTTCTCTCAAAAAAAGAAATGGAAGTACGATCATCATCCCGAACGCGAAGATGTCCAAGACTACTTATACAAATTATAGTCTTACAAACACAGGACTTTGGACTGAATTAGAGATCAGTATTCCTAAAGAAGGAAATATAGAGATATTAGAATCTATCCTTGTTCAGGCAGCAAATTTTTCCTTAACTCAAATTTATGGAAAAAGTGGTTATAACGAATCCAAAATTTCGTTTCGTTATGTTTCTTTCGGACAATCTAATATCGATTTGGTGGTTCACCTTCCTTTAAAAAACATAGATGACTCAGGACAAATTAAATCCATATTCATAAAATCCTTGCATTCTCAATTTAGATCAGAAGGAATCGATAACATATCCGCGAAAGCAGTAAAATAATTCGAATCAAACTAATCTATTCGCGGAAATCAGTCGTAATAGAGATCGTATGCGAAACGTTTTAGAAAACAAACTTTGGTTTTACGCTCACGTCCTTAGCTTGGATGTATGCCTTGGCGTTTTAGGTTCCGGTGCCTTGGCCGCAGTAGTGACAGGCGCCAAGATGAAAACAGTTTGGTGGTTTCTTCTTCCCCTAAGCGTTTGGGTCATCTACACCTTGGACCATTTATTGGATGGAAAGAAGGTAGGAGAAGATTCCATCAACCCACGTCACAAATTCCACTACGATCATTCCAAAGTTTTGACAATACTCTGCACACTTGCGGCAATCATTTCCGCAGTGCTTGCATTCTTATTATTAAGAGAGATCGTTTTACTCGGCGGAGTACTATTAGCGGCCTTAGCTACTCTTCATTTAGGAATTGCTAGATGGGGAAAGATACGTTTCGGAAAAGAATTCTCTGTTGCATTGATCTATACATTAGGAGTTTGGTTCGGCCCTCTATTGGTTGTAGGATTTCGTTCTTGGACAGTTCCCCTTCTTCTTTTCTTATTCTTTTTAGGCACCGTTCTAAATTTGGTCATGAACTCTCTCATGGAAGCAGAGTTAGACGCCAAAGAAGGCCAAGTTTATCTATTAGGAGTTCTTTCTCCTAAACTTGCTAAGGAGTGGGTATTACGATTGTCCTTGCTCGGATTTCTGGCTGCCTTAGTATTGGCCGGCGGAATACGGAAATGGGCGCCGGGCACCTCGGTTTCGGCCTCTTTGGTGATCGCTCTGATCTGTGCAGTTCCGGGAGGAATCCTGCGTTACGCGGATAAATTCCAAGATTCTCAAAAGTATAGGATCCTCGGAGAGGGAGTTTTTATCTTAGGACTATGTCCTTGGTTTTTAAATTCCTTCTAGATCCTAATGCCACCTAAGAAATTTAATATCGGAGATAAAAACATGGGAGAATTTTTCAAAGACAAAGTTGTATGGATTACCGGAGCTTCTTCTGGGATCGGCGAGTCTTTAGTAAAAGAAGCCGCAAGAAGAGGAGCAACATTAGTTCTTTCTTCCAGAAGAGAAAAAGAACTCAAAAGAGTTCGTAAAGAAAACGGACTAACAGATTCAAACAGCATGATCCTTCCTTTGGATCTAGAAGATTATAAAAAGTTAGGAAAAGTTCCCGCACAAGTGATCAAAACTTTCGGAAAAATTGATGTTCTCATCAATAACGGTGGGATCAGCCAACGTTCTATGGCTCACGAAACTTCTCTTGATACTTATGAAACTTTGATGAAGGTAAACTACTTCGGTAATATTGCTTTAACTCTTGCAGTACTTCCTCATATGAGAGAAAGGAAACAAGGTTGGGTTTCCACAATTGCGAGTGTTGCAGGACTTATCGGAGTTCCATTAAGAACTGGATATTCTTCTACCAAATTTGCATTAACCGGCTTTTATGAAGCTCTTAGAGCAGAAAATACAAAAGAAAATTTGAAAGTCACATTAGTTTATCCTGGTTTTGTGAAGACCAATATTTCGCATAACGCACTTAAAGGAGATGGATCTCCTCAAAAGAAAATGGACAAAGTGATCGAGAACGGGATCGACGCGGATGAATGTGCTCGCAAAATTCTGGATGCGATCGAGAACGAAGATCTACAAGTGATCATTGCAGGCGGAAAAGAGAAATTCGGTCTATTCTTAAGACATTATTTCCCTAAGTTTTTCGCGAAGTTCTTATCTAAGACTGCAGTTACCTGAAATTGTAGGAATTCCTACAAGACGCAAGGCCGCTCCTTAGTGGGAGTGGCCCAATCACTTTCTCATTTTCCAAACAAATCGGATCTTCTCATTTCGAAAATCTTCCGGATGAGTTTGTTTAGTAATATCTTGGATATCTTCCCAAAGGATATCATCAGCTTCTAACTTGAATTTTCTAAAATTTGTAGAGAAAAAGAGAACCGCACCTGGCGCAGAAAAATCTCTAAAGATAGAATTTAGCAGGAAAGAATAATCTCTTTGCACATCAAAAATATCCTTCATCTTCTTGCTGTTAGAAAATGTAGGAGGATCTACTATAATAAGATCATACAGTATTCTGTTAGAGTTTGTCCTTTCTCTCTTTAGCCACTCTGTAATATCTTCTCGAATAAACTCATGCTCTTCGTAAGAGAATCCGTTTAGTTCGAAATTTTCCTTAGACCAGTCCAAGTATTTCTGAGAAAGGTCCACGCTCGTAATTTTTTCTGCGCCACCGTCAGCTGCATAAACAGAGAAAGCCCCGGTATAGGAATATAAATTTAGAACATTCTTCCCAGAGGCTTCTTTTCTAAAAAGATCTCGAGTAGTCCGGTGATCCAAAAAAAGACCTGAATCTAAATAATCACTTAAATTTACTTTAAACTTCAATCCACCTTCATTTGCTTCAATGGATTTCTCTTGGGTATCCAATTTCTCGTATTGTAGATTTCCTTTCTTACGTTCTCTCGTTTTCCAAAATAAATTTTCTGGAGAAAGTTGAAGGATTTCGATTATAAAGTTTCGGATTGTATTTCTTTCCGATTCTCTTTCTTCGTCGGACATCGGATAAGAATTTAAGTATTCAGAGACCAGGCAAAAATTTTCGTATAGATCTATTACGATCGGGACCTGGGGAATGTCGCGATCATAAATCCTAAAGCAAGTAATCCCCCTTCTTCTCGCCCATTTTTTCCAGTGTTTGGACATCCTGGCCAGGCGATTGGAGAACATTTCTAAATGTTTCATTTCTCCCAAAGTTTCGGATCCACCTCTATTAAGGGATAAACTTTTGCATCCCCATCATTATAATGCCACCATTCAGAACTGATCTGTTTGAATCCGTGCTTTGTTAGAATTCCAACCAAGATCTTCAAATTTTCAGAAACGGTTGGCGTAAGGTCTTTACGAAAAGGAGAAGCTTTGTATGTGAATTCGTCATAAGCACTCGGCATTTCCAATTCATTTCCTTCCGAATCTATAAGTGTAAGATCTACTGCCCCGCCTCGATTATGAACCGAGCCTCCTGTGTTAGGATTTCCAACATATCTTGGATTTGGGACCTTCTCCCATAAAATCTTTTGTGCATAAGGGGGCCGATACCCGTCCCAAATTTTAATCCTGTATCCGAAAGTTTGAAAGTCGGAGTTGGCAGCTTTTAATTTTTCTGCTGTTTCTTTTCTGAGTAAACAGGTATGAAAAGGATAGATAACGGAGCCTGTAAAATTTTCGGAAGTAGAATAACGTAAATCAATCTCGATACTTGGATCTATATCTTTTACGTTTACTAATCCATTTTCGATCTTTAAAGGAGGTGGGCTTTCTTCTAATTTCGGGATTGGAGGTTTTTGGCAATAGAAGAAGCTAAGCAGAATTAAGATTGGACCGATACTGCGAACTCTCATGCAAGAGTTTATTTCTGCCTTTAAGCTCTGTGTCAATCAATACTAAGTGACCGGCTTCAATAGCCGATCATAATCTTCCAGCGGACACAAACCTGGTCTTATAGTAGTTTTCGTCCAAAGAATTAATTGTTACACCTTTCACAACGGAAGCATGTACAAACTTCCTATCTTTGAGATAAACTCCCATATGACTGATCTTCTCGCCATATATATTAAAAAATACTAAATCTCCCTCTTGCAGATCGGATTCAGAGATCCTTTTGACCTGTTTGGAAATACTTTCAGAAGATCCTGCAATTGTTTTGGAATATGCTTTTTGCACCAACTTTGCTGAGAGACTGGAGCAATCTATCCCAGACCTATCTTTTCCGTTGTCTCTATGAGGGATTCCGATCCAACGTTGGGTTTCTTTAAACAATTCCAAATTATCTTTGGGATTGATCTCTAATTTCCAAGTTTCATAAAAATACTTATGAACTTCTTTATCGGATAAGGACTTTGCTTGGTCTGCAACGAGCACCAGTGCGAAAAAAGGTATGATCAAAAAAGAAAGCGCTCCCGAGTTTGGGAGAACTTTCTCTTTCCATAAAACTAGAATTTTTTGGATTCCGTTCAAGATCATGTTTATCTGACCCTTTTAAAACGGAATCGGTTTCTTTTTTTTAGGTCAGTTCAGATAGCGCCGACCTCGGGCCTAAACTACTTTTTTCAGCCGATTTCCCAAACAAACTCCCTGATCTTCTCACTTACCATGTCTGGCATTGTTCTTTGAATCCAATGATTGCTATCATATGTATATTCTTTATAAGAATCGCAGATCCTTTCATGAAGTCTGTATAACTCCGGTCGGATCGCAAAATCTTTAAGTGGTATTAGAACCTGGACAGGAGCTTTGATATGTTTCGGTTCCGGATACTTCTCCCCTCGAAGCAATTCTCTATACAAATTCACATTGGAAACTGTTGTAGCAACAATCTCTTCTTTGGATTTATTTCTAAGAGTATCATTCTTAGGAACTCCTCCTGTATTCATTGTATACTTCCAGAAAAATTTGCTAAAAGTTCTCCAGATCCATTCCGGCAGAAAAGGAATTTGGAAATATAGAATGTACCAAGATCTTTTGAGCTGAGAAAGTGCTTTGTAGAAGGAGATCGGATTTCCAGATAGAGCCATTTGAAAAGCACTCCTGCGCCCAAGCACAGGATGAGGTCCGCCCATAGCTGTATAAGATTTTGCCCAAACTGATTTTTGTTCGTCCGCAACGAATGCCCAACTGATGAGAGATCCCCAATCATGAGCAACAAGATGTACAGGCTTATCATTTCCTACAAACCGGATCACTGATTCAAGATCTTCGAATATTCTACGAACATTATATGCCTTTTGTTTTTTAGGCTTATCTGATTTTCCGGAGCCTCTTAAATCCAAAGCGGCCACATTATAATCCTCTTTTAAGGATTCCATCTGGTAGGACCAGACCCTATGATCGTCAGGATATCCGTGAACGAATAAGACTGTGGGTCTGTTAGGCCTTTCTTTCGCTGTATGATTATACTTCACATACAAAGAAACATCGCCGTTATGGACAAAGGTTTCTTTAAAAACTTCTGTCTTTTCTTTTTTCACTCCGTTTTCCAGTTGGGTAGCCGCCATATTTTCGCCTCTTCTCGTTTAAGAAAATTTTTGTCCCAGTCTTTCCATTCCTCTTAAGAAACCAGGAGACAGTCTTGTCAGGAAGCGCAATAATTTCGCAGTGAATCCTGGGAATACATGCATCTTTCTTTTTTCAATCCCTCTTACTATGGCTCTAACCACCATCTGAGGACTGTCTACGATCAAAGAAGGAACTACTTTAGGTTTATCTGTTCCGAATTGTTGAGAATGTAGTATGTTTGTGTTCGCGAAGAAAGGATATACGTTAGTTGTATATATTCCTTGGTGTCTATAACCTGAATCCAATGCTTCTCCCAAGGCTCTGATCCCGAATTTGGAAACAGAATAATATACTAACTCACCTGGAGCTGTAATCCCTGCGCAAGAAGATAAATTTACGATCTGTCCGTATTTTCTTTCTAACATTGCAGGCAAGAATAAACGAGAAAGATAAATTGGAGCGTATAGGTTTACATCCAAAATCAATTTCCATTTGTCCATTGGAACATCCAGTAATCTTCCACCGAATGCTAAACCTGCGTTATTAACAAGAATATCAATCTTAGGTTGGATCTTGATCGCTTCTTTATAAGCTTTTTCGCAACCTGATTCGTTACTTAAGTCCGCTGCAAAACTTCCAAGTATTTTGCCTGGAACTGGTTTAGAATTTTCTAAATAGAATTCTGCCTTGGTTTCAGGTGCTTTCATATCAGTAAGCACAAGATTGGCGCCTTTCTTTAAGAGTTGTTTGGTTAATTCTTTACCGAAACCACCGCTTGCTCCGGTGATTAAAATGTTTTTCTCGCTTAGTCTGCTCATGCAATTTCCTTAATATTTATGCTCTGGAGATTCGAAGATCATCCTGCTCAATTCAAGATTATCTTCTTGTTCCGGATGAAATCCAGGACGGAAGTATCTGAAGAATGCACCCGTCGCATGGAAGAAGACCTTTTCGTCTATAAAGATAAAACGGAAAGCATCTTTTCTAGTTTTCCATTTAAAAGTTAGTCCTTCTTGCCAAAGTAGAATTTCAGCTCCTATGAATGTTGCCGCCCAGAATACGATGGTTACTCCAAGGAAAGTGATCATTCTTCTGAAATAATTTCCGCTGATATCTAAGAATACATCATAAGCCGCAGATTTATGTTCTATCTCTTCTGCGGCATGCCATTCCCAAAGACGTTTCATTTCTGATTCTGCTTGGTCTAAGGCCTTGATTTGCAGACCGATAGTAGCTACAAGAGAAGTATAATGTTCTGCACCTGCAGTTGCCGCCAAACAAGACTTAGCTGATAATATTTTTTCCACAAAATTCACGAAGAATGAATTCACGAAATCAGTGAATGCCTTGATCTTAAAGCCCTGGTCTTCTAGGATTTTCCAGGTTTTTTTGTGTTCTCCCGCATGCTGGGCTTCTTGGCCCATAAACGCCTTAGCGTTTCTAAGAACTCTTGGATCTTTTATATTTGGCAGGAATTTCTGGATACTTCTGATAAAAAATCTTTCTCCATCCGGAAAGAATAAGGTCCAGGTATTCAGAATATGGGTTTTATATGCAGAACCGTCCATCCAATGTTTACTTGTACCGTTTTCGCTAAATTCGAATTTAGGTTTTCTGACAGGATAAAAATGAAAATCCTTATCCTGTAATATTTCGCTGCTCATCATAAGCCTTCTAAATTAATTATTAAAATTATTGAATGTGTTTAACTAAGCCGGGACTTTTTCTTTCTGCTTTTTAGCACTTGCGGACGGCTTGGAGGACTTAGATTTTTTCTTTTCCTTCCAAAGACGAACATGAGGGAGTTCCTCATCCAACCAATAAGCAGTGGAATCTGTAACTACTAGGATCTCTTCCCATTTTGCTCCGAAGGATTCTGATTCCTTTGAACCAGAATATATCTTACCAATATGAGGTTCTACTGCCCATAGTCCTGGTTCTGCTCTGAAATCGGAAGCTTCTCCCCATAATGGAGAATGTCCAGAGACTCCAGGGATCAGATCTTTTATCATTTGAGGGAATAAGTATGCGAATGTTTGGAATGGAAATCCATTCACTCTTCCACCTGGAAAATTATAAGCTGGGAGTCTTCCTACCTTATGACCCAAAACTCCCTGAGGATAAATGGAATGACAGTTAACGTATCCGGATGCACGTATCCTTGCATCTACTTCCAAATAAATTTCGGATAAGGTTCTTTCTTCTAAAACTCTTCTTAAAATTAATTCTCTGTATTCTTCTAAATTTGCGAGCGCCTTGTCGTGTTCCGGATTTTTTCCGAACGAAAACGCGTAACCAACATCTGCCGCTCTTCCTGCAAACGTAGGAGCTACGTCTAAAATCACAGCCATACCTTCTTCTAATCTACGGTTAGAAGGTTGGAACTTTCCTCCGAAGTGTGGGAGTAAACCTTCTCCCTTTCTTAAATAGTTGAGAGAGAGTGGACGTTTGAATCCTCTAAATGCTGTCCTATCTCCGAACCATGCGAAGCCATAATGAAAGAAGGAAGTGCCGCCTGCGTTTCGGATATAATCGTCAATTTTGCGAGCTGCTTCTTTTTCGGTGATCCCTGGGTATAATTCCTTGCGTACGGATTCCACCGCTTCGTAAGCCAAGGCTTGCACTTTGCGGTAGGATTCTAGTTCTTCTTTAGGATATGTTTCTCGGGACATCGGTCTCTTCTCCTTCCTTGCGGAATCCGATAGGAAGGTTTTATCCTAACCGATATGCGAAAAACAATCGTCCGAACTTATAGTTTGCTACCCTTTTTTCTCCATTCTAGAGGAGTCATTCCTGTGATTTTCAGAAACTGTGCATTAAATGTGGACTTAGTATTAAATCCGACATCGTATGCGATGGAAAGAACAGTTCGTTCCAGGTCCTCTAATAGAAGAGTTTTGGCCTCTTCTACCCTAAATGAATTCAAGAATTCATTGAAGTTTTTGCCGTAAGTTTCGTTTAAAATGCGGGAAAGTTGGTGAGGAGATACCAATAGTTTTTCGGCGAAGTCCTGGATTTTCAGACTTTCTTCTTTGTAAATTTTATCTCCCTCTACTAACTCTTTGATACGAGTATGAAGTTGGTCCAGATCCAATCCATTCAGTTGGGTTCTTTCGTATCTTTTCTGTTGGATCTCCGACTTCAAAGAAATGAAAAAATTCGGATATCTTGAGGAGAATAAAAATACAAGAACGATCCCCAAAGTCTGGAAACTAGAACCCGCTGCCAATAAAAACTGATTCTTCAAAAAATATCCGAACCAACAAAGTTGGATCGTAGTGAAAACTACAAACAGGATTGTATACACTAGAGAAGAAAGTGGGATCTCAGTTTCCTTAGATGCCTTTCTGAATAGCACCCAAAGAAAAATGGAATAAACAGTTTGGTGGATGGAACCGAAGATCGTGACTCCAGTTAAAATATCCACCTTGGAACCGAACATCGCATTTCGGATATATTCTCTGATCTCTTCTGCAGGTAGAATTATATAAGCAATTAATTCCCCGAGTAAAAGTAGAACGGCCGGGATAAAATGTTTTCCGATCTGGATCTCTCTATCCAAAGCGAATTGGACCATATTTTTAGAGACCAAAAGTAACATCGGTCCCACTGCCCAGACCGCAGGGAAGAATGCAGGCCAGAACCAGATATGATCAGCGGCCCAAGGCACCAGACCTAGGCCCAATCGACTCTCTACCAAGGCGAGAATGATAGCTAGATAGAAGATCCCACCCGGCATCGCATTTTCCCTTTTTTTAGCGAGCTCCATCGCCGCGAGAAGTAGGCAAAGTGCGGTTCCAAATTGGATCCAAAAATGAAGAAAAAAACCGGGCAGATACTCCAAAACAAAATTCCTTCGAAACTTCGGGAGAGTAAATCTAAGGGAGAAGTTTTGTCCAGCCGAAAGGGAAAATTGCAGGCAGCGCCGAAGGAAGGTTTGACTCTTCTGCCCTTCCCCTGTTTCCTATCGGTATGAGCGATTTCGTAGAGTTAAAATTCGGAGACCAGGTCCACCGTCTTCCAGTAATCACAGGAACTGACGGGAATAAAGGAATCGATATTAGAGATTTGCATACTAAGACGGGACTGACTTCTTACGATCCCGGTTTTTTTAATACGGCATATGCCCAGAGTAAAATTTCCAGAAGGGACGCTCTTACTGGAGACTTACAATACAGAGGTTATGACGTCGCAGAATTAGTGCATTATTCCACATTTGTAGAGACAAGTTACTTGCTGATTTATGGAGATCTTCCGAATGAAAAGCAACTGAAAGAATTCTCTATGAAACTTTCCAAACATAGTTTGATCCATGAAGATATGATCAATCTATTCGATGGATTCCCAGGAAGAGCTCACCCACTTGCAGTTCTTTCCGTAATGGTTTCTTCTTTATCCAGTTATTACCAAGACGAATACGAAGAATATTTGGATCGAGGGATTGACCAAGCAGCGAGGCTTCTCGCAAAGATCAGAACAATCGCTGCATTCTCTTATAAGAAGATGATCGGGCAGCCTTTCGTTTATCCAGTGGATCGTCATCCATACTGTACAAATTTCTTATATATGCTTTTCTCTATTCCGTCGGTTAAATACCAACCTTCTGAAGAGCATGATAGGATCTTAAACCAACTTTGGATCTTATACGCAGATCATGAGCAGAATGTTTCGAACACTACTGTTCAGTTGATCGGTTCCACTCAAGCAAATATATTCGCTTCTGTATCTTCTGCGATCAACGCACTTTGGGGCTCCAGAGAAGGTGGAAGACAGATTGCTGCAGTAGAGTTAATTGAAGATATTATCAAATCTAAACTTTCAGTTCCTGAGTTTTTCGAAAGATTGAAAAAAGGGGAATTCCAACTTCACTCCACATGTTTCGGCCACGACGCATACAAGGTGAAAAGTAAACGTTCTACAATCGCTCAAAAATTATTCTTAGATTTTTATAAACAAAAGAAATTAGATCCAATTGCAGAAATCGCTCTACAAGTAGATGATTACGTAAGCAAAGATCCATTCTATCTGGAAAAAAATCTGTATCCGAACCTTGAGTTCTATAGCGCGATCCTATTCCATAGTTTAGGAATTCCTAAAGAACTTTTCACTGCAATGCAGGCCATCGGTAAACTTCCTGGCTGGTTGGCTCACTGGAGAGAACAAAGAACTGGTGTGAACGCTTCTCATAAGGTTCGTCCACGTCAGATCTTTACAGGCGAGACTCACAGAAAGTACAGACAGATCTTAGAAAGATAATCTTCTACATTTAAAAACCTCAGTTGCAATCAAACTGATCGCATACTAAAACTGCGCAAATGATTGCACTCAGGTTTTGCGGACTACCTGGATCTTCTAACTTTGCACATACCGCTAAGTAAGCGTCGCGAGTGAGATCATCCTCTCTCGATTCCTTCTTCATTTTTTGATCATTATCCAAATAAGAACATTGGAAAAGAAGAAGTAAACAAGCACAGAAACTTCTCATATAACACCCGGAAGGCGATTGATCTTATAGCTGAAATTTCTTTTGTCAAGCGAGGAGACGCTGAGATTTAATGGCACGCAGAGGCGCAGAGCCGCGGAGGGTTTTTTAGGTTTATTCGGCAATATAGTTTAAATACAATGTTGGAGCTCCTACATGGGTTTTTATCTTCTTATAAATCTCCCCTGAATCCACTCTCTGCGACTTTGCGTCTCTGCGTGAGATTTCTCCCTGCTGCCTCTTCCTAGCTCCGCGACTCCAAAGTCCAAAGGCAAAAAAAAAACCGTCTCCTTGCGGAGCCGGTCTGAATAGGTTTCAATTCTGTAAGTTCGTTTGATCTAAGATCTAATTAATTAGACCGATTTTTATCCGATAATGCCTTCAGGAAAGATACTATAGAATCTACCTCTTCGGTGGAAAGCTCTTTTCCAAGCTGCAAATATGCCATTTTTTTCACCGCTTCTGGCAGGGTTGCTACCTTTCCGTCGTGGAAATAAGGAGCAGTTAAAGCTATATTTCTAAGAGACGGAACTTTGAAGAAATACTTTTCAGCATCATTCTTACTCACTGCAGATCTTCCAACATCGGTTGTATTTTCGTAAGGATTCACCTGTCCTAGTTTACGGAAGCTGTTTCCACCCAATAAAGGCCCGTTATGGCATTGGATACATCCAGCGCTTAAGAAAGTTTCCAATCCCTTCTGCTCATCAGAAGTTAAAGCTCTATGATTTCCAGCTTGGAACTCGTCAAAACGGTCTCTGGTGATCAGAGTTCTTTCGAACGCAGCAATGGCCTCTGCCAAATTGTCATAAGTGATCTTTTTATCCTGATCCGGGAATGCTTTTGCAAACAGATCCACGTATTCAGCGATTTCAGACAGTTTTTTCTCCACTGCAGCTTCAGAAGGCATAGCCATTTCCACTGGGTTTAAGATCGGACCTTTTGCCTGAGCCTTTAGGTCAGCCGCTCTTCCGTCCCAGAATTGAACGAAATGGAATCCTGCGTTCAGAGATGTAGGAGAATTCCGATCTCCATTTTTCCCAAGTGCGCCTGGAGAAGTAGGAAGATTGTCCACTCCAGCGGTTTTGCCAAGAGTTCCGTGGCAGGAACTACAAGACTGTGAATCGTTGATAGAAAGACGTTTTTCGAAATAGAGTTTTTCGCCTAAAGCAATCTTAGCCGGAGTATCCTTTTCGGAACCTGGCATTTTTTCCGGAAGAATTCCGAAGGAAGTCTTCGCGTCTTGCATAAGCTGTTTTGTTTTCTCGGATGGACCACATGCCGAGACCAAGGCTAAAATTAAGCCCAAGCAAAGTATTTTTGTATTCTTCATTTTTCATCACCACAGATTAGAATCATTCTAATGCTGTGTAGAATCTAGGAATGAGGATTAGAGACAACTCTTTTTCTGAAGAATCCGATTTCTCTTTCGAAAAATTCTGCTAAGAATGCAATCTGAGTTCGAATTCGAATTTTCCAGGCTCACTTAGTAGGAAAAATCTTGCTCCTAACTTTTCGGCTCTCACTTTTAGGTCCGCTTCCAAATGAGAAGAAGGTTCTTCTTTTGTTTCTACAACTCCAGTTGCCTGTAACCTGAGTAATATAGAATCCCCTTCTTTTCCCCAGAAAATTTTAGATTCACCGGACCTTCTCGCGCCTATCTTTACCGCGTCGGAGAAGATCCTTTGGACCTGGAGACATTCGTCTATTCTCAAAAATTGAGAAACAGTTTGGATCTCTGAATGAGAGAATAACGGATTTTTCAAGACGAACTTTCTCATTTCATCTTCTACTAATTCTTCTTTTCCGCCCTGATGGTGCATCAGATCCAAAATATCTCTAACGCCTGATAAAGTTTGATTTAATTCGTTTTTAAGTTTAGAAAGTGATTTGTCTGAACTTTCTTTGGATTCCAATTGATCGATCAGAGAATGAAATCCTTTATCCATAGATTGATCCACTAAGGTAGCATATTTTGCTTTTTCCTCTGCGTTCAGTCTAAGCTGTTCATTATACTTAGATTGTAATTCTGCGAAGGCTTCCATCTTTTCCAGATCTTTAGTAAATCTTAATGATATAATATAAGAATTGAATGCTATAAATCCTACAAGCGCCGCCGGGAAACTATAAGGAATGAGAAAGTAAACTTCATATAATCCCCAAAGCACATCATTCACCATAGAGATCGCAAGTATGATCCCAGAAAGAAATACGGTTCTTGCTCTATCTTCTTTCTGCCACCATGCATATCCTAATGTTGCCAATAGAACTAAGCTGTAAAACGGAGGAAAATACATGAATTTAGAATACACTTCGATCAGTTCTTCTTCTCCCAATACAAAAACAGAAAGGACAAAAATAAGCATTGTGCTCATTGAGTTAGCTATCCATTTAGCTCCGAATTGTTTAGGATACATTGTCCTCAGGATCATGTATACAGAAGGGACCAAACAAGCTTCGCAGAAATATTCCATTCTGATACGCAAATCTAATGTGAGTTCAGGTGTAAGAATATATTGAAGTCCTGAAGTGACGAAAGAATAGAAGGCTACTAAAAAGCAAAATAATGAGAAAAATAACGGCACCAAATCTTTTCGATAAGATGCAAAGAAGATCAGATGATATAGACCGACTGAAAAAATAATCGCGACTAAAAGTGTTTCCCAAATTGTTTCCTGGATCACTTTAGATTTTAAAGCGTCCATATCCCCGATCAAGAATGGATTTCGTATCCCACCTTTTAAAAAATTTCCTCTATAATTCGAAACATTTACGATGAGTTCAGTATCCAAGGAATCCAAAAGATAGATCTGTGCATTCGGATGTGTCAAAAACTCTGTATCAAATCTGCTAGTTCCATTGATCCCATTTGCAAAGACCAATCTTTTTCCAAAATATACAGAGTATATCCCTGGGATCCTTGGAATATAGATCGCAAGATTCTTTTGCTCTGGAGATTTATGGATCTTTAATCTATAAGAACCATGTCCTTGTAATGTAAATTCTGGAGAATAATCCCTCCAAATTCCTGGAACAGGAAAATATTGTCCACTAGCCACATAACCTATATTAGGTGAGTATAAATTTCCCCAGTTGAATTCCCAGTCACCTTTAAGAGGATATATTTCTCCCCAAGGACTGACTGTACTCAAGTCTATACTTCCTTTATATAGGAGAGGAGTTTTTTCAGAAGTTTTGGTAGAACAGGAGGTTAAAAGGAAGAAGGCACATAGAAGGAATGCTAGATTTCTTTTTCTATCAGATCCATCCGATATTATGCCCACATGTATATTCAAAAAATTCGAAACAAGGAAATCAAATGAAAAACTTCGCCTAAGAAGTACTAGACTATTTTGGATTCTCAGCTTTGAGTTAGAAGAATTACAAATAGATACTTAAGGGATGGAAAGTTATTTCCTAACCCTCCTAGACCTTTCTATCTTAAACGCAATCCCTTGCGCATTGATCTGAGAATCAAAGCCTATGAATCTTTCCTCTTTTTCTCCAAAAGGAAGATGTCGGATATGAATTTGATCCTCCAAATAAGAACGGACTCTAGCTTCACAAAAGGCAACCAAAGTTTCTCCTTCTAAACCAGTCTTTTCCGCAGAGATCATAACATTTTTCATAACGTTAAGACCTTCTTTCATTTGAGAAGCTCCAGAGCGGATATCTTCCCAAACTCCGAAATGTGTAAGATAAGCCTTATCAGCACCTGTTGCAATTATCTTATCCACTGAAAGTATCGCTTCTTCAGGATCAAAATCTGTTGGTGTGGTAGAAGGAAATAATAAAGAATCTTTTCCTTTTCTAAATAATGTATAACCTATCCCGAAAGTGTCTCCGGTAAAGATCCCATTTGTTAGAGAATCATAAATGCAGAAATGATGATTTGCATGTCCCCTCGTATGCAAAAATTTAAATGTTCTTTTTTGCCACGCTAACTCTTCTCCATCGCCCATTGTTCTAACTCTTTCACTTGGAACGGGAAGAATTTCGCCATACAACTTAAAATAATTCTCTTCTCCATATACTTGGATGGAACTTTTGATCAAACGAGTAGGATCGATTACATGAGGAGCAGCTTTTGGATGAGCAAGAACAGCTGCATTTGGACAAAGAGAGATTAGTTTTCCAGTTCCTCCCGCATGATCCAGATGAACATGAGTGATTATAATATAATCTACGGATTCAGGAGTAAGACCTTCTTCCTTTAGTGCTTCTAATAAAATTGGAACTGCATAATTCGTATTATTTTCTACGAATACAGCTCTATCACCGTCCACTATCAGATAGGCACAGGCGAGTCCTGCTTCTACATATCCGCAATCTATCGTTCGAATCTTGTCCAAAGGTCTCTCCGCAAATAGTATGCAGTAGTTAGACGAGTGTTCTCCGATTAAACCACTGGATGGACAACCTCTTTGTTTTCAATTTTTGGATCCCCTAGTTTACGATCTAGATATTCGTCAGGGATAGACTGCAATGCTTCTAAAAGTAATTTCGGACTAGGGTTAGAATACATTTTTTCTGTGAGAATCCTGCGATAGGAACGAGCACCCCGGACCTCATGAAATGCTCCCAGTAAATGTTTTAAGATCCGGCTAGGCTTTTCACCTAATGCAGTTTGAGAAGACACATATTCTTGCGTAGACTCGAAAATCTCTCTACGACTCAGATTGGAAGGTTTTGCTCCGAAAAATTCTGAATCCACATCTGAGAATAAGAATGGATTTTCGTAAGCTGCTCTCCCGATCATAACTCCATCAACTTTGTCTAAATGGGAATGTATATCTGAGATAGATCGAACTCCTCCGTTCAATTCTATCACAAGATCAGGAAAACTTTTTTTGATAGAATATACATCCTCATAACGTAATGGAGGAACAGTTCTATTTTGAGCAGGACTTAAACCTTCCAATATCGCAATTCTTGCATGTATAGTGATCCTTCTCGCACCTGCTATGCTTACAGATCTTACGAATTCATGCAGATCTTCTAATGTTTCTTTTCCTCGAACACCAATACGACATTTTACTGTAACGGGTATTGAAGTTTTGGAATCCATTTCAGAGATACAATCAGCGACCTTATTCGGGTCTTTCATCAAACAGGCTCCGAAATTTCCCACTTGGACCTTATCACTTGGACAACCAACATTCAAATTGATCTCAGAGTATCCGTATTCTTCTCCAATCTTAGCGCATTCTGCAAGTTGAGAAGGATTATCCCCGCCTAGTTGTAAAGAAACAGGAGATTCTTCTTGTGAAAAACGTAAGAATCTATGTTTGTCCCCTCTTAGTATGGCACCCGTAGTCACCATTTCAGTGTAGAATAATGAATGTTTAGTGATCAGTCTTAAGAAAAAACGAAAATGCCTATCTGTCCAGTCCATCATTGGAGCCACCGATACGGGATATAAGATTGGCTGTTTTTTTTCGAAAGACATATACTTCGACTAATACGATCCTCGGTTTTCGGTGTGAGCAGTCAAGCCTCATGAAATGGGCTTGGTTTGATTTCCGACCATTTCATTTTGGTTCTATAGAATGGATTCAAAGAGACTAAATCCGGATTTTTACCGCAAAACTCTAGCCTGTGGCTTATTTCTGATTTTCTCCTCATGTAAGAGTATGAGTGGGATTCTAGACTCGATCATTATCAATGCGGGTGCGGAATATACTGCTTTGGATTTTTTTACTCATCCTTCCAATGTCCAAGGAATACCTATCAGTAAGTTCAGTGTCCCTGGTTCAGACACAGATACAAGTGTGGTCAGCAGGGATTCTACAACTACTCGTGGATTTTATTCGATTGGATCTGTTCCAAGCAGGATCCCTGGCACTAGAGATATCAAAGGTTTTTTTTCTTTCTTAAGCGGGCTTGCCTGGTCTTTCAATTTAACTTCTCCCAGAACGTATAGAGGAAATCTAATCAATTATCCGGATGACGGAAGACGTTATCTTGCATTTGACGAATATGTATCTAATCAACTTTTCCCTCTTCCTCCTCAAGTGGGAAGAAACATGGAATACACTTACGAAGATTATCAGATGTATTTCACACTTTATTTAGGTTATTATGAAGGAAAGAATGTAAACTTTGGAGTAGGACCAATATATGGACTCGCAGTCTATAGAATGGACATTATAGAAAGAGAACAAAGGATCTCAAGCGTCAAAAATCAGCTCCAAGAATTAAAGGGACTTCGTTTATTATTTGAATATAATATAGGCCAATACTTTCCAGAAACTATACTTTATAACGCGTATTTATTTTTAGAGGTCACAAGTTTCGGAGATCTGGATGGGAAAGGTATGAACATCAGGAACCAAGTTGCAACTGCAAACGGATTGCCTGCTCCTTCTCTTTATATGAACATGACTACTTATAGAATGGGAGTCAGAAAAGAATTACAACTTTCTAAAGAGCCTCATAAAAAAGAAGAAGGACCAGCATATCCTCCTCTACAAAATCTACCTTCCGCTGGTCTTCCTCCTAAAGAAGATGCCAACGCCGATACGGAAAATCCTGGATGATTGACTGGAAAGAAAACGGCACCCCCGTTTCCAGAGAATTTAACGATATTTATTTTTCGCTGGAAAATGGATTAGAAGAAACCAAACATGTTTTTCTAAAAGGAAACAGATTAGAAGAAAGATTATCTTCTTCTGAAACACAATATTCATTCTCTATTTTAGAATTAGGATTTGGGACAGGTTTAAATTTTTTCGCCGCCTGGCAACTTTGGAGAAATTGCAAAAAAAGAACTAATGCCCGAGTTCTCAGATTCACTTCCTTCGAAAAATATCCATTAGAAAAAGATGATATTAGAAAAGCGATCTCTGCTTTTCCTGAACTTTCAGAACTATTAGAATTATTTTTAGAAAAATATATATTACTCGTCCCTGGATGTAATACTTTCTTATTCGAAAAAGAAAATTTGATCTTGGACCTTTGGATAGGGGATGCAATCAAATCTCTTCCAGAAACTAACGGAAAATTCGATGCATTCTTCTTAGATGGATTTGCTCCTTCTAAAAACCCTGATCTCTGGGGAGAAAATATTTCTATTCAACTCAAAAGACTTTCTAATAAAAATGCAAGTTTTGCAACATTCACTGTGGCAAGATCTGTAAAAGATTGTTTAAGTGATGCAGGCTTCTCTCTTTCTAAAATCCCAGGATATGGAAGAAAAAGAGAAATGCTCATTGGAGTATACGAGTCCGAACTGGAACCGGACTTAAATCCAATCCCATTCTTAAGAAGAAATTCCTCATTTGGCAAAATTCCTGAAAAAGTATCTGTACTTGGGGCAGGACTTGCTGGGGCAAGTATTGCAAGAGCATTAGCCTGGAGAGGGATCCAAGTAGAAGTTTGGGATGATCACGACGCGTTACGTGCATCTTCTGTTCCAATGGCAGTTTCTCATCCTCATATAACCAAGGGAGAAACTCCAACTAGTTTATGGACAATTCGTTGTCTTGGAAATTCTATCCGCCGTTATTCTGATCTTTTATCCAAGGATTCTTACCAAATTTCCGGCACATTACAACTCTCAGGAGACGATCTTCCTTGGGCTCGATTGGAAGAAGGTGTTAAGGCACATTTTTTATCCAAAGAATTAGCAGATTTAAAACCGAACCTTGGAAAAAACTTTCCCGAAGATGTAAAAGGTATCTATTATCCTTCTGGCTTCTGGACAGATACTCCTGTCTTAACAGAAAAACTTTTAGATCATCCTAATATTTTACTCAAACAAGGGAAAGTAGGATCAATCTCTTTCGAAAACGAAGAATGGATATTGTTCTCAGAAAACAAAGAGGTCTTAATTAAAACGGAAGTTTTGGTCTTAGCAAATTCATTTGGAATAGAAAGTTTACTGCAAGGTTTATGGGGAGAAACTCCCTTCTCCCTTAGGTCCGTTAGAGGACAATTAGAAATATTAGAAGATCCGAATATTGATTCCGAAAAAGATCCGATCAATGTAGGAGAAAAATATCTAACTCCTTCTAAAAATGGGATTAGAGTTAACGGATCCACATTTGATGAATTTGATTTAGATCCAAATCCGAGAACCAAGGATAGAGAAGAAATTTTAGAATATTCTCAAAATACATTCTTAGGCTTAAACTGGGAACAGATCAAGGTTCGTTCTGACTTCGTTGGGATACGTTCCCAAACCCCAGATCGATTTCCGATCCTTGGCCCGATCTATTCTTCGGAACCTTTTCGAAAAATATACTCAGGTATGAGTCTTCCAAAAAATCGAAAGAAAGAATTCCCTTTTTTAGAACCGCAAAAAAACCTGTTTGTGTTCGGCGGTTTGGGATCTAGGGGAGTTTTGACTTCCCTACTGGGAGGGGAAATTTTGGCGGAGATTCTTTTAAACGAACCTTTATCTATCGAAAATAGCTTGTACTCTTCTCTACATCCATCAAGATTTCTATACCGTAAGATCCGAAATCAAGAATAAGGAAGAAGTTTCAACTTGTCTGCAATCACTGGAACAGTCTCCTCTTCGATAGAGGATTGGAAAAAGATCCTACATACCCATTTCGGATTCTCCCAATTCAGGCAAGGCCAATGGGAAGCAGTCCGAGCGTTATTGGGAAGAAAAGATGTGCTCGCAATTCTTCCCACAGGCGGCGGAAAATCACTCATCTATCAATTGCCTTCCTTTGCAGAGGCAAGTTCTCTTACTATCGTAATCTCTCCATTGATCGCATTAATGAAGGATCAAGTAGACGGACTAAAAGCGAAAGGTATCCAAGCAGCTTATTGTAATTCTACCCAAGATGATCTGGAGCAAGTCAGAGTTTTATCTTCTGCTGCAACTGGAAAGATTAGAATATTATATATTTCTCCAGAACGAGCTGTCTCACGTTCTTTTTTAAATCTACTTCCAAAACTTCCAGTGAGTTTAATGGCAGTGGACGAGGCACATTGTGTTTCTCAATGGGGTCATGATTTCCGTCCTGAATACAGAAAACTTCATACATTACGTTCTTATTTACAAGAAGGAACTCCTTGGGTAGCCCTGACTGCTACCGCAACCGATAGAGTTAAAAAAGATATCTCTGATAGTTTAGGATTAAAACTCCCTTTACATGTGCAAGGGACATACGCCAGAGAGAATTTAAAATTTTCGGTAGTATATCCAGACTCAGAAAGAGAAAAAGAAAATTTGCTTTTAGAAATATTAGAAAAGGGGTTTTTTCAAAAATCTGTTTCAGGAAAAGTAATAATCTATTGCTCTACCCGCGCAAAAGTGGACGAAATTTACGAACTTCTCCGCAAATCAGGATACAAAGTAGGAAAGTATCACGCAGGAAGAACAGACTCGAGCCGGGAAAAAGCGCAGGAAGGATATTCATCCGGAAAAACGAATATACTTGTAGCCACAAACGCATTCGGAATGGGACTAGACAGCCCTAACGTAAGATTGGTCCTTCATTATCAGGTACCTTCTTCCTTAGAAAGTTATTACCAAGAAGCAGGAAGAGCTGGTAGAGACGGTAAAAATTCTGATTGTGTATTATTCTTCTTACCTGGCGATTTAAGCGTTCAAAGTTTTCTTCTTTCCAAAGAAGCAAATTATAAGGGAGGAGAAACCCTACTCTCTCATGTAAAATCTTATGTAAGTTCTCCTGACTGCAGGCAAAAGATCTTATGTGATTATTTCGGAGAAAAAATCTCTAATTGTGGATCCTGCGATACTTGTGCAGATTCCGCATCTTCTCATTCTGCAAGACTTGCCTATACAGAAAGAGAAAGATTAAAAGCAGAAAAGAAAAAGGAGAAAGAATCTCATATCTTCGATGCAGACGAGATCAGATCGATAGAAGGATTGATCTCAGAATATCCTGCAAAATTTGGTAAAAAAATCATCGCAGGCACTTTAAGAGGCGCAAAATCTAAAGATATACTCCGCAGAAGATTGGATAAATCTGAATATTATTCTTCCTTAAAGCATGTTCCTGAAGAATCTATTCTTAAACTTTTAGAAGATTGGCAGAAGGCTAAAAAACTTTCTGTTAAAGGGGATAAATATCCTAAAATCTATCTAACTGCATTCGGAAAACCTAAACCGGTATTTGACGATCCCGATAAACCTCGCAAAAAAGTTCCACTTAGCGGGGATAAACTTATTCTGAATGAACTCAAAAACTTCAGAGACAGGATCGCGAGACGTAATAAATGGAAGAAGTTTATGGTGCTCCAAAATCCTGTGCTTGTCCGAATTGTTTCCCAGAAACCGGAAAGTCTGGAGGATCTAATGGCAATCAAAGGTATGGGAGAAGCCAAAGTTAGACAATATGGGAGAGAAATTTTAGCTATTTTAGAGAAGTTTTAACCTTTTCTACTTTTCGAACCTAAAAAAACGCCTTGCACACATCTTAAAGATTTCCTAATCTGACCAGCCAATCTATTTGCTGATTTTATACATTAGGAAAACTATATGTTTCTGATCCGTCTTATCTTTCCATACTTCAAAGTTTCCAAGACCAAAGCTTTAAACGAAGTAAATGTTTGGCTTCAAAGTAAGGAGACAAAAGATTCTCCTCCTGCTACAGATTATATTGCATTCATGGATAACCTAGCATTCCAACAATACAAAGACAGAATTTCCAAAAAGATGGGAGTTCCTGAATCTGAACTGGAAATATACAGATCTACAGAAAGGACCAAACTTTTATACAGACCTTTTTTTATAATCTTCTTCATTGGAATGTTGTATTTAGGGATCAATTTATTCTTAGAGATCCAGCCCTATTTAGGAAAGTCCAGATTAGAAAAACCGTTTATAGAAAATCTTTTACCGTCCGGAAAAAAAGAATTGGTAGAGATGGATGGATCTTTCTGTAGATATATGATCAATAATGCTTCCGAGATTGCAGAAGATTATTTTTATATAGGTTGGTATTTATTCAGCATTGGCTCTATATGCACATTTTTAGGATCGATTATGGATTCCAAACATCATGGGATCTTAAAGATCGCACTTCCATTTGTAGGTTTATTCATTTTAAGTATCGCCTGGAAAATATTCGATAATTCTAAATTAGCAGGACTTGCAGCGGGAAGATCCATGATCCATTATAATGAAGAAAAAGATTCGGATAAAAAATGCAGGCAAGAATGGGCCAATCTCAGACAAGGGATCGCAAACTTGGTTCCTTCTGGAATAGATGGAGATACTTCTAAATAGTTTAGAATAGAGAAGGAAACAGATCTTCTTCGTCTTCACTTTTGATCTGAGAACTTTTACTTTCTGGATGAGAAAGGCTTAAACCTAAAAGGCGAATTGGAAAAATAGATTTACCGGATCCCAATATAAATTCTTCCAAAAGTTTAGATCCGATCCGGTACAATTCATTTTTATCCAGATAGGAATAGTCTTCAGTAATACTCCTGGTCTTTTGGGTGAAGTCTGAAAATTTTACTTTGAGAGTAATTGTTTTTCCTGGAAAAGGTTTTTGTAAAAGCCTTCTTTCTAATTCTTCAGCGATATCAGCAAGTTCTCTAAATATATCCGAGCCATTTTCCAGGTCTTTAGCAAACGTAGATTCTGCACCTAAGGATTTTCTTTCTCTATAAGGCTCTACAGGTCTATCATCTAAACCCCTGCATACTGCAAAGAACCAACGGCCAGATTTACCAAAATTTTGGCCTAACATCTCCAGGCTTTTTTCTTTTAGGTCCTTTCCCTTTTTGATCCCAAGTTCATGCATTTTTTTTAATGTAACTTTTCCAATCCCTGGAAATACAGAAACATCTAATGAATCTATAAACTTTTCAATCTGCTCCGGACGAACGATTGTCATTCCATTCGGTTTATTTTGGTCGGTAGCAATTTTAGCTAAAAATTTATTGATGGAAACTCCAGCCGATGCTGTCAGCTGAGTCTCTTCGAAAATTCTTTCTCTTATCTCTTTTGCAACTTCACTTGCATAAGGAATATTCTTCTTATTTTGGGTGACATCTAAAAATGCCTCGTCCAAGGACAACATCTCCACAAGGTCCGTGTATTCTAAAAAAATTTGTCTGATTTTTGAAGATACTTTTCTGTATGCTTCGAAACGAGGAGTTACAAAAATCCCGGAAGGACAAAGTCTCGCAGCTTGAGAGCAAGGCATTGCAGAGCGAACTCCGAATTTCCTTGCTTCATAACTTGCAGCGCATACCACCCCCCTGGAATCCGGAGGACCTCCAACAATGATTGGTTTGCCCCGATAACTCGGATTATCTCTTTGTTCTACAGAAGCATAAAATGCGTCCATGTCTACATGTAGAATTTTTCGAATCATCTTCTTCCATCTATACTAAACGGATATATAGATTAGTCAAGTTTAATCCGAAACCCTAAGATAGGTTAAAACATAAACCGACTTTGTACCATTCTTCTTTAAAATTCGGCATGCCTCGTTCACACTTGCGCCAGTAGTAAAAACATCGTCCAATAATAATATCTTAGAAGGGCAACGATCCTTCCAATTCGATTTGATTCCCCATGCAGAATACGCATGAAAAAATCTTTCGGAGAAATTTTTGCCCGCCTGTCTTTCCGGACTTGTTTTTATCAATGGATCTATTAAAGGAATTTTTAATATTCTCCTTGTCTCTTCATACAATCTGCCGCTTGGAGAGAACGGTCTGAGATCAGGATTAAAAATTTTATTTTTAGAATAGCTAGGAAGAAGTATACAAGCATCCAAATCCAATGTTTTCAGCTCTCTCAATGCCTTTCTGATACCCAAAGAAAGAAAAATAGAAACAGGATATTCATTATTTGATTTCAGCTTATTTAATAATTCTCCTAAAAGGTCGGTCCTATCTCTCAGGCTGAAAACTTTTGTGAAAAATACATTTCTGGAATCGCAAAATTCACAAACCTTCTCTGCATCAGGCAAGGGAGAAGAACATACATTACATCGATATAATTGTTTGGAAGTCCGAGCAGCATAGTTGCATCTTTTACAAAGGCCTATTTTTAAGGAAAAGAAGTCTTCTCTGCCGCAAATCCCGCAGAGTAAAGGAAAGAAGAAATCCAAAAGCCGAAGAAAGTATAAAAATCTCATAAACGATACAGGTGTTAAACGATCTTTACCGCGGGCATTTTTCCTTAATTAGAGCACCTTTTATTCATAAGTATTTAATAAGTTATTGCCTATCAAGTAAACGTGCCTTCTAATAGGCCGCGTTATGGGAAGTTCCAACATAAGAATCTGTTTCTTAATTATTTTATTATCTTCTCCCGTAGCCGAACTGTTTGCGGAAATACAAACGATCTATATGAGGAACGGGCAGATCTTACGCGGAGAAGTCATCCAACAAACTGCAACGACAATGCAGATCAAAATGGAAGACGGAAAGGTCAAACAACTGAATAAGAAAGAGATCCAAAGAGTTAGTTACAAGGAACCCACCGTTCAAGAAAAGAGAGAGTCGGAGGAAAAATTAAAACAACTAACCGCTGTAGTCGAAGAACCACCCCCTCCTACTCCAGAAGTTAGTAAAACGCCAGAACCCGAAATAAATAAAACTGCTAGTCCTTATGCAATTGACCAGGTCAAAAGGAAGGATATAGAATTATTTTTTGGAGCGGGCCTTGGAACATATCGCCCTCCTACCGAATCCTATTTAAATCAAACTTCAGTAAAAGCAAATATACTAACTGGACAACTTCCTCCTGATCATGATTCGCCCAGTTACAAAAGAGGTTTAGCTTATAGTATGGGCGCCATATACTATTGGAAGAAGTTTGCATTTGGCATAAGCGCAAATCATTTCGGCGGTGAAACATCCGAAAGAATTAAAATATATAATCCTAATGCTAGTTTGCAAGAGATCGCCGGAAAATTCCCCGAAAAACAAAGTTCCTTAAAAGCAGATATTTCCTATCTCGCTTATAGTAATCAAAGGATCGATCTAAGACCTAGTTTTGGTTATTCTCAGTTTTGGGGAAAGACAGACGATAATAATACAATTTCAACCGGCTATAACGGAAATGAACTAACTTCTTTTTTCAAATACCATTATTACTTCTTGGAAAAATTGAAAGGCCCATCTATCGGATTAAAAACTACAGTTAGACAAGGGGAAAGATGGGAACATAGAATTGAATTACATTATCTAATGCTTTCAGGTGCACAGTACAGTAACGGAACTTTGTCAATGTTCAACCCTCCTAATTTTTTTGATTATGGAGTAATCCGAGGAAGTATACAGTGGGACGCAAAAGGATTCAATTTTTCTTATAAACTATTCTATAAATGGACACCCACAATTTCTTTTTGGGCAGGGATCCAAGCATTCGAATGGAAATATTCTTTAAAATCATTAGATCAATCTTTCGATGGGTTAGCCAATATAGACAATCCAAGCCCCGTCGATCAATTGGTCCTTATAAATCTTCTGTTAACTTCCACAGCGAAAATGACCCCGGCCACAAGCAAAGCCTCCTCCTTAGAATTCGGAGTTATGAAAAGATTCGAGTTATCTCAATAATCGAAATTTGTTTGCGAAGTTAGATTAAGACCATTAAATTATTGCATCCGAGCTTTTAAGATACAGAATACGTCGCAGATGAAATTGGCTCTTTTTCGGTTCCTTCTACTATTCACCTTCTTATTGACCCCAGTTGTTTCTTTGTTTGCGGAAATGAAAACCATCTATCTAAAGAATGGCCAGGTCATTCGCGCAGAGATATTACAACAGACCGCGGCCAGTATGACGATCAAAACTGCAGATGGAAAAACGATACAACTAAACAAATCTGAGATCAATACCGTAAGTTTCAATGAACCTACAAAAGTTCAGCAGGAAGAAAAAAAGCCAGTCCAAGCGGAACAAACGCCTACACCACAAATTATAGAAGTCCCCAAACCTTTGGTAAATTTTCATATAGACCAATTAAAGAGAAATGATTTAGAAATCTCCTTCGGATTAGGAGCAGGGAGATATTCTCCTGAGACACAAGAGCTTCCGGTGCAAGTCCAAAACAAAATGGGATTGCTCTCCGGAACTCTTCCTACTGTAATCGATAAACCTACACATTCTCCTGAATTGTCCCAAACGTATGGAGCGATCTATACTTGGAAAAGATGGTCTGGGGGAATTACAGGATCCTATTTAGGTAATAGAAGCACCTATGATAGTCATTCTTATGCAAGTGGTATGATGCATAGCACAGGAAGTTTTCCGGAAAGACAAAGCTCTTTGAAAAACGAATTATCATTTCTTGCTTTTACAAACGACAGATTCGATTTAAGACCTACAATAGGATACCAACACTTCTGGGGACAATCTCAGGATACAAATTTATCCACGTCCTATTATATCGACACAGGGTTATATCTATATTCCCAAGGTGTAATGAAATTTAATGAAACTCTTAAAGGTTATACTATAGGACTAAAAGCAACCATTCGAATGGGAGAAAGATGGGAAAATAGATTAGAATATCATAATCTAACTTTATCAGGTAACCAGGATGGAAGTATAGTATCTGGACTTGTTCCCACAAATCTATCTCAGTTAGCATTCTACAGACAAGATCAAAATATTTCTTGGAATGCAAATGGTTTCCATCTTCTCTATCGATTGGTTTATCGAGTGACTCCTACGATTTCGGTTTACGCAGGATTTCAATTTTATGAGTGGAAATATAATCTGAATTCATATCAACAGTATCTTTATTCATCCAAAGACGGATTAATTGGAGTAGATTTGAGTAATCCTGGTGCTTACTTAATACAGCAAAAAGTAATGGAAGCTGTAGGCAAAACGATCAATTCAGAAAGTAGATCTGCGATCCTGGAATTTGGAGTGATGAAAAGATTTGAGTTTATTTCGAAGATTTAGTATTTGGACCCTCGAAATCTCCGGCCAGTAGTCGAATCCTATTATTCCTTACATAAATATTAGTTGTTCTATATGCTCTTAACAAAAAGTTTCCCTTATGCATATTTTCAGAAGGGTATTACTAGCCGTTGCGCTATCATTTCCCTTCTATATCGTCTCAAGTGAAGAAAAAAGGATCCGGTTGAAAAACGGTATAACGATACAAGGAATTATCACAGAAGAGACAGATATTTACATAAGGGTCAAAACAAGCGGGGGAGTACAAGGAAAATTAGAGAAACGTTTTGTTGAGAATATCTTCGACGAGGTTTCGGGTTTACCGAAGAAAACAAAATCTGTCTTAAATGAGGCGGAAAACACAGATCCCATTTTAGAACCCAATCGAAAAAAAGAAGAGGGAAGCCCAAATCCGCAACCTGAAGAACTTCCTCCGTTCATCGAAATTCCTTCCAAAGAATCGAAAACCGAATCTCTTATAACACCGTTAGAGAATAGTAAAACAGACTCAAAACCGGTCGCAGTTCTCCCGCAAATTAAACATCATACATTAGAATTTTACGCAGGGCTTGGGTTGGGAAGATACAAATCCCCAGGTGCCAAATTCTCCAATCGATACCAAGATATCGAAGTCGGCATCACCGACCAAACAATAAGTGCGCCGATTCACAATAGTGGTAATGACAGTCTGTCAAACAGCTTCGGATTAAACTATTATTGGAAAAATATATCCGTTTCTTTGGACTATCATCAATATCGAGGTAAAACTAATCATAAAAATTTAGGATATTTTCCGGATTCCTCCAGTGGGACCTTGGTTCCGGTACCATTTTTTTCTCTAAGCAATCTTCCCGAAAATCAAAACATTAGCAAGGGGGATTTATCTTATCTAGTATATTCGAATTCTATAATAAAAGTCCGTCCTTTAATCGGGATGTTAGAGTCTCATGGAAGCATTAACGATCATCATACATTATTTACTGTCATTAATTATGGAACATCTAGATTACCGTATAGCGGGATCCAAAACGGAAATATTTCTGAAATTATGAAAGGATGGATAAGCGGTTTAAAATTATCATTTCCAATCAATGAGCGCTGGGAGATCAGATTAGAGTCTTCTTTTCTTTCCCTAAGCGGAAATCGAAGTTATAATGCAATTACCCCCGCTGCTGCGTATCAACCCGATCTTGTTACTTCTGGAGAGCCGACAACTTTAATATCTATTCTTTTGGAAACCGTTAAATGGAGAGCGAAGGGGCAATATTACGGTATCAAGATCTTTTATAATTTTAATAGCGGCCTCTCACTTTGGATAGGAGCTGATTCAATCGGATGGCAATATAAACTGGAAACCTTAGCAAATTTTTCTGTAAATCGAGAACCCACTTTGGCTGGCGAAATCGGTAGACAAGCCTTAATAAATCTAATCGCGAAATCTGGCATTCCTTCTTCCCAATCGCAGTCAGTTGAAATAGGTTTGATGAAACGATTTGAGTTTTTGTAATTCAATAGCAACAGTATGAATGCTTATAGACGACTATTATTAACAGCATTTATAATATTTCCATTCCCCTTTTCATACGGTGCAGAGAAAACTATTTATCTAAAAGGAGGGGTCGTAGTCGTCGGAGAAGTTTTAGAAGAAACAGAAGAATATATAAAAATCAAAACTGCAAACGGCATCATTGGTAAATTAGAAAAAAAATTCATAGAAAACATTTCTGAATTGGAACAAAGCCCCTCTCAAGAGAACACTGCAGTTGATGTTCAAAAATTTGAACCGATTATACAGACTACGCCTGAAACAAACGAAATTATCGAAAGTTCTAAAAAGCCCTCAGAATTACAGAATGAAAAAACCAATTTACTAAAACATAAATTCGAGATTAGCCTCGGGATCGGATACGGATCATACCAATCAACACGCGATCTGGTTGCGTTCCAACTTAGACACATGGGAGAAGTAGGACTAAACGGAGAGGAAAATAATATTTACGTAAATGGAAATAGGAATAATAAACCTGGGTTAACTGCGTCCTACGAAATGAACTATTATTGGAAAAAAATATCTTCATCATTTTCTGGGTCGACATTTACAGGAGAAGCTCGAGATTTTAATCAATATATACTAAGTTCAAATTTAAATTTAAATACGGCCGCGAAACACCCTTTCACAAATAGCCAAACATTTATTAAAGGAGATATAAGTTACTTAACGTATTCAGATAATTTGTTCCAAATTCGTCCGTCATTGGGCTATTTACAAACTTGGGCTAAAAGTCCGGAACATAGTTCCGTTATGAACCCAATCTACTCATCTGCATTTTATATAAACGGTCTCCAGAAAAATATTATGTTCGAGTCCATGAAAGGACCGCTTATCGGAATAAAACTATCCCTAAAGGCCAATTCTTTCATCGAAAATCGATTCGAATTTTATTCTGCAATACTTTCAGGAGAAAGACATCATAATGCAAGTTTGTTCTACCAAGAAGGGCCAGGTCCACCTCAGCAGCCTGTTAAAGCTTCTACATTTTCAGAGAATACATTTTGGAAAGCCACCGCAAGATACATAGGCTACAAAATGATATTTCATTTATCGGACGTATCTGTTTGGGTGGGCTTTCAATCCTTGTATTGGAAATATAATTTAGAATCTATAAGTATTGATAGAAGTTCGACTGAATCCGTTGATCCAGTGCAAGCGGCTATATCGCAAATTTTTCTTAAAACGTTAGCCCCTCCTTATGTCGGAAGTTCTAAATCTGAATCTATAGAAATCGGATTGATGAAATGTTTTGATATATCGGAAGGTAAAGTTAATTGGAACCCTACTTCTTCTCCAGAGCCCTTTTAATGAAAGACATTATCCCTTTTACGACCTTCTCATCATTATCAAAGTCTTTTCCCAAATAAACCTTCATTCTTTCTCGATAATACTCAGTCGCATAAGAGAATTGAAGTATCATAAAAAGATTATCTATGCAGAATGCAAAAATTTTCTCGTCTACGTCTTTACCAACAGACCCGGACTTCTTCGCCTCTGCCAATAACGAAGTATATACTTTCGCAGAAACACTTTCCATATCAGAGGAAAGTCCTCTGATCAATTCTGAATTTCCTTCTGCAGTGATCTCGTTGTATAAACGGATGATATCTCTATTTTCTCTGGAATGTTTTTGGATGATCCTTAGAATTCTTTCAATCTTACCGAATAGATCACTTTCTTCGCTAAGGACTTCTTCTAAAGTTTTTTCTAACTGGTGGATCCCGTAACCAACAGCGGTAAGAAAAAAATCCTCTTTTGTATCGAAGTATTTGTATAAGGACCCAACGCTGATCCCGGCTTTCTTCGCTATAATATTCGTATTCGCATTATTGAAACCTCGGTTTGCAAATTCTGCGATCGCAACTGAAAGTATCCTGGTCCTTTTTTCTTCCGGGATCTTATCAAAAGTATCTCTATTGTATTTTGAAGAGGTAAATTCGGCCACAGTACTTCCTATATTTACTACCTGAGCGGTTCCTAAGCTCCGGAATACGGAAAATTTTCCCGGAAGCGTCTTTTCTATATTTTCTAGTTGACAGTGAGTGAGTATTCACTCACTGTCAACTTATATTCCGCAAAAAAAGGAAAAAGATATGTCTACCGGCTTCGCTATTTCTCAATACCCAGACGTAAAAGGGGTTTATAAACAACTTCATGACCTGATTCGCCAGCCAATTCGCTCTATTAAGAAGAATGAGATGGAGAAATACCTTCAGGAATTTTTTGAGAAGAAATGTTCTAAATCCAAAACTATGATCGCGGAAGCCTCCGAATACATTCCTGGCGGAGTTCAGCATAATCTCGCATTCAATTATCCATTCCCTCTTGTTTTCACTAAAGCTTCTGGCGCACATTTATTTGATCTTGATGGAAACAAATACATAGACTTCTTACAAGCGGGAGGTCCTACAGTTTTAGGAAGTAACCCTCTTAGTATTCGTAAGAAGGTTGTTAAACTTCTGGAAACAACAGGACCAGTGACTGGTTTATTCCATGAGTATGAGTTAAGACTTGCGGAGAAGATTGTGGAGCATATGCCTTCTGTACAAATGTTCCGTATGTTAGGATCTGGAACGGAAGCTTGTATGGCTTCTATCCGAGTTGCAAGGCTTGCTACTAAAAAGAAAAATATCGTTAAGATGGGCGGGGCTTATCACGGTTGGAGTGATCAGTTAGCTTATGGACTTCGTCTTCCAGGCACAAGACATTTTGAATCTCATGGAATTCCTAAACATGTTTTCAAATATACTCAAGAATTCTATCCAAATGACCTAAACGCATTAGAAAGAACCTTAAAAAGAAATCGTTGGAGAGGCGGCACTGCGGCAGTTATCCTGGAGCCAATTGGACCAGAAAGTGGAACTCGCCCTATAGACATGGATTTCAATAAAGGAGTCAGAGAACTTTGCGATAAGTATGGAGCATTACTAATTTTTGATGAAGTTGTGACTGCATTCCGTATCGGCCTAAGCGGCGCTCAAGGTTATTACGGAGTCACTCCAGATCTAACTGTATTCGGTAAAGTGGTTGCTGGTGGTTACCCTTCTGCCGGCGGATTGGGTGGAAAGAAAGAATACATGAAGTATCTTTCTGCGGGACTTCAAACAGGTGTCAAAAAAGCACTGATCGGTGGGACCATGGCAGCAAACCCTCTTAGCTCCGCTGCAGGTTATTACACTCTTCTTGAGATCGAAAAACAAAAGGCCTGCGAAAAAGCAGGAAGAGCGGGAGATAGGATCACTGCTGGTTTACAAAAATTAATTAAGAAGTATAATCTACCTTTCGTGGCATTTAACCAAGGATCTATCTGCCATTTGGAAACTGTTGGAACCATGCTTTTAGAGATTGATATCAAAAAATTCTGGAAGATCAAATCCACAATTCACGAAGCTCATACTCGTAAAAAAGCGATGGAAGAAATGGGAGCGGCTTACATGGCAGAAGGTATCGTTACTCTTGCAGGAAGCCGCTTATATACGAGCGCTGCTGATACAGATGCTGTGATTGATGACGCATTAAAAAGATTCGAAAGAGTGTTCCAAAAAGTCGAAGGTGTATAACCTTTAGATCTGCCGAATAGGAGAAGAACATGGAAATAGATAAGGCCAAAAAAATCGTTCGAGATACCGGGATCCGCCTTGTAAGGTCCGGACTTATTGCAAGAACTTGGGGAAATATCAGCCAACGTATTGATGAGAATTATTTTGCAATCACTCCTACTGGCAGGACTTATGAAGATCTAACTCCGGAAGAGATCGTGCAAGTAAACATTGAAGATCTGACTCATATCGGAAAGATCAAACCTTCGTATGAGAAAGGACTTCATTCTGCGGCATACAAACTTCGCCCAAATATTGGTGCTGTAATTCATACTCACCAACTGCAAGCCGCAGTGGTTGCCGCAGCAAGAAAGGATGTTCCTGTTCTAAATCCTCAGATGAAAAAAATCATTGGAGGACCTGTACTTTGTACTAACTATTCTCTTCCTGGAACTAAAAAACTGATCACTATGGCAATCTCTGCATTGGATAAATCAGGAAGTAAGGCAGTACTTTTAGCAAACCACGGAACTCTTTGTGTGGGAAAAGATATGGAAGATGCTTTCCAAGTTGCACTTGAATTGGAAAGAGTCTGCCAACTATTCATTGAAAAAGAATTCTTAAAAGTCTCCGGTTACAAAAAAGGAGACAGAGATTCCATCCGTTCTTGGTATCTCAAAAACTATGGACTGGTAAAATCAGCATGAAAGCTCCTGATAGCCCAATGGATCTTCAAAAGTTTCTCCCTCAATTAGTGAAGGAAGGAATTTTAGCCAAGAACGGATGTGCCAGTGTTAAGATTGGAAAAAGTATTTGGATCACTCCTAAAAAAGCAGACCTAAATACGATTGGTAAAAAAGCTAAAACAGCTCTTTTAGAAATTCCTTTGGAAGAAAATCAGATCTTTCCGAAAGATATTCCTGACGAAGCAATACAACATCTTTCTCTCTATTTAGCAAGACCTGAATTCACAGTTATCTTTCATTCTACTCAAGAGAATGTGATGACCTGCTCCATGGCGGGAGAAACCGTTCGTCCTTATTTGGACGATATGGCTCAAATTGTAGGACCTAACGCCAAGGTTGTGCCTAACGCATTAGATGAGAAAGGGCTAAAAAAGATCATTTCCGCTATAGGAAGAAGAAACGCAGTATATCTTCAGAACGCTGGGGCTTTATGTGCCCATAAAAGTTTAGATGATGCTCATGCAGTCTGTATGGTTCTAGAAAAAGCAAGTAAGGCATTCGTAGAATCTAGAATTTTAGGCGGCGGAAAACCAGTTCCTTGGTTAGAAGCAGAAGCTATCCGATTTGTTTATCAGAGAAAATATTCTAAACAAGCAGAGAAGAATAGAGGTTAAGATTCTTGCAGCTTACCTCTTTACTTTCACTTCTCCGACGCTTCTAAGATCTTACTCAGATCTTCTAAATAAGTTTTCATGGTTGCGTCATGACCGAACACAAACTTAGAAAGAACTCTAAACAGAGGATTCGTTACAAAACCTTTTTCAGTAATTTTCAATTTAGTGTTTGGACCATTCGGAATAACTTCAAATTCCCAACCTCCACCGAAAGGAAGATCTTCGCTTAGAATTTTAGTCTTTAAATAATTCGGAGAACGTTCTTCTATAATTCCAAAACGAATATTATTCCCGTGTAAATCTGATTCTGTCCAAATTGTTTCAGATTCAATATCCACAGTTCTCAGTCCACTCCTCCAATTTTTATACTCACTAATATTACGAATGATCCTGTATATACTTTCTGGAGAAGAAGAAAAATCTTTCTCCAAACTTGCAGTATGATCTTTTGGAAACAAATATCCAGAAAGCACAAGTAAAACTATAAAACCAACCAAGCTAAATAGAATGACCCAAACAATTTTCATCTATCTTCTCCCTTCATTATGATTAAGTGAAAAATAAGTGTTCATAAACTTTCTTAATTATAAAACAATTTCAAAAAACTTAATTTGAGTATAGTTATTTCCCAAGATCAAAAATTTAGAATGTCGATAAATTTCCTTTTTTACTAAATAAAACTTGGATCTCTGAGCTAGATAACTATCTTGCTCGCCCATGAAGAGAATAGAAAAATATATAATTGGCCTTGGTGCTATCTGCATTTTCGCGTGCAGCCCGGAAAAAAATATATCTCCGGAACTAATCGGCCTCCTTGGCAATCAATCCAACCCCAATTCTGGATCTGAATATTCAATTTTGGGATCCAATCCTTACACTTCTGCTAGTCATAGCCTGGATTATACAAATAATGAATTAGAACGTAAGATCTTAGTTGGGGATAAAACTTATAACGGAGTTACCGACAAAATTTTCTTAGATGGTTTAGGAAGAGAAGTATCCTTCCGTGGGTTCAATATCTCTGGAAATGTAAAACTTGTTCAGCACGGCTTCAAACCTTTTGCAAATGATTCGGATGCAGAGACTGCGTTTAATAGGTTGGGAAAGACCACAGGTTCAAATATGATCCGATTCACAATTGCTTGGGAAGGAACACATCCATCTGTGAATACGATCAATTATACCTATTTGGATGCTGTTATTTCTCAGATGAGAAAAGCGATCTCCAAGAAAATGTATATTCTACTCGATTACCACCAAGATCTTTATTCGAGACATCTATTTAATAAAAACTCCTGGCATACTGGGAATGGCGCCCCTTCTTGGATAATCTCAGGAAGTTCTTATCCTTCTGAATATTGTGGGATCATTTGTGCGAATTGGAGCCAAAACAATCTTACTAATGAAGCAGTTCGCAAAGGTTTCCGTAACTTCTGGAATAATGCATCTATTTCTACTTCTTCCGGAACAAGATATGTTCAAACTGAATATCTTTGGCAGATAGGAAAAACTGCCGCCTATATTAAAGAAAAATTAAATCCTGAAGAATTCGATTATATAGTAGGATTGGACCCATTTAACGAGCCTGTAGATGGGGGAATGGAAGGATTAAATCCTGTGCAATGGGATAACCAAAAACTCTGGCCTTTTTATAGAAAGGTAAGAGAGGCACTAACTCAAAACGGATGGCAAGATAAACTAGTATTTGCAGAACCATTGGTATTTTGGAATACAAACGCAGGATTTGTTGCTCCTGCAACAGGAGGAGGACATTTAACTACACTACCGGGAGAAGGATTTGCTTTCAATTCTCACTTCTATGATGCAGGAAGAATGGGAACAGATCTAACTGGAATAGACAATGCCACCTATTTCAAATATTTGGATGAGATCCGAAAAGAAGCAAGGTTCTTAAATATTCCATCTTTCTTAAGTGAATTTGGAATGTGGTTAAAAGGTGTGGGAGCAAAAGATACACCAAGAATGATCAATGCAGTCTATCAGGCCATGGAAATTTCTGACAATGCTCAGACTACTAAAACAAGATTCGCGGACTTCTACAATCCAATCGTATCTGGAACCCAATGGCATTGGGATTATTATTATGATAAGCATAATGAATATATGAATGGAAACAGTTCTAAACTAATCACTAGCAAGGATGCTTGGAATAACGAAGACTTCTCTGTGATTGGGAATTATGGAACAACCTTCAATATGGATTATCATATTACACAAAGAGCATATGCGAGAAAGATCCAAGGAAGAGCTATAAGCTCTCATTATAACGCGATCGGATACGATACCTGGAATAATGTATTTGCATGGGCCGCAATTAAAACAGTTCAGAATGGCACAAAATACTTTGGAGATAAAAGATTTATATTAGTAATTTGGAAAGGAAGAAGTTCTGATGCTCCTACCGAAATTTATCTTCCTCCTCATTTTAACAAAAATGATATTCTTCTAATTACTGAAAAACGTATCTACAATAAACAAATCCCAGGAGCCATATTGCAAGAATCGAATGAAGCAATTTTAACGGATGATAGAAACAGAGAAATTGGATCCGGAAACTTAGCATTAGTTTGGGACGATATAGATCCAGAAGAAGATCTAAACGAGAACATACATTATGCACTCTTGGTAGATGGATTGGGAACTACCTTTGACGTCCAAACATTGCAAACTCTACAAGCAGGCTTAAATATTCGGATACTAAACGAAAAGAAGAGCCCGATATACTTCACTGGCAAAATGACTTATGGCGGTTATCCGGCCGAACAATAAAAGAAAGTTTTAAATTGCGAGATTGTTTTTAAAGGAGCCACTTACTTTTCTCTTATTTTTTTCCGTCTTAAGTATTTGGAAGGAAAATTATATTTTTACAACTATCCTACATTCTGTAAAAAATTTGTAGATGGTACGTTCAAAAATATATTCACTAATCCAAATACTATAGGCGACCAAAAGAGGCCGATTAGGGATGGAAGAAAAAAAGGAACTCATCACGGAGCGAATTATAGCCTCCGGTCCACTGACAATCAATCGGATCCGATTCGGTTTAGCAGGACTATTCCTGCTTTCCCTTGCTGCCGCGTGGACCCAGAGCTCCGCAGTTCAAAATGCAGCATATCTGATCGGAACTGGCTCGATGCTTGGTTATGCTTATTATAATTATTACTGCAATAAGAAATACGGAAAGATACCGTCTATGGTCGGTAAAGTTTCTGTGCTCGCCGATATCACCATATTATGCGTAGTCATGTTCGTAGCATCCTGGACAGACAGGAACATGGCATCCGGAGTAATCCGTCAGATCATTTTATATGCGATAAATATGATCTTCATCGTGTATTCAGTATTATTACTATCCCCAACAGTCGCAAAACTTTCAGGAATATTCAGTGTAGTCGGACAAGGACTCGTGATCTTAAATACGATCTTCAGAGGAGTAGAATTCACTGAAGACGAACTCAAAGTTATTTCTCCAGGATACGCATCCATTTCAGAACAATCCTTAAAGTTAGTATTTTTAGCAGTGGTATCTTATATCACTCAAAGTGTGATCTTGATCTTCCGCAAGATAGGCGCGGTGGAAGAAGAATACGCAAACACTTTAGAGCAAAAGGTCGACGAGAGAACTACAGAAGTCACCAAAAGAATGGAGGAAATCCAAGCTCTCAAGGTCCAGCAAGACGGAGATTATTATCTCACTTCTCTTTTGAGTAAACCGCTCATGACAAACTGGAATACTTCCCAGGATGTAAGCACAATCTTTTACATTGAACAAAAGAAGAAGTTCACGTTCAAGAATAGAGAATCCGAACTGGGTGGAGATATTTGTATTAGCGGGAATTTATTGTTCGGATCTGAAAAGGAAAAATGGACCTTCTTCTTGAACGGTGACGCGATGGGAAAATCTCTCCAAGGTGCTGGAGGGGCTATCGTACTAGGAACTGCGGTAAATAATATCCTTTCTCGTTCTGCAAGCCATGGAAAAACAATCGATATCAATCCAGAAGCCTGGATGCTTCAAACTCATAGAGAACTGGACGAAATTTTCAGGACATTCGACGGAACCATGATGGCTTCTGCGATCTTTGGATTGATCCATGATAAAACCGGAAAGATATTCATACTGAACGCAGAACACCCTTGGCCTGTATTATTCAGAGATGATAGATCATCCTTCTTAGCCCCTGAACTTTCCTCATGGAAATTAGGATCTCCATTTGGAGCGAATATTAAAATTCATGAATCTTATCTGCAGCCTGGAGATGTTTTATTCTTAGGTTCAGATGGAAGAGACGATATCAATATCAGCTCTGACGGGATTAATTGGAAGATGAATGAGGACGAAAACTTATTCGTTCGTATTGTAGAAGATTCCAAAGGAGATCTGGATACGATTGCAGGAAAACTACATGGAGTAGGTGCAATTGCAGACGATCTTTCTCTCATTCGTATAGGTTATAAAGAATTAATAGATCCGGAACATCCTAAGTATAACGACGCAGTAGCAAAGTACAACCAAGCGAAACAACATATAGCGAAAAAAGAAGTACCAATAGCTCTCGAACTTCTAGAGTTATCCTGGAACTTGGCTCCAAATTTTAAAGAATCTGCAAGATTGATCGGACAAATCTATTATGACAAAAAAGAATTCTCTAAAGCATCCAAATGGTTAGAGCGTTATCTAAACTTGGATCCCGAATCTCATAATATTTGGTTCTTATTATCCCTATGTTATAAACATATGAAGGAATTCCAACGTGCAGCGGACGCAGCGGAGAAGGTCCGTAATACTCAACCTCATCGTCTAGCGAACCTGATCAATCTTTCAGATAATTATAGACTTCTGAATAAATTTAAAGACGCAAGATCCGTTTTGGAAAAAGCAAAAGAGCTAGATGGAGAAAGTGCGCTCGTAGGCAAACTGGACGAGTTTCTAAAAGCGAAAGGGTTCTAAATAAAAACAAAAAATCTTCCGACCATCTCCCCAAAAAAATAAAAAACCCCGATGCTGTTTCCAACACCGGGGCCCACATATCTCCCATCTCTTCGGGGATTATATATATTATTTTTTCTTCTTAGGAGCGGCTTTCTTAACCGCTTTTTTAACAGCAGGTTTCTTAACCGGTTTAGCTTTAGGAGCAGCTTCTTTTTTAGGAGCTTTTTCCTTTTTAGCCGGAGCAGGAGCTGCCGCTTTTTCTTTTTTAGAGTCGGAAATCGCCTCTCTCTTATCTTTGATTTCTTTGATAAGTGTAGGACGATCCTTTCTGTTAGTGAGTTCTAAAATTCCTACTTCAGAATTATCAGAAGCTCTGTTGATCATTTTCAGGATTCTAGTATATCCGCCGTTAGTATTTGCATAACGAACTGCGATATCTTCGAAAAGTTTCGTAACAATATTACGATCCTTTACTCTTTTTAAAACTTCACGTTTATTGTGAAGTGCAACCGCCGGAGCGATATCAGTCGCAAGGTTTCTTTTCGCTCTGGTAATGATCTTTTCAGCGTGAGAACGAACCACTTTCAATTTTGCTTGAGTAGATTCAATTCTCTCGTATTTGAAAAGACTAGTGATCATGTTATTGATCAGAGCGTCTCTATGACCTTTTTCGCGGTTGAGATGTTTTACTTTATTTCTTTTGTTCATTTTAGAAATCTCTCATTCCGAACGAAAGTCCCAAACCAGCAAGTTTGGACTTCAGTTCTGCGAGACCTTGCTCGCTATAATGTTTGGATTTGGACATCTCTTCTTCGGATCTTTTTACAAGATCTCCAACGAAATCGATTTCCAGACTGCGAAGAACGTTTAGGGAACGTACAGAAAGTTCGAGTTCTTCCACGTGTTTGGAAAGGGAAGCTTTCAACTTCTCGTCCGCTTCGTCTAACTCGTCTTCTTCTTCCTCTAATTCTTCTTCGAAGTTGATGAATACTGTGAGGTGTTCTTTAAGGATTTTAGCTGCTTGAGCAACCGCATCCTCAGGAGAAATGGATCCGTCTGTCCAAACTTCCAGAGTCAATTTTTCGTAATCGGATCTCTGAGCCACACGGGTTTCAGAAATTTCGAAAATTACTTTTTGAACTGGAGAGAAGATAGAGTCGATTGGGATAGTTCCAAGAACTTCTATATCCTTCTTCTTATCTTCTGCAGGAACGTATCCTCTTCCTCTTTGGATTTCCAGATCCAATACAAGATTCGCGTCTTCATTCAAAGTTGCGATATGTAGATCCGGATTCATGATCTCGATGGAAGAATCCACAGCCAGGTCTCCGGCTCTGAAATATCCTGCACCTTTCAATTCCAAATGGATAACTTTGCTTTGGTCCTTGTCCTCAGGCTCGTATTTAATACGAACTTGTTTGAGGTTTAAGATGATACGAGTAACGTCTTCAGCGACTCCTTCGATGTAAGAGAACTCATGGTTCACACCTTCGATACGAAGAGCGGAAATTGCAGCTCCTTCGATGGAAGACATGAGAGTTCTACGAAGAGAGTTTCCGATTGTGGTCGCAAAACCGCGCTCGAAAGGCTCCGCTACGAATTTTCCGTAGTTCGGAGTATTCGCTTCCGTAGTAAATTCGATCTTTTTGGGACGTTTAAATCCTTTGAGTAAACTTTTTAGAGACACTTAGAAACCCTTCCCAATAAAATTACTTGGAGTACAACTCCACGATCACCTGCTCTTTCACTGGAATGTCGATATGATGACGTTCCGGCAAAGACAGAATTTCTCCTGAAAACTGAATGAAATCAGAAGACACCCAAGAAGGAATATTATTCAGAGACTGAGCCAATTGGATATTCTGGGTAATAAAGCCAGAAGTTCTGAATTTAGGTTTGATCTCGATCTTATCGCCTACTTTCAAGCGGAAAGATGGAATATCAACTTTCTCGCCGTTTACCAGAATATGGTTATGAGCGATAAAGTTTCTCGCCTGACGTCTAGTCACTGCGAAACCTAAACGATATACAGCATTATCCAATCTTCTTTCCAAAAGTTGGAGAAGAATTTCACCGGTTACACCGTGAGAGTGAGATGCTTCTTCGTAAAGGCTACGGAATTGTTTTTCTAAAAGTCCGTAAGCTCTTTTCAACTTCTGTTTTTCACGAAGCTGAGAACCGTACTCGGAAATTTTCGGTTTCCGTTTAGGTTGCATACCAGGAGGTCCCTTTTTATGGAACTTATCTCTATTAAAAGTAAAACTGGATTTGAGGTAAAGGTTAACACCTTCTCTCCTCATTAGTTTAACGACAGGTCCTCTATATCTTGCCATATTATTCCTACCTTAAACCCTTCTTCTCTTACGTGGACGGCAGCCGTTATGAGGTAAAGGTGTAACGTCCTTGATCATTTTAATGGAAAGTCCTCTAGCAACTAAGGAACGGATCGCAGATTCGCGTCCGATACCTGGGCCAGAAACCAGAACATCCACTTCGGCTAAACCGGTAGAGTCGATTGCTTTCTCGGCAGCATTTCCCGCTGCGATCTGAGCCGCATACGGAGTAGATTTTTTGGATCCACGGAAACCCATTGCACCAGCGGTTGACCAAGACAGAGTGTTTCCTGCCAAGTCAGTGATGGTGATGATGGTATTGTTAAAAGAAGCGGTGATATAGACCTTTCCGCGAGGAACGACCTTTTTCTCCTTCTTCTTAACCTTTTTCTCTTTTTTGCCTTTTTTATCTTCAGCCATGATTACTTAGTCACCTTCTTCTTATTGGCAACGGTCTTCTTAACACCCTTACGAGTACGGGCATTCGTTCTGGTTCTTTGACCGCGAACTGGAAGACCTCTTCTATGACGCAGGCCTCTGTAACATCCGATATCCATCAATCTTTTGATATTGAGTTGGTTCTCGGAGCGAAGATCTCCTTCTACCTTGATACTTTCTTCGATAGCTTTTCTGAGAGCAGCTTCTTGAGTGTCAGAAAGATCCTTCACTCTGATTTTTTCGTCTACTCCCGCTTTAGCGAGAAGTTTGCGAGAAGTGGATCGGCCGATCCCGTAAATATACGTTAGACCAACAACGATTCTTTTTTCTCTTGGAAGATCGATACCTGCGATACGAGCCATGATTATGCTTGCCTTTGCTTGTGTTTAGGGTTGGTGCAGATCACTCTGATCACACCTTTTCTTCTGATAACTTTGCAGCTAGTGCAGATTTTTTTTACGGAAGTTCTTACTTTCATAACGTGTTCCTATTTTTTGCGGTAGGTAATCCTACCCTTGGTTAAATCGTAAGGAGAAAGTTCCACGGTGACTTTGTCGCCTGGAAGGATCCTGATATAATGCATTCTCATTTTACCGGAAATATGGGCCAAAACTTTGTGACCATTTTCCAGCTCAACGCGGAACATTGCGTTTGGGAGAGGTTCCAAAACGGTTCCGTCCACGGTGATTGCATCTTCTTTCGCCAAGTTAAGCTAACTCCTTCTCGATCAGTTTTGTGACTGTATCCAAGTTTCCCACTCCGTTTATACGGGAGAGATTTCCTTTTGCAGCATAGTAGTCCAATAATGGAAGAGTCTTCTTGTTATAAGTTTCCAAGCGACTCTTGATCGTTGTCTCGTTGTCGTCGGAACGACCTTCGATTTCTGCACGTTTTAATAAACGTTCCAGAAGTTCCCCGTCCGGAACTTCCAGATTGATCGCTCTCTTGATTTTCAAACCTTCGGTGCTTAGGATTTTATCCAAAGCATCTGCTTGCTCTACGGTTCTTGGAAATCCATCCAATAAGAATCCGTTTTTGCAATCAGGCTCTACAAGACGATCTTTGATAATGCCAATAACAACTGAATCCGGAACTAAATCTCCGGCATCCATGTATCTCTTTGCTTCTAATCCCATTTGGGTTCCGTTCTTAACGGCAGCTCTCAGGATATCTCCAGTAGAGATCTGAGGAATTCCCAAATTGTCGCAAAGGATCTTTGCTTGGGTGCCTTTACCAGCACCCGGAGGGCCCATGAAAATGATGGAATTCATTTTCTTAAGACCTTCCCTTGATTTTAGTTTTTTTCAAGAAACCATCATAGTTTCTCATAAGCAATTGAGACTCTAATTGTTTCAGAGTTTCCAAAGCCACCCCTACCATTATAAGCAGAGAAGTTCCACCGAAGGTGTAAACCAAGGATCCACCACCGGAGTTAGTTCCTAAATTCAAGAAACGAATAATGATATAAGGAGCAAGTGCCAAGCCCGCTAAGAAAACTGCACCAGGAAGAGTGATCCTATTTAGGACCTTCTCAATATATTCCTTAGTATGAGAACCTGGACGAATTCCAGGAATGAATCCATTATACTTACGAAGATTCTCCGCAAGTTCTCCAGGATTAAATTGGATCGCAGTATAGAAATATGCGAAGAACACGATCAGCGCGATATATACGAAGAAATAAAACGCAGCGTGATACCAAGTCTGAGAGAATGGATTCAGATAATCCAGTAGAAGAACCCAACCCGCCCAGTTAGGAAGCTCAGAGATCTGTTGGATGATCGTTTGAGGAAAAAGTAATAAAGAAGAAGCGAATATGATCGGCATTACGCTCGCGCCATTCACTTTGAAAGGAATGCTTTGAGACTTAGCTTGGACCATTTTTCTTCCCACCATTTGTTTTCCATACTGTAAAGGAACCTTACGGACACCCTGAGTAAGAAGAACAGTTAACGCGATGAGTAGAATGAATAAAAGAAGAAGGATGATGATGTTCAGTCCGTCTACAAAGTTCTCACGGAATAATTGAGCAACGGAAACTGGAAGACGTCCTACGATACCAGCGAAGATCAAAAGAGAAATACCGTTACCGATCCCTCTCTCAGTGATTTGTTCACCTAACCAAATTAATAGAACAGTTCCAGTAGTGATGGATAATAATGCGATAAAGAAGAACCAAGATTCAACTGAAGAGTGGATCAAACCTGGGTGAAGAGCAGGTGCATTGTCCGCTCCATAAGACCAACGTTGAGCCAAACGGATCACCGCTAAAGACTGAACCCCGCAAAGTAGGATAGTTCCGTATTTAGTGTATTGGCTGATTTTCTTACGACCTTCTTCTCCTTCTTTTTGAAGTTTTTGTAAAGAAGGAACAAGTACCATCACTAATTGCATAATGATGGAAGAAGAAATATAAGGCATGATCCCGAGTGCAAAGATGGAGAAGTTCAAAAGAGCTCCTCCCGCGAACATATCGAACATTCCTACAAGTCCTTCGGCTGCATTTGCATCCAAAGCGATTGCGGAAACTACTTTAGGATCGATACCAGGAATAGTAATATGAGTTCCGAGACGGAAGAGTAAAAGCATACCAAGAGTAAAGAAAACCTTGTTCCTCAACTCTGGAATTTTGAAAATATTTGCAATCGAAGTCAGCATGCGGCTTTGTTCTCTTTCCTTAGTCCTTGGTCATTCCCCTTTCGGGCAAAAGGGACTCAAACATTGAGTCCCTCTACAAACATAAAAGAATCGGTCTTCCAAACGGTCGAAAACGACTCGGATTAAGCTTCTTTAGAAGCTAATTCTGAGCGAAGTTTAATGGAACCGCCTGCCTTCTCTATCTTTTCCTTAGCAGAAGCGGAGAATCCATCTGCTACTATATGAACAGCTTTTGTGATCTCACCGGTTCCCAGAATCTTGAAAAGAGAGCTCTCTTTATCAAGAATCTTCGATTCAACCATAATTTTGGCATCTATGTTGCCGGTCAAACCGCTTTTCTCGATGTCTCTGAGGTTGATTGGGAAGAAATCCTTATGAAATATAGAAGTAAATCCGCGCTTAGGGAGTCTTCTGTGGATAGGCATCTGCCCACCTTCGAATCCTCTACGAACGGTATTACGAGCATACTGTCCTTTGGATCCACGGCCCCCAGTTTTACCGGTTTTGGAACCGATACCACGACCTAAACGTTTCTTGTTCTTAGTAGAACCTGCTGGAACAGGAATTGTGTTTCCAGCTGGCTTATCTCCCTTTTCAGTGCGCTCTTTTCCAAACGCTAGGGCAGCCTTAATTCTTTCTTTACTCATTTCCCTTACCTAATTACGCCTTTTCGACTCGGACCAGGTGTTGAACGTCATTGATCATTCCTTTCACCTGCGGAGTTAGAGTATGTTTTCTTTGTTGTCCGGTTTTACGAAGTCCCAAAGCAGCCAGAGTTAGCTTCTGGCCTTTTTTAATCCCGATATTACTTTTAATCTGAGTAACGATTACGGTTTCCATGTTTATTATCCTACGTCGTTTCCGAAAAGACGAGCCAGAGTGATTCCTCTTTTACGAGCTGCTAATACCGGAGTCTCCAATTGTTGAAGAGCGTCCAGAGTCGCCTTTACGATGTTTACTGGATTCGAAGAACCCCAAGATTTGCTAAGAATATCTTGGATCCCAACCTTCTCCACTACGGAACGAACGGATCCTCCAGCGATGATTCCAGTTCCCGCAGTAGACGGTTTCAGGATCACTCTTGCCGATTTGAATTTTCCGATCACTTCGTGAGGAATGGTATGTCCTCGGAATTGGATTTTCACCAAATTTTTCTTAGCGGATTCGATGGATTTACGGATCGCATCTGGAACCTCGTTCGCTTTACCGAATCCAATCCCTACTTTACCTTTTGCATCTCCAACTACTGTTAGAGCGTTAAAGGAGAAACGACGTCCACCTTTTACAACTTTAGCAACGCGATCGATCTTTACGACCTTCTCGTTAAACTCTTTCTGTTCTTGATCTTGTTCGTACGCCATTATTAGAACTCCAATCCGGCTTCTCTAGCCGAGTCCGCGAAAGCCGCGATTCTTCCGTGGTAGATCATTCCGGAACGATCCAGCATAACTACCTTAACACCTTTAGAAGCGGCTCTCTCTCCGATCGCTTTTCCCAAAGCCTTAGCAGCTTCTTTATCTTTGCGGCTTTTACCAGCAAAGGTTGCTTCTAAAGTAGAAGCAGCTACCAAAGTTGTTCCCTGGGCATCATCCACGATCTGGCAGGAAAGATAACGATTGGATTTGTTAAATACCAATCTAGGGCGAGAGCTTGATTGTCTCAGTTTGAATCTGGAACGCTCTGCTCTTCTGCGTTTGGCTGCGATTTTTTTCAGTTTATTAATCATGGCCTTACTTCTTACCGGTTTTTCCGGCCTTTCTCTTGATAAATTCGTCGTTATACTTGATCCCTTTACCTTTGTAAGGCTCAGGAGGTCTCTTAGAACGGATATCTGCCGCAACTTGTCCGACTAGTTGTTTGTCGATCCCAGAAATTTTGATCTTCACTTGTTCAATGACTTCGATCTTAATTCCTTTAGGAGCTTTGTAAACAACCTCGTGGGAATATCCAAGGTTCATCACCAGATCTTCACCGCGCTTAGCAGCACGATAACCAACCCCTGTGATTTCCAGGTTTTTTTCCCAACCAGCGGTCACACCCTTTACACTATTCATAAGAAGAGCTCGGGTTAATCCGTGAAGAGCTACTACGTTTTGCTCTTCGCTGGATCTTTCTAATTTTACAATTCCACCCTCGCTTTTCAAAGAGAGTCCTGCAAAAATAGGAGTTTGTAACTCGCCTAGAGGACCTTTCACTTTAATTACGGTGCTGTCCTGTTTTACTTCCACTTTATCCGGAAGTTTGATTTCTGCTTTTCCAATCCTGGACATAGGTCTTTATAAGTTTTCCGTCACTCTTAAGAGAGTTTACAGATAACCTCTCCTCCTACGCGTAATTTCCGAGCTTTTTTGCCGGTCATAACTCCCTTGGAAGTGGAGAGAATCATAGTTCCCATATTGTTTTTATACGGGCGGATCTCTTCGCTTTTCATGTAAACTCTACGACCTGGTTTAGATACACGAACTAACTCGCGGATCACTGGTCTTTTGGTTACATCGTATTTCAAAGCAACTTTGAAATCTTCGAAACTTCCGTTAGTCACCGGCTCATAGCCGTTGATAAATCCTTCTTCTTTCAATAATTCCAGAATAGAACGTTTGATCTTACTTCCTGGAATCACACAACTTTCATGTTTCGCACGACCAGCATTACGAATGCGGGTCAGCATATCACCAATTGGATCAGATAAACTCATTATAATGTCCTCCAGTCCTTACCAAGATGCCTTAACTACTCCCGGGATTTGAGCTTGGCTAGCAAGCTTCCGGAAGCAAATTCTGCACATGTCGAATCTTCTTAGGTAACCGCGAGGGCGTCCGCAAAGTGGGCAACGATTGTGAACCCTTACTTTGAATTTCTTTTTTTTCTTATGTCTTTCGATTAAAGAGGTCTTAGCCATGATTGCGGGCTCCTTATCTCAGGTTCCGGAACGGCATACCGAAAGCAGTGAGAAGGCTATAAGCTTCTGCGTCTACCTTGGTGTTCGTTACGAAGGTCAGGTTCATTCCATAGAGAGTGTTGATCTTATCCACTTTGATCTCTGGGAAGATGATTTGTTCTTTGATGCTGAAGTTGTAGTTTCCTCGTCCGTCAAAACCTTTCTCGGAAACTCCTTTAAAGTCACGCACCCTTGGTAGAGCCACGTTCACCAAACGATCTAGAAACTCATACATATAGTTTCCACGTAGGGTAACTGTGGTGCCGAGGCTCATACCTTCGCGGAGTTTGAATCCTGCGATGGATTTTTTAGCCTTGGTTTTAACCGGGCGTTGTCCGGTGATCAATGCGAGTTCTTCTACAGCCGCTTCCAATGCTTTAGGGTTGGTATGAGCCTCACCCATTCCCACGTTTAGAACGATTTTTTCCAAACGAGGAACTTGCATAATGGACTTGAAGTTAAATTGTTTCTGAAGAGCGGGAACGATTTCTTTCCCGTATTTATCTCTTAATCTAGCTGCTGCCATGACTTAGATCTCTTTCCCTTCCGGCTTAGAAACGCGGACTTTTTTACCTTTGTTCTCTTGGTAGCCCAAACGAACTCCTTTCTTCTTCTTGGAGTCGTAGAACATTACATTGGAGATGTGCATTGGAGCTTCCACTTCAACAACACCACCTTGAGGGTTCTCTTGGGTAGGTCTTAAGAAACGTTTACGTTTGTTCAGTCCTTCTACTACTACACGATCCCTTTTCTTATCGATTACTAGGATCTTGCCTTTTTTTCCCTTCTCTTTTCCTGCGATGACAACTACTTCGTCATCTTTGTGAAGGCGAACGGATTTGAATTTTGTATATTCGGATCCCCGATACGTCAGCTTAGACATTATAAAACCTCCGGCGCTAGGGAGATGATCTTAGCGTATTTTTTATCGCGAAGTTCGCGAGCTACTGGCCCGAAAATACGGGTCCCTTTCGGGTTTCCTTTGTCGTCGATAATTGCGACTGCATTATCATCGAAACGAATATAAGAACCATCTGGACGACGAATCTCTTTTTTAGTTCTGACGACTACTGCACGCTGAACGGCCTTGTTATGGACCTTTTTCCCCGTGGAATCTTTTAACCCATAAGCAGGTTGTGCATCTTTAACGGCGACGATGATCTCGTCTCCTACGGAGGCGTAACGTTTTTTAGAGCCTCCTAAGACTTTAATACACATAACTCTTTTGATTCCGGAGTTATCGGCGACTTGGAGGATGGTTTCCTGTTGGATCATCTTACTTTGCCTTTTCTACGATCTTAAATAGACGGTGACGCTTTTCACGGGATAGAGGTCTGGTTTCAATCGCCAGGATTCTATCTCCTACTTGGCACTCATTTCTTTCGTCATGAACCTTCATTTTAACGGTTCTACGAACGATCTTCTTAAACTTAGGGTGAGTCTTACGAGCCTCTACAAGCATCACTAGGGTTTTGTCCATAGCAGTGCTTACTACTTTACCTTCGCTAAGAAGTGATTTTTTTATATGCTTCTTTGCAGTTTCCATAATCAGTTCGTTCCTTTAGCAGCTTTCTTAGCAGAAGCATTTGACTTTGCTAAAGCTTGCGTCTTACGAGTAGCTCTTGAATAACGTCTAGCTTTAGTAGTGCCAGACTTCGCAGCTAACTCTCTGGTCTTTTGGATAGTTAGAAGGCGTGCGATTTTTTTCTTCGCGTTAGTAATCACCTTCGGGTTCTCCAAAGAACGAGCAACTCCGTATTGGAAACGTGCTGTACGAATGATTTTGTAAGCATCTTCCAATTGTGCTAAAATTTCTGCGTCTTTCAACTCTGCGAGTTTGATCTTTTTCACAGCGTAGACCTCTTCACGAATTCAGTTTGAACAGGCAGTTTATAAGCAGCCAGGTCCAAAGCTTTTTTAGCGGTCGCTTCATCGATTCCGCTCATTTCGAATAAAACTCTACCAGGTCTGATCTCTGCGATCCAGAATTCAGGGTTACCTTTACCTTTACCCATACGAGTTTCCGCTGGTTTTTTAGTAATAGGTAGATGAGGGAAAATCCTAATCCAAAGTTTCCCGCCTCTTTTTACCTGACGGTTAATAGTGATCCTCGCCGCTTCGATCTGTCTTGCAGTCAAACGTCCGGAAGTAACGGCTTTAAGACCGAACTCTCCGAAGGACACTTTAGAACCACGTTCATCGGTTCCCTTTAAGCGGCCTCTTTGTCTTTTTCTGAACTTAACTCTTTTAGGTGATAACATCGTTTTTTACCTTTGGATCATCAAAGACGATCAGTTGGTCCTTCTTTTAACGGCGTATTTATCTTCTTCGGACTCTTCTTTACTGTTGATGAAGTCTCCAGTGTAAGTCCAAACTTTCACTCCGATTTGTCCGAAAGTGGTGCTTGCTTCACGGAATCCTAGATCGATTTTCGCTCTAAGGGTATGAAGAGGAATTCTTCCTTCACGATAACCTTCGCGACGAGCCATATCTGCTCCGTTCAAACGTCCAGAGATAAGGATCTTAATTCCTTCTACTCCACCTCTCATCGCACGACGAAGTTCTTGTTTCATCACGCGGCGGAACGGTTGACGCTCTTGGATTTGGATCGCGATAGACTCAGCGATACATTGTGCAATAGTCTCAGGCTTCTTAACTTCGATAATGTTAAGATTAAGAGGTTTTTCGGTCATAGTCTTAAGAACTTTTTTAACGGCTTCGATATTCGCTCCGTTTTTACCGATCACCACACCTGGTTTAGCAGTGTGCAGGTTAACGTTGATCTTCTCAGGGAAACGCTCCACTACTACTTTTACAACGCCTGCTTCTTTGAAACGGCCTTGGATAAATCTACGAATTCTAATATCTTCGTGCAGGTTCTTTTTGTAGTCTGCTTGCGAGAACCAGATGGAATCCCATCCGCGGGTAATTCCGATACGAAGTCCGATTGGGTTAACTTTCTGTCCCATGATTTCCCCTATTAATCCGAGATTACCACAGTAACGTGGCTGGTTCTCTTACGGATCCTTGCAGCTCTACCACGAGCGCGAGGACGGAAGCGTTTAAGAATTGGGCCTTCGTCCACTAGGATCTTTTTAATGAACATCTTGCCTGGATCAGCGTTATCACTTTTCACAACTGCGTTTGCAGAAGCGGATTTGATAAGTTTGAAGATAGGCTCGATCGCTCTTTTGTTAGTATATTTAAGAATATCCAAAGCTTCAGCAACTTCGTATCCACGGATCTCATCCGCAACAAGACGAAGTTTGCGAGGGGACATTCTAATAAATCTTGCGATTGCTACGGCTTCCATTATTTCTTAGCCGCCTTTTTATCGGTGTTTCCATGACCACGATAAGTACGAGTTGGAGCAAATTCTCCTAACTTGTGACCTACCATGTTATCATTGATGAAAACAGGGATAAATTTGTTTCCGTTATGAACCATGATGGTGTGACCGATCATGTCTGGGAAAATCGTACTTCTACGAGACCAGGTTTTAAACGGTTTCTTTTGGTTTTCAGAGTTCAGCTTGATCACCTTGCTCATGAGGTGACTGTCGATGAACGGACCTTTTTTAGAAGATCTCATGATGATTACCTGCTCCTATTTCCCTTTCTCTTCTGGATAATGAACTTGTCAGAAGGTTTAGCCCTACGACGAGTTTTGTATCCTTTAGTTGGAATACCCCAAGGAGTCACCGGGTGACGTCCTCCAGAAGTACGTCCTTCACCACCACCATGTGGGTGATCAACTGGGTTCATTACAACCCCTCTGACCTTAGGACGTTTTCCCAACCATCTGTTTCTACCAGCTTTACCGATCGAAACAAGGTTATGATCTCTATTGCTGCAAATTCCGATAGTAGCGTAGCAGTTTTGGTGAACTTTACGAACTTCGGAGCTTGGAAGTTTAAGAAGAACATATTCTCCGTCTCTACCTGCAATAGTAGCGAAGGATCCTGCAGTTCTTGCGATTTGTCCGCCTCTTCCAATTTTCAATTCCACGTTATGCACATTAGTGCCTGGAGGAATTTTTCCAAGTGGAAGTGCGTTTCCAACTTTGATTTCAGCGCCTTCTCCATTGGAAACTTTGTCTCCAACTTTCATGCCTTCAGCATTTAGGATATAAGCGTATTCTCCGTCAGAGTAACTAACGAGAGAAATAAACGCCGAGCGGTATGGATCATACTCAACAGTTTTAACTGTAGCAGTAATTCCTACTTTGCGACGTTTGAAGTCGATGATACGATATTTGCGTTTTACTCTTCCGCCTTTTCTGCGAACCGCAATTTTACCACCTTCTCCGCGACCTGCTTTGTAATTTAAGCTGATCGTTAAAGGGCGGTACGGTTCTGTCTCGGTGATTTCCTCGAAGGTTAATACCGATTTAAAACGGCTGGCGGCAGTAACGGGTTTAAACTTTTTAATTCCCATTTCTTATGCTTCCTTTCCGAAGTCGATGCTCGCGCCGTCTTGGAAAGTCACGATTGCTTTTTTCCAATGAGCTTTAGGAGCAGGTAGATGACGGAATCTTTTTATCTTTCCGCGATACACTTGGATGTTTACGGAAGAAGGTACTACATTGTAAATTTTGCGGAAAGCTTCCTTTACTAGAGTTTTGTTTGCTCTAGGATGGATCTCCACTGTGTATTTTACGGTTCTTTTACCGGCTTTTTCACCGATAGTCTCAAGATCTTGAGACTTCTCTGTGATGATCGGAGATAAAATTACTTCGTTAAGATTCATTTTCCTTCTCCGTAATGTTTGAGAATTTCTCCCAAAGCCGCTTCAGTGATCACAAGATTTCTATTATATAGAATGTCACGAACTGCGATACGTTTAGAGTTGATGTATTTTACAGTAGGGATATTACGAACTGACTTTTTAAGGAAATCGTTCTCTCCATCTACTAAGAATCCGATCACTCCGGTGTTCTTTAGTCCGATATTGCTGAATAAAGTAGAGAATGCTTTTGTGCTGAATTCTTTTGGATCCAGATCTTCTATTACTTTAATGACCGCGTCTTGAGCTTTCTTATTCAAAACGGAAAGAACCGCTCTGCGTTTCACTTTTGGAGAAACGTTATATGAATAATCTCTCTTGCGAGGTCCGTGAACAGTACCACCGCCCACCCACTGAGGAGCACGGATAGAACCTTGACGAGCTCTACCAGTTCCTTTTTGGGACCAAGGCTTTTTACCACCCCCGGAAACTTCCGAGCGAGTTTTGGTATGATGATTCCCGGAGCGAAGGTTAGCATTCTCCGCTTTGATGGCGTCGTAAATCGCGCCACTGCTATATTTGGATTCGAACAACGATGCAGGAAGTTCGATTTCCGAGAGCAGTTTTCCTTCTTTTGAATACTTCTGTGCTTTCATGACTAACCGCGGTCTTTATATCTTCTCAATAGTGATGATGGAGTTTGCACGACCCGGAACGGATCCGCTTACAAAAACCAAATTTTCTGCTTCGTGAATACGAACCACTTTCAGGTTCAATACAGTCTTTGTATCAAAACCCATACGGCCCGGTAATTTACGACCTTTGAATACTCTACCTGGAGTGGTGTTGGATCCCATGGATCCTGGATGTCTATGAAAACGAGAACCGTGAGCTCCTGGTCCACCATGGTGTCCGTATCTTTTGATAACACCTTGGAAACCTTTACCTTTGCTGGTTCCTGTAACTTTTACAATATCCGAAACTGCAAACACGTCTTGTGCTTTTAATTCAGCTCCCGCTGCCGGCTCTTCGCCGAAATTCCGGAATTCCTTCAACACTCTCTTAGGAGCAAGGCCTGCTTTTGCCAAATGCTTTATCTCGCCTTTGGTCAGGTGTTTTTCTTTATCATCCTGATAAGCTAATTGTATCGCGTCGTAACCGTCCGTAGCTGCGGACTTGACTTGGGAAACTGCGCAGGGACCTACCTCTAAGACGGTTACAGGAATAATGTTTCCTTGCTCGTCGAAGATTTGGGACATCCCTATCTTTTTACCGATTAATCCCTTTGCCATTTCTTCTTCCCTTAGGATTTAATATCCACTGAAACACCTGCAGGGAGTTGCAGCTTCATTAAAGCCTCAACTGTGTCTTCATTGGTGTCCAGAATGTCTATGAGCCTTTTGTGAGTTTTCATCTCAAACTGCTCTCTTGATTTTTTGTTTACGTGTGGAGAACGGAGGACTGTGTATATTTCCTTCTTCGTTGGAAGAGGAATCGGACCGGAGACAGTAGCTCCGGTCCTTTTGGCAGTCGCAACGATCTCGTAAGTTGATTGGTCGATCAACTTATGATCGAAAGCTTTAAGCTTTACTCTGATCTTTTGGCCAGCCATTCCCTTTCTCTTACTCGGTGATCTCAGCCACTACGCCAGAACCGATAGTCTTTCCACCTTCGCGAATCGCGAATTTAAGACCTTTGTCCATAGCGATCGGGTGAATCAACTCGATGCTCATTGTAACGTTGTCACCAGGCATTACCATTTCCATACCGTTAGGTAGGTTACAAACGCCAGTGATGTCGGTAGTTCTGAAATAGAACTGTGGACGGTAGTTATTGAAGAATGGAGTGTGACGTCCACCTTCGTCCTTAGTAAGAACGTAAACTTCCGCGTTGAATTTTTTGTGAGGAGTGATTGATCCTGGCTTAGCAAGAACCTGTCCTCTTTCGATGTCTTCTTTTTTAGTTCCACGAAGAAGAGCACCGATATTGTCTCCAGCTTCTGCAGAATCTAAAAGTTTACGGAACATCTCGATACCGGTAACAACTGTTTTAGTAGTAGGGCGAACACCAACGATTTCAACTTCATCGTTGATTTTCAAAGTTCCTTGCTCTACTCTTCCAGTTGCAACAGTTCCACGACCAGTGATAGAGAATACGTCCTCTACTGGCATTAGGAAAGGTTTGTCAACGATACGTTTTGGATTCGGAACGTAAGTGTCCAGAGCTTCCATTAGTTTAACTACAGATGGAGCTCCTAACTCAGACTCGTCGCCTTCAAGAGCTTTAAGAGCGGATCCGTAAATGATTGGGGTGTCATCACCAGGGAAGCTGTACTTGTTTAACAAGTCACGAACATCCATCTCAACCATTTGGATCATCTCTTCACGCTCATCAGCAGCAAGCATGTCCGCTTTATTGATGAATACGATGATGTAAGGAACACCTACCTGACGAGCGAGCAGGATATGCTCTTTCGTTTGAGGCATTGGTCCGTCAGTTGCAGATACAACTAGGATCGCAGCGTCCATCTGAGCAGCACCGGTGATCATGTTTTTAACATAGTCAGCGTGACCTGGGCAGTCTACGTGTGCATAGTGGCGGTTAGCAGTCTCGTACTCTTGGTGAGAAGTAGCGATGGTGATACCACGAGCTTTTTCCTCAGGTGCGTTATCGATTTGGTCGTACGCTACGGCTTTGTTTTTTCCACCCAATACTTTTGCAAGCGTAGTGGTGATTGCTGCCGTTAGCGTGGTTTTTCCATGGTCAACGTGTCCAATTGTACCAACGTTTAAGTGTGGTTTGGACCTGTCGAATTTCTCCTTAGCCATAGCGTTTTTAACTCCTTACTTTATTAACAAATCTGAATTCAGACTTGTTTGTTAAAACAATACAGAATGGTTATCAAAGTCGAAAAGGGTGTCCAAAGATAGGACGCCCCTTCCCTGTGCCATATTTCTAAGGACACCGCTAAAGCCAAGCAAGTTTTGCGTAGAAGCACTTGCCTGGATCAAATGACGCCCTTCGGTCAACTCAGTGACCTTACGAATCTTCGCGTCCCTCTTGGCCAAACTGGCCAATATATCTCCGAGATATTGATTCGGTGTAAGAATCTCTAACTCAGAAAGGGGACCAATGAAATCCGAATGATTCGGAATTATGTCCTTTAAACCTTTGATGACAGCTACTTTGATCAGGGAAGAAAGATCGAAAGACTTTGTCTCACTCGGAGACTCGTAACCCTCGACAATCATTTGTAGACCGAGAACTTCTTCTCCGTCTATCCCGCGGGCGGTGACTTCCGTAAATGCGGATGTTATCGCCTCTTTGATTGGATCAGCTAGCTGAACATTAAACCGCACTCCCTTAGAAAAGTTGTTAGAACTTTCCAAGGACGCGAGCACCGGACCGCTCGAGATCTTTTGATCGAACGCGGTATGCTGAAATGCGACCTTTTGAACCAAATTTTTCCATAGAGCAAATCTTGCAACCTTGATTCCACTCGTTTGAAAGCTTTTTAAAAAAGACTCTTTCAAACGAGAAAGAGAGATCTCTAAATGTAACTCACCTGTGCCTGATAAGCGAAATTGCCCAGTCTCTGAGAGAATATCTACGCTTACTGCTTCATCCAGCCAGGCCAGATCTTGCAAACGATCCCAAAGCTCCTGTCTATCTTCTTCCTTTTCCGGTTCTATTAAGATCTGAAATTGTTTTCTGATCGGAGAAAGTAGAGTTTTGTTTTCTATATTATGTCTCGAAAGAATTTCCCCTGGGATCCAATCCAAAAGAGATGTGGTTGCGAGAAGTTCTCCCGCTTTACCTGATGAAACTTCTTCATAGTCTCTTGCGGAAATTTGATATAAGTTCTCTATCTTATGTTTTGTTTCTCCATGTAGGAAGAAGTCCCCGACTTTGATGGAAGCCAATGTTTGGAAATGAAGAAGTTTTCCAAGTTCGGGATGAATTTCTCTCTTAAACGCCACACCCGCTTGCTCTTTAGCAGAAGGAGAAGAAGGCTTTCCTTGCGCAAGGACCTCTAAGAGAGAAAGTAATTCATTTACTCCGAGCCCCTGGAGCGCGGATCCTCCAAGCACTGGAAAAATTATACCTTCCCAGAATCCTTTTACCAAACCTTTGATAGCAAGCTTAGGAAGAAGGTTATGATCCTTGAGATATTCTTCTGAAAGTCCGTGATCCCATTCTATCAATGGCAGGAGTTCCGACTCTTCTCCTTCTCCCTTTAATACCGGGATAGTTCCATCATCTTTGAATAGCAGGATTGGTTCTTTTCCTAATGCTACTTCCAGATCCACCAAAGGAGAGAGAATGTCTGCGCCTGGGCGATCTAGTTTATTTAGAAAAAATAATATTGGTTTTCCTGACTTTCTTAAAGCCTCCACATTTTGGAAGGTCTGTGATTTTAAGCCTTCGAAAGAATCAATAAGTACGAGTCCAAAATCGGAAACGAGTAAAGAAGCATTTGCTTGGGATTGAAAATCCAAATGCCCTGGATTGTCCACGAACTGCAGAATGACACGAGGCTTTTCAGGATTTGGGTAAGGGATCCGGGCCACAGTGGACTGGATAGAAATTCCCCTTTCGATTTCTTCGGGGAGATAATCAGACTCTGTAGTACCTTCTTCAATTCTGCCCGGCGAAGAAATTTTGCCGGTCTCGAATAAGATCCTTTCTAAGAGTGTGGTTTTGCCCGCATCAATATGTGCGAATATTCCTGGATTTAAGAATGGTACTGACATGATGCAAAAGCCGCCGCGAAAATCCATTCGCGCGTTTTGGACTACACAAGTCAATTCTCAAAGGTTCGGGTTCTCACAGAGATCGCGGAGAACATAGAGGACTAACAGGCAGAGAAAAGAAGATCTTGGATTAGTTAAGTAAAAGCTCTTTTTCTCTTCGAGGCTTCGCGTGAGAATTCTACACTAGTCATTTTGGCTCACGCAAAGGCGCAAAGAAAAGAAGGCTTTTATTTTCTATTCCCAACCCTCTCTCCTACACCCTGCGGCTCAGCGGCTCTGTATTTTTTTAGTACGACACATCTCTGCATAACGAAGTGCGCTCAGTCTTGGTTTTCTTTTCATCGTAGTGTAATCGACTTCTACTAATCCGAAACGAGGACCGTAACCGTCATTCCATTCTAAGTTGTCCAGAAAGGACCAATGATAATAGCGCTCTACTTTAACACCTTCGTCTATAAGCAGTTTGATCTGATAAAGATGATCTACGATATATTTTTCTCTTTTCTCATCTTTCTCGTCTGGGATTCCATTCTCTGTGATATAGATCGGAAGTTTATATTTGTCCCAAGCTCGATGACAAACTTTGTGCATACCTTCTGGATAAATTTCCCAACCCAGATCATTCTTTTCTGATTCAGAAACCTTAGGATCTACGAGAGGAGTAGCGAATAAGTTGCCTGGATTATAGCTGGCTTTGAATAGATGCCTGGAATAATAATTGATCCCTATAAAATCGCAGAAAATCCCCTTCCCTTCCGGATAACCGAAACCTACAGGAAAACAAAGTTTACCTTCTACAAATCCTTTCATATGGATTTCGTGGAATAGATAATCGCTTAAGAAACAACCAAGCTTTGCAAGAGGATGAGAATTGAAAGGTTCGAATATAGCAAGATGATGTGCAAATCCTACTTTTGTTTCCCCTGCAAAGCCAAGTTCTTTGCGGATCTTGTGAATGAGTTTATATGATTTCAAATGAACGAGGATTAAATTTTTAGTAACCTTCATATAGGCAGCAATATCACCATGACTTCCTGGAGGATATTTTCCATCCATATAACTATCGTTTGCGAATACATTCGGTTCATTGATAGTACACCATTCTGAAACCAGATCTCCAAAATTCCGAATGGAGAAGTCCACGAATCTCATGAAGTCCCCTACTGCATCCTTGGAAAGCCATCCTCCTTTTTCCTGATACCATTGAGGGCAAGAAAAATGATGAAGAGTTACAAGTGGTTTGATCCCAGCCTTGATCAGCCTTTGGAATTCGTCACGATAATGTTCTACTCCTTCCGTAGACCATTCTCCTTGTTTAGGTTCTATACGACTCCACTCAATACTCATTCTATAACATTCTTGGTGAAGTTGAGAAAGAAGTTCTATATCTTCTACATATCTACGATAATGATCTGCTCCAGTGATAGAAGATTCTCCATTTCCAACTTTTCCGATAAGAGACCAAGCATACCAATTATTATAAATATCTCCACCTTCTATCTGAGTTGCTGCAGTTGCAGAACCTAATAAAAAATTTTTAGGAAGTTCGAAATTTTTAGACATGTTAATTCTCCTTCTTTTCTCCGGGACCTTGTTTTGTTTCTAAAGCGAGCACCAATAGATCTATTTGTGTTTGTACGAGCTCCATACCATTCACACCGAATTCTCTTGGGATCAAAGTTTCTCTGAGAGCAACTCTTTGCCCAAGACTCCATAGGACTGTTGTAATTGTAGGAACAAGTATTGCTAAGGAAGAAGGGACACTGAGACTTCCATCTCCTTCTCCCTTTTCTAAAATTTGTATGATAAGTTTTTCTGTGAATAGAAACTCTGCAAACAAAGACTCTTCTGAAGAAGCATCCAATTGAAAGGAACTGCGTTCTCTGAATACAAAATCGAACTCAGCGGTAAAACGAAGTAAAGGTTTATGAGTTTCTAAATATTTCGCCAGAGTTTTGAGAAAGGAAACAAGCTCTTCCTTTCCGGAAAGATTAGAACTTCTAAGATTCTCAAATGTTTGGAGTTGGAAATCATTCCAAGGTGCGAGAAGTTTTCTAAGAACTTCAATACTGAGCGCTTCCTTTGTATCAAAGTAACGATATAGATTTCGCCGAGTGCAAGATGCTTTTGCGGCAATATCCTCCATGGAAACTTCCAGGAGTCCTTTGGCCAAAAACAGGGATTCTGCGGCTTCTAATACAAGCTCTCTGGTTTGCTCCCTTGTTCCCACATCCCCTCTTTCACAAATGTCACAATATGTGACATTTTTCTAAACAGTAAATGTGAGGAGTCAAGTCATTTGTGCGATTTTTCCCGCAATTCCGTCTCTCTCAATGAATCTCGGAAAGTAATTCGTACTTTTCATGTAGACAAATGATTAGTTCCATTTTCGGATCACTTTTAAAAAAGTACTGTTAAGCTCCAGACAAATCCATATTCTGTATCGTAATTCCTGAATCGAATAAACGGACCTTGAGTATATTATGAAATATTAATTTGTTCTTCATAGCTCTTCAAGGAGGGAATCAGTTCCAAATGAAGCTATGAAACTTCAAAAGAACAAACTAATCATCGTATCAAATCGACTCCCCGTAAATCTTACACTCCGTAAAGGTAAATACTCTTATCGAAAAAGTGCAGGAGGTCTCGCAACAGGTGTCTCTTCTTTTTTAGACAAACTTGGTCCGGATAATAAATTTGTTTGGGTCGGTTGGCCGGGTAGTATTGTTGCCGAAGCGAGGATAGATGAGGTAAACAAAACTCTCGAAGATGGATTTGGATATTTTCCAATTTATCTTTCCGAACCAGAGATCAAACAGTTCTATTCAGGTTTTTGTAATCGCACTATCTGGCCTTTATTCCATTACTTTCCGAGTTATACGACTTATTCCCAGGAAGAATGGAAATCATACAAAGAGATCAATCAAAGATTCGCCGAAAGAGTAATTCAGATCTACGAACCAGGAGATACTGTTTGGATACACGATTATCATCTCTTTCTTTTGCCTTCCTTGCTGAGAGCGATGATTCCGGATATTAAGATCGGTTTTTTTCTACATATCCCTTTTCCTCATTTCGAAGTTTATAGACTATTACCGATGTCCTGGAGAAAGGAAATTCTTTTGGGAATTTTAGGCAGTGACCTGGTCGGATTCCATACGCACGATTACACACAGTATTTTTTAAGATCCGTTCTCAGAATATTAGGATTAGATAATCATTTCGGACTGATTAACCACGGAGATAGATTCATTAAAGTGGAAACTTTTCCGATGGGGATTGATTTCGAAAAGTTCAGGCAATTCTCGCTTACAGATTCCTGTGAAATCCTAAGACAAGAATTAGAAAGAGGAACCAAAAATAAAAGACTCTTGCTGACTGTGGATAGATTGGATTACTCCAAAGGGATAGCAAAACGACTAGAAGCATTCCAATTATTTTTGGAAGAACATCCAGAGTGGAAAGAAAAAGTAGTCCTCTTAATGATCATCGTTCCTTCTCGCTCTGAGGTGGAAGAATACGGTAAAATGAGAGAATCGATCGAGAGAATGGTGGGGATGATCAACGGTCTTTACGCCACTATGGAATGGTCTCCGATCATTTATCGTTATAAGTATTTTTCTTTTGAAGAGTTGGTCGCATTTTACGGTATTTCGGATGTGGCGTTAGTCACACCTCTTCGAGACGGAATGAATTTGGTCGCAAAGGAATTTCTAGCTTCCAGACCAGATCTTTCCGGCGTACTAGTTTTATCCGAAATGACTGGGGCAGCAAAAGAATTAGGAGAAGCAATCTTAATCAATCCGAATAATCCTCAAGATGTAAGCGACGCAATCCAGGAAGCACTCACAAGTTCTTTGGAAGAACAAATAGCACGGAACCTTCCAATGGTAGAACGTATCCGTAAATATGACGTGATAAAATGGGCCTCAGATTTTCTAACCCGCTTAGAAGAAACGAAGAAGAATACCAAAGATCTTTCCGCAAAAATAATCGAAGGCAGGATCCAAGGTGAGATCATAACTAGATTCAAGAATTCATTCAAAAGGGTCCTGTTCTTAGACTATGATGGCACATTAGTTCCTTTTGCGAATAGCCCATCAGAAGCGATCCCGGAATTCAGACTTAGACATTTATTGCTTCGACTTACCTCAGATCAGAGAAATACGGTCTACATCGTTAGCGGAAGAGATAGGCATTGGCTGGATAAAACTCTTTCCGGCCTTGGCTTATGCTTTATCGCAGAACATGGTGTATGGTACAAAGCAAACGGGGATTGGAAATTATTCAGAGAACTTTCAGCCGCCTGGAAATCGGATCTTTATCCAATATTGGAAGAATACTGTAGACGCCTTCCCGGAACATTTATCGAAGAGAAAGAATTCTCACTAGCTTGGCATTATCGTGGAGCAGAAAACGATGCTGCAGATTCCATGACTAGGGAGCTTCTGAATGATCTGGTCAATTATACCGGAAATTTAGATGTACAAGTCCTAAAGGGAAATAAGGTGATCGAGGTAAAATGTTCCGGAGTTAATAAAGGAATTTCTTCTAAACAGATCGCTGCGGAAATTTCCGCAGATTTTATCCTAACAGTTGGAGACGATTGGACGGACGAGGACATGTTCCGCGAACTCCCCAAATACGCGTATTCTATAAAGGTCGGGATTAGTCCTACGGAAGCGCGTTACTATCTCAGGTCCTCGGAGCAGGTATTAGACTTAATCGAATCATTACTTAAACCTATTCCGGGAGACGAAAATTTTGGATAAACATACTTATTCCTCGGGGATTATCGGAAATTGTTCCTTCTTAGCTTATATCTCTAAGAATACTGAAGTAGAATGGTTATGCTGGCCAAAGTTCGATTCTTCCTTTATTTTCGGATCACTTTTAGATCGGGATAAAGGAGGCTCCTTTCGCATCGTTCCGGAGGATCAAAACGCTAAATTCGAACAAAAATACGAGGAAAATACGAATATCATTCGGACTAAAGTGGCCTGTAATGACGGAACTTTTTTAGTAACGGATTTCGCTCCGAGATTTTTCGAAGGAGAAACACATTATAAACCTTTAATATTAGTTCGTAAAATCGAGCCGATTGAAAATTCACCGAAAATCAATATAGTTTGCGACCCTAGAGATTCTTACGGAAGTTTTCTGCCTAAGGCAAGTCTTGCAAGCAATCATATCGTATTTTCCGGTATGGGATCGGACCTTCGCCTAACTACGAATATTTCTCTTCATTATATTCTTCAAAATACGTCCTTTGTTTTAAACGAAACAAAATACCTAGTGCTAAGTTACGGAGACCATCTCGAAAATCCATCTGAAAGAAAGATCCAAGACTTATTGGATCGAACCAGAGAATATTGGAGAAATTGGGTAAAACATTGCTCCATAGGAGAATTCCAACAGGAGGCAGTGGTTCGTTCCGCTTTAGCTCTCAAACTCCACCAGTTCCAGGATACGGGAGCGATCATCGCCGCGGGAACTACAAGTCTTCCAGAATCTCCATCCAGCGGTAGAAACTGGGACTATAGATATTGTTGGATCAGGGATGCTTATTATACACTCAGTGCTTTGAATGGAATTGGGCATTTCGAGGAAATGGAACATTACTCTCATTTCTTGGAGAATATCGCCTCCACTAAAAGAGAAAGGATACAGCCATTATTTTCCATTTTGGGAGAAGAAATCTTGGAGGAGAAGATCTTAGATCTGGACGGGTATCTGGGAAATAAACCGGTTCGTATAGGCAATCAGGCATTCACCCATATCCAAAACGACGTTTATGGACAAATTTTACTTTCGATCATGCCTCTTTATCTGGATACAAGGTTCCATAAAAAAAGTAAATCCTCTTCCGGACAATCCATATTAAATCTTCTTAAACATATCGAAAGAACTATGAACGAACCTGACGCGGGTTTATGGGAATTCAGGAACCTTCAACAGAAACATTGTTATACTTTTTTATTCCATTGGGCAGGAAGTGCGGCTGCGGAAAAGATCGGACAAAAATTAAACGATCGAGAGATTTGTGACTTGGCAGCTTCCTTAAAGGAAAGATCTGCTCTAAATATAGAAGCTTGTTACGATAAAAAAAGAGGGGTATATACGCAAGCGGAAGGTACTGAACATTTGGATGCCAGCCTATTACAATTGATCAGCCTGGGCTATCTGAAAGAAGAGCCCGAAAAAGCAAAAAGGCATTTAACCGTACTCGAATCGGAATTAAAAACAAAAGAAGGATTATTTTTTCGTTATAAGCATAATGACGACTTCGGAGCTCCTAAAACAGCCTTTCTTGTTTGCGCCTTCTGGTATGTGGACGCATTAGCCTGTGTGGGAAGACTGGAAGAAGCTAAAAAGTATTTTCTAAATCTTCTGACATATACCAATCATCTGGGACTTTTTTCGGAAGACGTGGATCCGGCAAACGGGTCACAATGGGGAAACTTTCCCCAAGCCTACAGTCATGTAGGGCTGATGAATTCCGCATTCAGGATCTCCAGAAAAATGGACATACCTTTGTTTTTATGCCCTTAAGATCCGGATTGAAACTTTTTTACTCTAAAAATAGCAAGTATCGGGTTTCGAGTTATCTCTTTCTTATCTATACTTCAAAACCATGAAAGGACAACAAAACACAGACTTTGATAGGATTGCAGACGCGATCTTCTATCTTCGTAAAAATTTCAAAACTCAACCAAGCTTGGAAGATGTGGCAGGTAAATTAAAACTTAGCCCTCATCATTTCCAAAGAATGTTCACCGACTGGGCAGGAGTAAGCCCAAAAAAGTTTTTGCAATACACTACTTTGGAATATGCAAAAAGTTTATTAAAAGAGAATGGCTCCTCTTTATTAGACACAGCCTTGGACTCAGGACTTTCTGGAACAGGTAGATTACACGATCTGTTTGTGAACATAGAAGGAATGACCCCAGGAGAATACAAAAATGGAGGAAAGGATCTTTCAATTAACTATAGTTATGCGGAGAGTCCTTTTGGCAAATTACTTGTGGCCTCTACTCCAAAAGGAATTTGTTATATTTCATTTTTTGAAAATGAGAAGAAGGTATTCCAAGAGTTAAAGTCAATCTTTCCGAACGCGGCTTATAACCAAACGGTAGATATGATCCAACAAAATGCTTTGTTCATATTCACTCATGACTGGAGCCAGTTAGGTAAAATAAAATTACATCTCAAAGGTACAGACTTCCAACTCAAGGTATGGGAAACACTTTTGAAAGTCCCTATGGGAAAACTTTCCACATACGGACAGATCGGAGAACAAATGGGGAATCCTAAGGCAACAAGAGCAATAGGAACTGCGATCGGAAATAATCCAGTGGCTTTTCTAATTCCTTGTCATAGAGTGATCCGTTCTTCTGGAGAGTTTGGCGAATACCATTGGGGAGATTCTCGTAAGGTTGCAATGATCGGTTGGGAAGCTGCCAAAACGGATCTGGTCAATAGGAATGATCTGTGAATCCTGATTTTTCAAATTTAAATTGGGACAGTCTATTAGAAAATTTGAATTCTACTGGGGCTGTCCTACAAAAGAATATTTTGGATGAGGAATATTGCTCGAAATGGATCTCTTTATACGATCAATCCGATCTGTTTCGCAAAACTGTAGTCATGGAAAAATATCGTTTCGGTTCCGGAGAATATAAATATTTCAAAAATCCGGAGCCCCCACAAATTGCAAAAATCAAAAAAGAGATCTATCCTAAACTTTCTCCATTAGCAAACCAATGGATGGAAAATTTGAAGATAGATAAACGTTTTCCTGTAGATCTAATAACTTTCCAGAATTTATGCAAAGAGAAGGGACAAACCCAACCTACAAGTCTTTTACTCAAATATGGGAAAGGAGGATTTAATACTCTTCACCAAGATCTATACGGAGATGTTTATTTTCCGATCCAATTAGCATTCTTCCTAAACGAACCAGGTAAGGATTATGAAGGAGGAGAATTCGTATTAACTCAATCCAGGCCGAGAGCCCAATCTAAACCTATCGTCTTCCGTCCCGAAAGAGGGGATATGATCCTATTCACTACTGATTTCTTTCCTATAAAAGGTGCAAAAGGATATTATAGATCCCAGGTAAAACATGGAGTCAGTGAAATTCATAGCGGTAATCGACATACTCTAGGTATAATCTTTCATTATGCGGTTTCTTGATGTTTCTCCATTCTGAATTTCAACCACAAGAAATAAGATCTTTGATCCGAAAAAAGAATTTAGCCTTAGCCGGTAATTTAAAACTAAAAATTTACGGAACTCTTTTTTGTAATTCAGGCAAAAGAATGAATAAACAAAATCGTATCTTCTTTTCTTCTGAAAAAGAAGCGATTAATTTAGGATTTCGACCTTGTGGACATTGTTTAAAAGAAAAATATAAAGTTTGGAAACATGGAACTGTTTGAATCAGAAAGACTGAGAAACTTACTTCCCTATGACGGTACTGTTACTTATTACGGAATGATCGTCGCTCGGGATCTTTCAGATAGTCTTCTCAAAATTTTACTCCAAGATATCCCTTGGAAGAACGACGAGGCGATTATTTACGGGAAACATATAATCACCAGAAGAAAAGTAGCCTGGTTTGGAGATTCAGATTATGAATATACTTATTCAAACACTACCAAAAGAGCGCTACCTTGGACAAAAGAACTTTCTGAACTCAAAATTCTAACAGAAGAAATCACCGGAACCAAATTTAATTCCTGCTTACTCAATTTATATAATAATGGAGAAGAAGGAATGGCCTGGCATAGCGATGATGAAAAATCATTAGGGAAAAATTCCACTATTGCTTCTTTATCATTTGGAGCAGAAAGAAAATTTTGCTTCAAACATAAATCCACAAAAGAACAGATTTCTTTAATATTAGAACACGGAAGTTTATTGGTCATGCAAGGAGCCCAAGAATCTTGGTTGCATAGTCTTCCTAAAACAAAATCAATTAAACAACCGAGGATCAATCTGACTTTCAGAACGATGCGTTATTAAGATAAAAAACGATCCCGTTCCTGATTTCTGTTAAGAACGGTTTTTCCATGCCGTCCACGCACCCGTAGACCACAAAGCCCAAGCAATCAGGATCGGTTGGAAAAGTAAGCGAATCCCTCTAGACATATCTGAGTTCAGGTGAAATGCATTGATCCCGTTCACATATTGGGAAATATTTCCTGGAAATATCAAAACGAAGAATAAAGCAACGATCCAGCCCACTTCCGCTTTGAACTTATATAAGAAAATTAAAGAAAGACCGAGAACAATTTCCACGATCCCGGAAAGAACAACCACTAAGTCTCCATCCATTGGCAACCAATTCGGGACCTGAGCTAAGAACTCTGTCCTCTGCCAAGTCAAATGACCGATTCCTGCCGTGAATAGAAAAGCGCCCAAGATAAATCGAAATATATTTTGCGCTCGAGTCGTTGTGACCGGAGCCAATCCTATAATACTCATCGTAATCTCCTTTTGTATTTCCTACTATTTACATTTATTAAGATAACGGTTCCAAAAACTTTCTAGCTAAACGAGCGGCCGCATAATACGCAGGAGAAGGATTGAATTCAAATTCTTTCAAACATACTTCTGTAAATTTGATCGCATGTTCGTCTCCATGCTCGATTGCCCTATCTATCATTTCTTCTCTGGATTCGTTTTCTAACCTTTCAGGAAGTTCGATACTTAGTTTTTTACCAAATGCAGAAAATAAAGCTGCTCCTGACTGCCAGGAATATCTTAATAGAGACTTCTTTTCATATTCATTCAGAAAAGGCAATATACTCCTGAGAGCGGAAACGCTAGTCACAGAATGTATAAATACGATCGCAGAAAGATTATCTTCTACATTATTCAGGACCACCCTGGAAAATCCTTCCGACAAACCCGAAATAATTTCTTCAGGTTGATTAGAAACGTTTAGATATCCGATCACGGGAGAAAAATTATCATAGTCTCCCAGTCCTTGTAGAGAAGAAACAATTGTGCCCGAAAAGTTTTTAGATTCTTCCGGGACAAAATCCACTTTTTGTATGGCATCTTCCGGCCCTAGACCTAACAAAGAATCGAAAGAAGTAGGTAATTCCAAATAAGTAGAAGCCCAAACAGCTAAGCCGGAAGCAAGTTCTCTCTTCCTACGTCTCGATTCTTTTCTAGTTAAACTTCTGACAGCATGCCCAGTGCGGATCACTCCATGAGTAGCATCTGCGCAAATTCCTGGAGCAAGTTTGACGGCCCACTCGGAGACAGTTTTCTGCCAGGGGCCTTCTTCCAATTCTGTATTAAAAAAGTTTTCCCATTCAGGATATGTATCAGGAACTCCTAGGAAGTCTTTCCAATCACCGCTATAAATTTTGTTCCTGGGTTTCTTTTTTTCTAAAAATTGGTTTCCGTATCTTTCTAACCAAGGAAAAACACTTTCTCTTTTTCCCATTGTAAGTAGCGCCTCACAGGCCATAGGAGCATGATTACTTAGTCCGTTTTTAAGATCCGGACCAAAGGGTTCCAAATATTCTAAAACTTTTTCCATTGTATCCTCTTCTTCCATATAGCCGCCTCGATCCTTACGAACCAGTACATTAAAATAACAGAATGCTTTCAAATCCTCTTAGGATCTTAAATTGGATCCCATCATGAGAGGTTTTTTGTATCATAAATTCCATCCCTGTTTTTACATCGTCTCCCAAACTTAAGTTGGGTTCCAACGGCTCAGTCAATGGTTTGAAAAAATTATCCCAATGTATTGGGATCACCATCTTAGGAGAAATTTTAGTTACGGTTTCTTCGTAATACTTTGACTTAAATTCTTCTTCTTGTTTGCCGAGCATAGCAATCCCTAAGAACAAAACATCTGCCTTCAAACCATCCCAAGCATTCTCGATATAATTCGTGCTACCTTTGATCAGGATGGAATTTTTTCCATGCTCCACTAAAAAGTCATAGGTCCCGCCTTCTATATAATCTTCTGCCTTAGCAGGTTGAGACAATGCTTCCGTTAAATCCGGTCTATTCGGATCTGCAGCATTCGTTTTTCCCAAAATTTTAAATGGAGGAGTATGTTTTGAATTTAGTACAGTGATCTTAAACTTACCGATCTGTATCTTTTTGCCAGGTTGGAATAATGCCAATTGTTCTTCAGGCAATCCTCCCCCTTTTCCTATCTGGATCGTAGAAAGAGAACCGTATAATTTAGCTCCAGTCTCCCTAGCAATAAAAGGAGAATCCATAGAATGATCGTAGTGTGAATGACATACGAAGATCCCTTTTAAACGTTTAATGCCTGCAAGAAGCATAACGTATTTAATCTCCTGCTCGTCGGAGGAAATTTTGGTGAACATAGTTTTGAAAAGAGAAGGTCTAGAAAAAAATCCATCTGTCAGGATCTGAGTCTCTCCATCATCCAACAGAATCGAGCTTGTCCCTAAAAATACTGCTCGGACCTTTCCTTTTGGGATCTCAGAAGAAAGATCTCTAGGATCATTTCCTATAAAATGTTGCTTATAGTCCTGGATATTTGCGGAAGAAGTCAGACAGTTCTGCAATAATAAGACCGTAGTCAAAAGACTAAAAAAACCAGACCTGGAACCTCTTATATTCATGCTACCTACCGAAAATAACTTTCATAAAGTTATATACACTTCAAACTTCTGCCAAGTAGAAATTCCTAATGATACCAAAGTTCTTTAAGACCGGAAAGGAATTCCGCTCCTGGCTTTCCAAAAATTATAAAAAAGAAACAGAACTTCTTCTAGGCTTTTATAAGGTAAAGTCCTCTAAAAAAGGAATTTTATATGGAGAGGCAGTAGACCAAGCCTTATGTTTCGGTTGGATAGATGGGATCAGAAAGAATATAGATGAAGAGAGTTATTCTGCCCGTTTTACTCCCAGAAAGATAGGAAGTATTTGGAGTAAGGTTAATATAAAACGTATCCAAGAGTTGATCCAGGAAGGTTTGGTCCAAGAGTCTGGCTTACAAGCTTTCCATTCTGAAAAGAAGAAGACCGCGCAATATTCTTTCGAGCAGGAGAAGATAGAACTACCTTCTGCTTATAAAAAACAATTCCAGAAAAATAAAAAGGCCTGGGAGTTCTTTACTAGCCAAGCTCCCTCTTATCAGCGAACTGCCATTTGGTGGGCGATCAGTCCCAAAAGGGAAGAAACCAGACTGAAAAGGTTGGATATCCTAATCTCAGACTCCGGGTCCCAAAAAAGGATAGATGCACTCTCATGGAAAAAGAAAGAGCCCCAAACCTAATCTTCGATCTTCCCCCCTTTCTATTCAAAAATTCCAGTTTTTAATCGATTGACCAAAAGTGGATTCTTTCGATTTTGGTTATTTTGATATTGAGACTTAGATTCATTATCTAGAGAGAATGCCATGAAACGCCTATTACCCCTAGTTCTTCTATTCCTATGGACCTGTTCCAATTCTTCTTCCAAAACCCCAATGGGGCTTTTAGGCGGAACTAACTCCACGAGCGCAAGTTCCAATTTTGAGATCTCCTCCCCCACCGAAGGAGAGGTTTTATCCGTTTACCAATTCGACTTAGGCGTCTCAGGTGCAAGTTCCGGAACCTACGAAGTTTTCCTAAACGAAACTAAACAAACAGAATTAGAAGGAGAAACCGCCGAATTTCAAGTGCCAAGCCTCAAACCAAAAAGAGGCCAAAACACACTCAAAGTAGTTTTAACAAATGAAGAAGGTAACGTACTAGAAAAATCTGTCTCCTTCTATTTCGGGAACAAACTAACAGCGGGAGGATCACATTCAGGATTTATAATAGATGGTTTTATCTATTCCTGCGGTAGAAATAACAAAGGCCAACTCGGGACAGGATTTTCAGAAGGAGATACAAGCAATCCTAATATAGTAAAACTTACTTCTATCTCCGGGATCGTAAGTATTTCATTTAACCAAAACAATTCATTAGCGATCAAAGATGACGGAAAAGTTTATACCTGGGGAGCAAACGCACAAGGGCAATTAGGACTAGGAAACACAACTGAACCCGCAGTTGGAACTGCAGGAAATCCCGCTGCACAAACTCCTCCTACAGAAGTTCCAGGGATCACCGACGCAGTTATGGGAGCATTCGGTTTCAATCATGCAGTCATTTTAAAGTCTGATGGAACAGTAGTTGCATTCGGGCAGAATAATGTGGGTCAATTAGGAAATGCAGATCCAGCCATTACAACTACAACAGTTTCTTCCAACCCTGTAGCAGTAGTTGGGCTTACAAATATCATCCAAGTAATTGCGGGTTCACAACATTCTGCGGCCTTAGATTCAAACGGTGATGTTTACGTTTGGGGAAGAAATCAGTATGGAAATTTAGGAAATGGAAGCACTTCAACCTCTACTGCAATTTTTTCAACCCCGGCAAAGGTCCCTGGACTTACAGGTATAAAACATATCGCGAATGGAAGAGATCATATTCTAGCATTAAAAAGTGACGGAACAGTTTTTGCTTGGGGCTTAAATGCGAGCGGTCAGTTAGGAATTGGAAACCAAGATAGTCCTAAAAATTCTCCATTACAAGTAAGTAATATAATAAATGCGATCCGAGTATTCGCAGGCGGTACACAAAGTTTTGCCCTTCTTGCCGACGGAAGTATCCAAGGTTGGGGAGAAAATGGACAAGGTAATTTGGGAAACCCAGATGCAGCTACTAAAGTTACTGAGCCAAACTTAAGCGTGGTTGGAATTTCAAAAGGATCCAGCTTAGGAATAGGAGCTCTCCACGGTTTCGTGTTACTACCGGATAATTCCGTATATGGTTGGGGTTGGAATTTTAGAGGATCTCTAGGAAGACCTGACTTGCAGGATGCCTGGGCTGCTAAAACCCCAGTTGCTTTAACATTTCCATAAGAATAGTGACACTTCCTATAAAAAAATACCTAATAGTACTTTCTGTTTTTCTAATAGGATGTTCCGAACTTGGAAAACAAATTTTTGGAAATGGGAATTGCAGCTCTCAAGATTTGTCTTGCGGATTATCAGAGATCTATCCATTGGTCTCTGTTTCTGGAGATCAAATAGGATCCTGGGAATACGAAGAAGGAGAAGAATTGTCAGGAGGTAAGGATATGACCTCTTATGATTTTACTTCCAGGGCATATTTACAATTTCCTCCTGGTCTTCCTTTGGATAAAATTTCAGATTTTACAGTAGGACAATCCGTCTTTGAAGTTCCTTGGGAAAATTCAAGTTCTGGCCAAATAGATAGAAGAGGACTTGGGCCTCTATTCAATGCAAACTCTTGCCTGGCCTGTCATATAGGAAATGGAATAGGAAAAGTCCCTTCTGGACCTACAGAAACTATGCTAACTGCGTTGGTCAGACTAAGTAACGATGAAAATTACGGAGGTCAATTACAGCCATTCTCTTTAAACGGTGTTCCGGCAGAAGGTAAGGCATCTGTTTCTTATTCTCAAATAGATGGAGTTTTCAGAGATGGCACTTCTTACACATTAAGAAAGCCTAAAGTAGAATTTTCCAATCTGAACTACGGGCCTTTGGCATCTGACGGAGAAATATATTCTCTCAGAAATACTTCTAAGGTGATCGGAATGGGGTTATTAGAAGCAATCCAAGATGAAACATTACTTTCTCTACAAGATGAATATGATTCCAATTCAGATGGGATTTCTGGAAGGATCAATTTAATCCTGGATATTGAAACTGGAACAAACAAGATAGGAAGATTTGGTTGGAAAGCAAATGAACCAAATTTGAAACAACAAGGCTCACGCGCATTTTTAGAAGATATTGGGGTGACCAGTCCTTTATTTCCTTTTAAGAACTGCACTTCTGCTCAAACCGCATGTGATTCTTCTCCGCATGGAACCTTACCTGAGCTGAATCCCACTAAAATAGATATGATGGTAAAATATATGAGGCTAATCGCCGTTCCTGCGAGAAGATCTCCTTCTTCTTCCGAAACAATTGCTGGTAAACGTATCTTTTTCCAGGCAGGATGTAATTCTTGCCATATTTCTAAATTAGTAACTGGCAATATTCCTGGTGCTCCTGAAATATCAGGACAAACAATCCGGCCTTATACCGATCTTTTATTACATGATATGGGAGAAGGCCTTACGGACGGAAGAACTGATCATTTGGCCTCCGGAAGAGAATGGAGAACTGCTCCTCTTTGGGGAATCGGTTTAGTTTCTAAGGTAAATGGAACATTACAATTACTGCATGATGGAAGAGCAGAAAGTTTTATAGAAGCAGTCCTATGGCATGGAGGAGAAGCAGAAAGAAGTAAACAATATGTATTAAAACTTTCTTCTTCCCAAAGAGACCAACTAGTTAAATTTCTGGAATCACTTTAATTTTGGATCTTGCCCAGGCAAAGTAAAGAAGAAGGTCGCACCTTCTCCTTCTTTGGATTCGGCCCAAACTTTTCCTCCGTGGCGGGAGGCGATCCTTTTCACAATTGCAAGACCTACTCCTGTACCTTCAAATTCAGAATTGGAATGTAATCTTTGGAATACACCAAATAGTTTATTATAGTACTGCATATTAAAGCCAGCACCGTTATCTTTGATATAGAAAACGGTCCCTTCTTCGGATCCCATTGAACCAATTTGAATGTTAGGTGATTTTGCTTTTTTAGTGTATTTGATAGCATTAGAGATCAAATTCACCCAGAGTTGTCGCACCGCAGGCTGGTCTGCTCTTACGTTCGGAATATCCTGTATTTCAAAAACGACCTCTCTGCCAGACTCCAGGTTTATCAATTCTTTATATACTGTATTAGCCAATTCTTTCATTGAAATTTCTCTTTCGGCAAGTTCAGTTCTTCCTAACCTGGAAAACTCCAAAAGATCATCCACCAACTGTCCCATCTGCTTTGCGTTCTCTATAATTTTTCCTATGATCCTTTTTCCTTCTGCGTCAAAATTCACACCATAATCTTCCATCAAGATCTGAGTGAAACCACTGATCCCTCTGATGGGCGCTCTTAAGTCATGAGAGATAGAATAAGAGAAAGATTCCAATTCCTTGTTCGCAAAAACCAATTGTTCCGTACGAACCTTTACTCTTTCTTCTAAGTCATTATTCAATAAGCGGATCTCATTCTCAGCTTCCTTACTTGCTGTGATATCTTGGTGTACAACGATCACTTCTAAAATATTCCCAGCAGTATTTTTAACAGGATAAAGTACCATCTGCAGCCAACGATCTCTTCCCGAACTTCCGATCAACTTAGGATCGTAAGGAAAAGGCTCAGACATTGCTGCTTCTCCGCTGAACGCCTTCTCCACAAATGGGAAGAATCCGGCTTCTTTTATTTGAGGGTCTTTTAATATATTATAATCGACTAATACATCCCGTCTGGTATTCCACATCTCTTCCCAGGCGAAATTAGCTCCCGTACAAATCCCTTGGGGATCGTAGGTCAATACAGGATAAGGAAATTGTTCCAGAATAGTCCTAAATCTATTCTCACTCTTAAATAGATCCATGGTTTTTGAGCTGACCAATTTTTCTAATTCATGGTTCAACTCTGAAAGTTTCTTTTCAGCATCTGTTCTTGCTATATCAGATTTTTCTAATTGGGTAGCTACGAACCAAACCAGAACAAAAAAGGTGAGTATGATCCCTGTCATTAAGAATCCGACTCCAAGCTCTAAACTAACTGGATTTAATCTGTTTAAATAGATACGGAGATACCCAAATAAAACGGGAACAATAATTAAGAATGGAATTAAAACCCGAGCTAAGATCCCTCCTGAACTTTTGCTCATAAACACTTTCATAAATCCTGAATGTCCGTTGATCAAAAGGAGAGCAAAAGAACAGAAAATAAAACTAATAGCTGTGTGGATTGCCATAGGAATATAGGAAAGAATTCCGTAAAACTCCTGGACTTGATACACATATCCAATGATCGAAAAAAGTCCGATCAAAAGTACCAAAATACATAGATAATTAGAAATAGAACTTAAAATTTCCTTTCGATAAGAACTTAAAAAAACAGCAGAGCCAAGTATTACAAAATCAAATGCAGTATTTGGAGCCATTCTGTTCGGAATACCTTTTATAATATCTTTTGCGATCTTATCCGAAAAAAGGATTTTATCCATTCCAAGATCGAATCCACTAATGAGGGAATATAATTTAGTAAGACCCACTAAAAGAACGAATAACCCAATTAAACGAACAATACTTCGGTACGTATTTGAATCAGAACGATTTAAATTTAAATAAAGTGCAATCCCGATAAAAACGAAAGAAACTGCAGACATCGGATTCATTGCGACCATCGAAGCTCTAGGCCGTTTTAAGATCTCAATATCCAATAACCATCCGAGCAGAACCAAAGCTCCGATTAAAGGTGGAATAAAAATTAGTACGTTATGCTTACTTTTCAAGAGAACTTCCGGATATCCTTCGGAAAGAAATTTCTGATTTTAGCTTAGGATATTCAAAGAGATCCCGATTTGGAATCTCTTTTTTAAATATTAAAAATGTGGATCGTTATATTAAGCTGGCCAAACAGCGAGGATCTGGCCAATCGCTGCTAAAGAAACCAAATTATATCCGGCATTGATAAAAAACAATTTCCATGATTTTGATTCCCAGGCCACAGAACCTAAAAGCATTGGTATATAAAAACCAAGCCAAGTATAAAATGCGGCATAAGCTCCATACTTCCAAGCAGGGCCATCTCCAGGAAGATTCCAAGAAGAAGGTTTCCATACAAATAAGCAATGAGTTAAAACAAAAGCTGTTAAAAAAGAACCGATGATCATGATGACCATTGATTTTATCATAGCCTTGGTATCGGGTTCCATATTTTCATAACCCATTTCTTTTGCCCAAACTTTACCGAAGATTGGACCGAACCAAAGAAATCCAATCACTACGTTTGCAAGAACTCCAACCAAAATTGCTAAATAACTTATCGGTATTACCGGTAACATAAAATCTCCTATTTCAGCCCGTGCTTTTTAGCAGAATTTAAGAGTCGGTCAAGTAATTTCGACATTATTATAAAGGGAAGAATTGCTGTTACGATTTTTTCAGATTGTACAAAGGCGTTTCTACAGCCTTCTGCTTGAAAAATTAAAGAAGAATTATCCTAGATATTCCAAAACGACCATTGCCATGTCATCATGAGAACTTTGCTCTTCATCAGTGAAATGTTGGATCTTTCCAATCACTGAATTACAGAAAAGTTCAGGTTCTAGTTCGGAAAAGTTTTTAAGAAGATCTAAAAATCGATCATCTCCGTAAAAGTCCCCTTCTTTAGATCTGGCCTCTGGCAGACCATCGGTATAAAGGATAAGCTTATCCCCTTTGCTCAATTCAGTCTTTAAGGTTTGGTAATTCGGAGTAGATAAGAATTCATTGATCGCAATTCCAGAAGGACGATAAGTCTCATGTTTTCCATTCGCTTTGCGGATCAATATAGCTTCTGGATGCCCTGCGTTTGCGATCAGTATTCTTCCCGATTCTGGATAGAATGTGATCATGGTAGCAGTCACAAAATTTCCGTTCAGTTTTCCCATTAGCTGCGCTCTCATTTTTGCAAGCATGTATCCTGGATCACTTAGATAGTCGGACCAATCTGCAAGAGCCATTTTTACCATTGCGGCAACCATCGCTGCACCTGTTCCATGTCCAGTTACGTCGCAGATAAAAATCCCAAGAGCTCTACCTGTTCTATCAGAGATCAGATCTACGAAGTCCCCGCCCACATGTAACATTGGGATACATCGATAAGCGATCCTTACATTATGCGTTTTTGGTAAAACAGAAGGGAGAAGAGAAAATTGTATTTTCCCAGCGATAGCTAGGTCCTTCTCTATCAATTTTGCCTTGGCTTCTATATCCAATTTTTGTTCTTCAATCGTCTTGGTTCTTTCGATTACCAAAGTTTCCAAAGAATCATTCAGAGTTTTCTGCATTTCCAGATTTTCTTTTTGAGCTTCGAAAATCTTACGTTGTGCATCTTCTTTTTCTTTTTTGAGAATATTGATCTTATCTGCTAACGCAAACGAAAATATCAATGCGGACATAGAGGAACCGATATACAATCCATCGTCTGCCCAATTCGAAACCCCCACAAGATTCGCAAATTTTAAAACCACGAACATTCCGGAAATGCACAAGAAGCTGAATGCTAATAAAAAGTATCTAGCTGGCCTATAATTTTTGAAAAAGCAAATAGATGCAGCGATCAAAACCAAAGAAGGTGCAAGAATACTTAAAGCCAAACTTACTTTTACAGTAAACTCAGGAGGTAAAAACAAAGGGGTAAATATTAGAAGTGTATGAAGTGCCCAAGTGAAATTTAGAGAATAATTCAGATAACGATTTATATTCTCTTCAGTATTCAAAAACTTTTGGGCAAACAAAACCAAGGAAGACATACATATTCCAGTAAAGACTACGTACAAATTCCTTTGTAAATCCGGATGTTCCGACCAAATATATTGGAATCCATGACCAGTAAGAACTAATTGTATCCCGAAAAATCCGAAAATATTGGTCACAAAAAACAGATAACTGATATCTCGAGTAGATAAGAATATCAATAAATGATAAAGGATCATCACACACATGATCCCGTAATACAATCCAAGACCTAAATGAATATCTGCGTTATGATGATAGAATGTCTCTGGATTCCATAAGATGAGAGGAAAGACCAAGCCGCCACTCGTGTTCAACTTGAGATAAAAAGTGCGGGTTTGTTCGGGTTGAAAATCTAAGGTATAGATAAAATTTCTATGATTTACTTTTCGAACTGGATAAGGAAAAGCCATCCCGCTTGAGTTGACTAACTCTTGTTTGCCGGAGATATTCTCCGCAAAAAAATCTACTCGATCTATATTCGTATAATCTATTTCTAAAATTCTTCGGATCTGTGTCTTTTCTGGGTTTTTAAGGGTAATCCTGATCCAATAATCGAAGTTAGTCTGCCCGAAATTCAAAGGGTCCATATTCGACTTTTTGAATTTTCCGGAATATTCTCCTGAAGAGACCTTTTCTATTCCAAGACTCTTATTAGAATCTTCTAAAAAATAGACCTCAGTACTAATTCTTTTACGTTCTATTTGAGAAGATAAAGGAATGACCTCCTGCGAAAGTAAAGGCGAGGTCGAAAAACATAAAATTAGAATGAAGGCCCTGAATAGGTACATTGGATTACGTTTGTAGGAATATTTTACTCCTCCCTTCTTTAGGAAAGAATAAAATAGCCTTTTCACGTTCCCAATAACGGATGATTTATCAGTGCCAGATGCCGTTCGGTGCCGGTTATTCTTCGACTTCTTCTAACTTACGATCGTGGGTCACAGGGTACAAACGTTTTAAGTAGAGTTGAGTAGCTTTATCATCGGGAAAGATTGAGATTACATTCTCAAACTGATGTTTTGCTTCTTCGAATGAACTAGAATAGAATGCCTTCACACCTTTTTCATAGGATTCTTTGGTCTTTAATTTTAGATCCTGGTGCTGAGGCTCATCTCCATCGAACACTTCATAAACGGAAACAGGTCTTTGTTTACCCTTTACTTTTACTCTATCCAGAAACCTAAAATGGAATTTGCCGTCTTTTTTAACTTCTTCGATCGTACTTTCACTGACTGCAATTCTGGAGCCATATACTTTGGTGAGACTTTCGATTCTAGAAGCAAGGTTGACTGTATCAGAAATTACTGTACCTTCTAACCTTTCTTCTGCTCCGATCGTTCCCAACATTAAAGATCCAGAATGGATCCCCACTCCAATTTGGATAGGAATATAACCTTGGCGATTTCGATGCTCATTATATTCTTTCAAATATCTTTGCATTTCCACGCCTGCCGATACTGCATCTATCACGTTTCTTTGAAATAGAGCCATGATTGCATCACCAATAAATTTATCTATGAATCCATTATGCCTTTGGATAATAGGACTCATCCTACTTAAGTAAGAATTAATAAAATTAAAATTCTCCGCAGGAGTCATTTGCTCGGATAAAGTAGTAAAGGAACGAATATCGCTGAATAGAACAGCCATTTCCTTTTGGATCTGATCCCCAAGCCTTACATCTAGAATAGAATCTTTTCCTAAACTTGCTAAGAAGTCTTTTGGAACGAATCGAGCATAAGACTCAGTGAGAATCTTTTGCATTTCTAATGTTTTTGCTTGAGCCTCTTCTTTCTCCTTCTTCATAATGTTGATACGATCTGCCAAAGCTATGGAAAGAAGAATTACCTCCATAGTAGATCCTAAATACAATCCGTATTCAGTTAAGAAGGTAGAGCCCAAAACATTTATAAAACGAAGAACTACAACCGTTCCTGAAACAGTAAGAACTGTAAATGCCAAAAGGAAATAACGTGCAGGACGAAATTTTTTTAAGAAGCTGATCACCGTCGCCGTAGGAATAAAGATCAGAACCGGAAGAGTCAAAACCAATGCTAATTTTACCGTAATCTCTGGAGGTAAAACTAATGGCGTAAATAGAATGAATCCATGAGCGACAATCATCACCTTCATGGACTTATCCAGCCACTTCGGAACATTCTCCTTTGTATTCAAAAACCTTTTAGTAAATAGAAGCACAGAGGCCATGCAGATGCCAGTAAAGATCACATAAAAATTCCTTTGTAAAAAAGGAAATGCTGGCCATAGATATTGGAACCCATGTCCAGTAAGAACCAACTGTATTCCTAAAAATCCAAGGATATAACATACATAATAAAAATAACTTACATCCCTTACGGAGAAGAAGATGAAAATATTATAGAGGATCATTACGATCATTACTCCATAATATAAACCTAAACCATGTTGCATGTCAGCGTTGTATTGCGAAAAGGTTTCTTTATCCCAAAGAGTGAGGGGAACATTCAAACCCCCACTGGTCCAAGTCATTAAATAATAAGTTTTTTGTTGTCCGGGCTCTAATTGGATCTGATAAACGAAGTTTCTATTTTTAAAACTTCTAGCGGAAAAAGGGAAAAGCATTCCGCTCTCTTCTTTAGAATAAGTGCCGTCAGAATTCGGTTTATAAAATTGTACTGTATCTATATTGCTATAATTGATCTCTACAAGTTTAGAAACGGATTCAGGAGTATCATTTTCAAATGTTAATCTAAACCAATAATTATAATTTAATTGTCCAAAATCTAATGAATCTTTATCAGATTTAATAAATTTTGATATTGCATCTGGCTTGGAAATGTCATCGAATGTTAATTTCCTATCTGGATCTTCAAGATAATATACTAATTTACCCAAAGGCAATCGTTCAATATCCCTACTAACGTGAATTTTATCTTCGGCAGATAATGAAGAACTCGCGAATAACGCAGCGAAGAAAATATAGAGAATAAAACTTTTACAATTCATAAATTACCAAATTTTAAACATTTAATAGATAGACATTTTTCAGATAGAACATCAGATATGTGACGAATGAATCCTCAAACAATCGCCACCTCGATAGAAATCCAGGCATCCCCTGAAAAAATTTGGAGTATTTTTACCGACTTCTCCAAGTTTCCTTCATGGAACCCTTTCTTAAAAAGGATTCTCGGCAAACCGGTGCAAGACGGAACAATTATTGTTTTCGATTATTATTTTACGGGAGTGTATCTGCCCACCAAGGCGTTGATATACGAGCTCACCAATTCTAAATCCATATCTTGGAAAGGTGCCTTTCCACTCTTTTTCAAATACATGTTTGCTGGAGATCATCGTTTCACTTTAGAAAAAGTCACTCCAGGTCGCACTAAATTCAGCCATACTGCGATCTTAAACGGAATTATGCCTACTGTATTTAGTTCGCATATCCAAACCGCTGTACGTAATTCACATATAGAAATGAATCAAAAATTAAAAGAGTTAAGCGAAGATAATTTCTAATTCATTATCAGTCAAAAACTCCTTTTCTTTTCCATGATTCGAAATTTCGAATTCCTTTTTTGGCCATGATCGGATAGATCAAAGATAATAAAGAAGGGAATAATAACGCAACTCTAGCTAATAACCCTTGAGAATACGGAACGTAAATTTCAGCCTTATCTGTTTGGATCGCTTTCCAAATTGATTTTGCGACTGCAGAAGGTGGCAAAGGTGGATTTATATAAGCCATAGGAGAACTATCTCTAGATGCCATGTACTTTGTCATAGGCGATTGTATAGTTCCAGGAAGAATGGAACTAACTCGTATTCCGATTTCCTTCCATTCTAAATATAAACTTAAAGCAAAACCTCTTAGCGCAAATTTAGTCGCGCTATAAATAGAATGATGAGGTGCGGGAACAATTCCAGCCAAAGAAGATAAAATTACCAGTTTACCTTTAGAGTTCTTAAGATGAGGCATTCCTAGTTTAGTTAAACGAATAGTACCAATAACATTGATCCCGATTTGTTCATCAATTTCCTCTTGGGAAAGATTTTCAAATTTTGAAGGTCTCATAATCCCCGCATTATTCACAAGAACATCGATCTTTCCGAATTGTTTAATACATTCGTTGATCGCTTTTTCTGAATCTGCGGCCTTAGATATATCACAAGTAAAAGTGACATGATCTTTCCCTAATGTTTCAGCGAACTTTTTCAAATCCGAAGATTTTTTTTGCAAATCGGTTAAAAAGAGAAGATACCCTTTTTTGGAAAGAAGGGCTGCAGTTTCTCTGCCAATTCCTCCTGCAGCTCCTGTTAGAAAAACGACTGGGCGATTTTCCTTAGACATATTTATCCTTTTTTCACTCCGTTGGAATTCTTACGTAGAAACTCCACTATCCTAGGGAACACGTCCTGATCGCTCTTTTTACCCATCAGAGTATCTTGATGGCCATAACCCTCGGCGATGAACAGTTCATTTTTATTTCCCGGATTCAAACGATTTAATGTTTCGTAAGCTATAATATTAGAATCTTTGAATACTTTATTTTGGTCACCGGTCATAAATAAAACCGGAGTTTTAATATCAGATGCATTATCTAGATAATTATTTGGCAGAGAATCATAACGAGTATCCGTAGGCGTATACTTGATCATAGCTTTACGGCCAACGGCTTTTCTGATATGTCTATAATAGTTCATAGAAGTCGCCCCAAATAGATCCCCAACCCTTCTATGAGTAATATCAGGAAGATTCGCATGTTCATAACAAGCAGGCCATCCTGTTCCCCACATCAAACTCAACATATGACATGCCGGCTCGTCACATTCATGATGAAATAAACTCACAAACTTTGCGAGAACCTTACCCGAAGCAAACCCAGGAAGATAATGCCAGCGAGGATTCACATTCGGGAATCTGAAAACAGACTCCATCAAAAAAGGAGAAAATGCCAATTTGATCTTAGACCAAGTAGGAACATTAGGAGTGAGGGATACACTATTAGAAACAACACTTGTCACTCCATCTATCTTTCCTCCGAACAAACTCATGAAGAAGGATATAGATCCAACACAATGTACAACGAAGTGGATCCTTTTTCCGGCACCCACTGCATCTTTCACCACCTTTAAGGCCGCAGGCACATCATAAAGTGCGATATCATCTAAAGTATATCTATGTGGGAAAAGATTATAATTAAAACGTAAACTTCCTCTCCAATCAAAACTCCAAACATCAGTAAATCCATTCTCGTGCAGATACGTTACAAGATTTTTATGCTCAGGCATAACAAACATATCTGTAGAAGTGGTAAGTCCATGCATAAGGATTACAACATCCTTACTCTCCTTCTTCTGAAAACGTACTAGATTAAGTGAAATTTTATCCTCTGTGGTGAATGGATGAAAAGTAACTTTGGAGTTTTTAACTCCATCCAAAGTGAACACAGGAATATCTCTTTCTCTCCATAATTCTGGTTCAGCTTTTCTGAATTGGGCTCCGTAGATTTCCCAAAGATTTCCCATGAATAATTCGCCAAATCTAAACAGAGCATCTTTTCTTTCTGAAAAAGTACGGCCGTTAGACTTAAAGGTCGTCATCTGCTTAATAAAATCTTTTTCTAATATATGAAGTATACCTTTTGCAAGAACATTCGCTTTAGGTTCCGCTTTTTCATCTATATATCCTTCGTATACAGTTGTATAAAGTGTAGAAGTATCTCTCCAGATATTTAAAATGCCGTCGTCTACTACCTTCTTAAATCCGTTTAAGGTAATCTTTTTACCTGCTTTGTTCTTTAAGAACAAACGGTATTTCATATGTTTTTCGTTGGCAGAAGGTTTTCCATAATCCACGAAACAATTGAAGACGCCTTTTTCTACTTCGAATCTTCCGCCTAAAGGCTGGCATTCTACCCAACCGATTGCTTCGCCCGTTTCATTAGGGTCATAAACAAAAAACTGAGTATCATTTACACGGATTGTTAGGTGAAACATCAGATAATTTCCGGCCTTCTTCCCCGCAGCATAATCTTCCTGATAATTAAAAGAGCCAGGCATGGAAACGAAACCCTTCATTTCCTCAGTAAATTCTAAACTTACTGGATGAGAATTGACTCCCGTTTTGCCTAACTTAGATTTACCGGCACTCTTTTTTGATTTATTTTTCGTCGCTGTGGCCAATCGAATATCCTACCTTAAACTTGCACTCGGCTTCTTGCCTGTAATTCCTTCTGCCACCATTTCCGATAGAGCAGAGATAGTCATAGAAGGGTTAGCACCCACTGCGGTAGGCAATAAGCTGCCATCCGCAACATACAAACCTTCGTAACCGAAAACCTTACCGAAAGTTTTAAGGTCAGAAGAACAAACTCCCTGATTTGCAGAAGGCCCTAATACACAACCGCCCAAAGGGTGAACAGTAACGTTATTGCGGACCGGCCAAGAATAAGTTGGCATCGGGAATCTCGTCTTTGCATCAGTGAATTTCGCGAACCTTTTGTTCACATCCATTATAGTATTATAAAGTGTTATGTTTTCCTTCTGAGGCCATTGTATCTGAAGATTTCCATTTTTATCCAGATACATCTTTCCATCGGAAGTATCGATCCCCATACAAAGAAGAACCGCAGAAGTATAAGAAAGGTCTCCTTTCAGAGCTTCGCTCAAAAGAAATCCAACTCGACCGAAAATTTTTCCGCTCATGATACTCTTAAAGAGCTCTCCTATAAAATGGAAAACATACTTCAATTTGAATATGATTGGGATCGCCCCTGAAACGAAATAAGAAGCAAATACTGGATAACTCGCATCTTGTAATAAAAATGCCTTTTTAGAATCAAAGCTGGAAAATAAATTATAGTCCGTATACTGAGTGATTACTGGGCCGTAATTAGGATCCGCTGGCTTATTCCCTTTAGCAGCAAAAGAAAGAAAGTCACCGTTCCCAGAGAATTGTGTTCCTAATTTGTCCGAGATCTTAGGCAAAGTTTTAAACTTTGTTTTACATTTAAGTAGAAGTTCCGTAGACCCCAAAGTTCCCGCAGATACTACGATACGTTTCGTATCCGCAAATGATTCAGAAGTTTTTCCATTTTGCAAATTCAGATAATGAACTCTAAAGCCGTATTCACCTGACTGAGAGATATCTTCTTGTCCTTTGCTATTTAGAGGAACAATTTTGGTAGCCAGATGTTCTGTTTTGATCTCAGCCTTGTTGGAGTTCCTAGCTACAAAAAGATAGTTTAGGTCTAGAGTGTTTTTAGAATGGGTATTACATCCTACATCGCATTCCGCACAATATGTACAGGAAGTTTGGACTGCTCCAAAACGATTCTTTTCCTGAACTCCTATTGGAGTCGGCTTCTTAAAATCGTTCCCAAAAAATACATTGATGTCTGCTCTTTTAGAAACTCTGGATTCATGTTTAGCAAAATTTTCGTATAATTCAGTACGAACTACTTTACGTCTATCTTCTGCAGTATCCGGAATAGGTCTTGAGCCTAAGATATCTTTTACTATTTTATAATAAGGTTTTAAATGTTTCTTTTTAATAGTTTCAGGCCAACGATGATCGAAAATATGATCAGGCGGTTCCAAGAATACGTTTGCATAGATCAAAGAACCTCCACCTAAACCCGCGGAAAGAACTACATCTAGTTTTGGATAATTACGAATATCGAATAATCCAGTTTGTCTACCTGCTCTTTTAAACTTAGAAGATCTAGGAATGTGACCTTCTTCTGGGATGTTCCAGAAATTTTTGGACATTCCTTCTGGAGATCTTGGAAAAGAACCTTTAGGATATTCTTTCCCTCGTTCGAGTACTAAAACTTTGCCTGGCCATTTTTTTGATAAACGACAGGCATTGATCGAACCGCCGAATCCGGTTCCGATTATTATAGCCTCGTAAAGTTTCAAGTAGACCTCCTAACGCCGAAAAATCTACTTATTTGCCGCATTTACCTAAAAATAGCAATAATTAATTGATTTTATTAACGTTTTTTGAATGATTCACTTCTCAAATGCCAAAGAGTAAAATAAAATATATCGTTATCTCCGACATTCACCTTGGAGCATATAACAGTTTACTTACATACATAGAAGAGTTTCCTGATCCAGTAAAAGATTCAGATAGATTCAAAGTAAATCCTCAGAAAACATCACCCGCACTTGCTGAACTTCTAAATTGTTTAAAACATATCGTTCACTCGGTCAACGGTTCATCTAAACCTCCTCAATTCATATTATTAGGAGACGTGCTTGAATTAGCATTAGGCGATATCAACGAAGCTTCCATGACCTTTGAAAGATTTTTGGAGATCGCATATAAGGAAACGAAACATCATTTCTCAGAAAGTATTCTATATATTCCGGGAAATCATGATCATCACCTTTGGGAAACCGCGAGAGAAAAGCAATACATGGATTATATCGCGAACCTAAAGCCTAATCAGTATATTAACCAAACTTGGCATACTACAAAGATGGTTAATCCGGACTTCATTCAATCTGATCTACTTACTGGGATTTTAAGAAGGAACAAAAAATTAAAAAGAGCAGAAGCAGTGATTGCTTACCCGAATTTGGAAATTTCTTCCAAGAACAAAAAACGTTCAGTGTTCCTAACTCACGGACATTTTTTAGAAAACATTTATTCTTTGATGAGTACTGTCCAAAGAGTTCTATTACCTGAAATAGATGATGATAAGGATAAACCAAAGGTCACTCAATCCGTTTGGGCAAAGATGGGAGATTATATCCCTTTCAGAAAACAAAAAGAAGTCCCAAACCCTACGTCCATCTACGTATTAGAAAGAGAAAACTTTGCGTGGATCGACTTCTTCTGGTCCACACTTGGAAGGTCCGGCAAAGTAGGAACAGGCATTGGGCTCATTTATGATATGCTGCAAGATGAAAAAGCAGTGAGTAGATTAGCGAAGAATGTAGCGGATTACGCAGTTCGAAATTTAAAAGTGGCTCTATTTCTCAAAACAATCTTTGCATGGGTGCTTAAGTCTATTCTTACTAAGATTGTAGTAAAAGTAGGACAAGCAGAAAGAGGAATGTCTGATGCAGTCTTAAGTGACGAAGTAGTTCATAATATGGATTCTTATTTGGGAGAAACTCTTCCGGCGCAATGGAAGGCAGAAACCCAAAAGACCAAAAGAGAATTCCCGAACGACTATACATTGATCTTTGGACATACACATAAACCATTTGCAGTAGAAACCCAAGACTTAGGTTTAAAAATCTCAGGCAAAGAAGTATTCAATACAGGCGGCTGGGTAGTAGATACAATCCAACCAATGTCCTCACACGGAGGAGCAGTTCTATTTATAGACGAAGATGCAAACGTTGCTTCTTTTAAGGTTTATACAGAAGGAGAGATAAAACCAAGTTTCTTAGTTCCTGATGGAAAGACAAATCCGATGTATGAAACATTGGTAGAGAATATTGATCTTCAAAATAAAAAGTTTGGAGCATTATCCAAATCTTTAGAAGAGGAAATACGCCTCAGAAGAAGATTACTAAAAGTCAGGATTAAAGAATAAATTAAGATTTCTGCAAGTAGGTGGAGGAGATAATTGCAATCTCTTCCTTCTTCTCCGCTCTTGTAGCATTCTCAAAAACTTCTGAATAATTCTTAAAATTCGTCCCCATTATTCTATCCCAAAAATTAAAATAGAGACTATAATTCCCATGAAACTTCTGATGATGAAGATTATGATGGGTAGACGTGTTGATCCATTTCAATATCGGATGGGTGGTCCAACCTTTGGGAAAGAACTCATATCCCAAATGCCACCAGATATTCATGATCATCGCATAAAATGTATGGATCAGAAAAACATAAAAGTGAAGAGGAAGTATACAAAGAGCAGGAACTACATATACTCCTTCCAGAAAAGCCTCTACCCAATGAAAATTATAAGCGGCCATAGGAGAAGGATTTACAGATCTATGATGAACAGAATGCACATAGGGATAAATTTTGCGATGATGCATGATCCTATGAGCCCAATAAAACCAAGTCTCATGCCAGATCGTAAGTAATATAAAACTGAATATCGCGTAACCAAGCCCGTATTCTGCAAAATCTTTATATGTTTTGATATGTAGTATTTTCAATTTCCCAAGAACATAAACAGTAACTGCAATCGTGCTAAACATGATTAGAGTGATTGCGGATTGTTTTAATTCAAAGATGATCCTTTCTTTCTGGGGAAAATCTTTTTGGATCCTAAATTTTTGAAAAAAGTCCTTTTTCCAAACCCAGAAGATCAGAAATGCAATACCCGCAATTGGGTAATAACGCAGAAAATTCATTTTTAATTGATATAGAGCAAAACCGGAAACGCAATATTCCCAACTTAATTCACAAACGAATCTCATTCTAACCTTCCTTGTTTAGAATAACCGATTTTAAAGATTTAGTCTTTCAAAAAATGGGTCGACGGATCCGGACAAAAGCGGTCCACTAATCGATTCTTATGGCATTCAAGAGAAGTATATTCGCAAGCGCATCCGAAGACAGATTGGAAAACCTGGTTTTAGAAAGATTAAAAACTGGGGCCGACAAGGAAAAAATAGACGCCCGCATCTGGGATCTATTCGGAGAAGTTTGGTGTATTATGTTTACAGATCTTTCTGGATTTTCACGAGGAGTCGAAAAATTCGGGATCATTCATTTTCTACAAACCATCCACGAATCCGAAAGAGTATTAGTTCCAATCATAGAAGATCATGACGGAATACTTCTCAAGTCAGAAGGAGACAGTTTTTTAGTTATTTTCAGAAATGTAGGCAAAGGACTACAAGCAGCGATCAGAATGCAGAAAGAATTATTAGAATACAATAAGGATAAAATCCCTGAAGAAAAGATACTTCTTTGTGTTGGACTAGGTTACGGAAAAGTTTTAAAGATCGGAGACTCAGACGTTTTCGGTTCAGAAGTAAACACAGCAAGTAAACTGGGAGAAGATACTGCAGAAGCGGGAGAGATCCTGATCACTCAAACAGTTTTTGATAATGCGCAAGACACAGGTTTAAAATTTGAGTCGATCAAGGATGTTCCTGCTGGAACTCATGGAGCATATAGGGTTTTGTATTAAAAATATAACACAAAACAGATCTTTTTCATCACAAATACATTTATTAAGCCTGGCTTAAACGTCCAGGCCTAATAATTATTAAACGTTCAATATTAAGGAATTAACTTAGTCGGTATATCCTTCTTATCGATCTCCTTTCTCTTAGTCTTATTCTGTCCGTGTCTATATTCTGAAATAGCTTGATAAACAGATTTTCTAACTCGATTAATCCCGCCTAGAGGTTTATGCTCTTGAAGAGAATGCCAAGGAGTGTATGACACGTTTTCACAAAGAGAATCCATCTTTTCATTCGTGAATTCCTGCTTAGGGATCAATATCTCCCCTACCGGATAAAATGGAGAAACCTCTTCGTCCCAAACAATGGCTGGATCTTCTATAGGCATAGACTTAGGATCTTTTTGGACTTGAACCATAAAAGTAAAACAAGCAGAAGATTCCTTCAATTGTTTACTCATTGTTTCTCTCAAATAATTTTCGGCAGGACTATCAGGGATTTCTGATTTAGTTTCAGAGCAAGGTTTTACAGAATATTTAACTGCCTTTCCTTCTCCGAAAGCGTAAGGGGTTGTAGACCAATAACGAATTTCTAATGGACTGGTAATTTTTTTACCTCTAATGGCTCTTACTTTAGAAAGGCCGCCCAATTTCCAAGCGAAGGGATTCCAACCGAAAAAATATGAGCCGGGTTTACCTGCAAATGCAGCTTCAAATAAAGCCAAGTATTCATCCGGTGCACCTACAGGAAGAACAGGATGATTAATCAGCAAAAAATCCTGAGTTGTTTCTTTCGCTTCTTCGCTTAAGATCTTTTTTCCTTGAATGTCGAAAAGTTTGATCCCGACTCCTCGAATATCCCCTTCCAGATCTGCTTTCGGTTTTTGGGATCCATTCGAGAAACGGATTAAACTTTGATAAGATTTTCCAGGCTGGAAAACTCCTAATACAAACTGCGGATCTAGTTCTTTTTTTACAGTAAAAGTAGCAGCTACACAACCGTGATGTTTTGGATGTGCGTCCCTTCTTACAACGACCCCATCTTTATAAGATTCCTTAAGCGAAGTAAGAGTCAGTTCCAAAGTTCGTTTAGCAATAGATTCTTCCTCAGGAAAGGTGTATTCTTTCCCTAATTCTACGGAATCCGGAATTTTTACGTACGGCCCTCCGCAGGAAAGTGAAAGTATTATGAAGAATAGGTATAAGATAGAAAGTTTTTGTCCCATGACCTGATTCTTGCCCGAGAAATTCTTTTGTCCATTTAAAAGAAGGAGGAAATCTTAGTAGGTATGGAGAAATAAAAAAGGGACTCTTTTAGAGTCCCTTCATTAAACTTGCCCGCGGTCTCATGCAACCGCGAACTATATGTTAAAAGATTCTTACCAGCGATAGTGACTGAATGCTTTGTTAGCATCTGCCATTTTACGGATATCTTCTTTCTTCTTGATTGCAGCTCCGGTGCCTTTTTGAGCCTCGATAAATTCTGCAGCAAGCTTGTTAGCCATACCTTTTTCGTTTCTGTCCCTGGAATAACGGATCAACCATCTGATCCCAAGAGCTAAACGTCTTTCCGGACGAACTTCGATCGGAACTTGGTAAGTCACACCACCCACGCGGCGGGATTTTACTTCCACTTGTGGTTTAACGTTTTCTAATGCTTCTTTAAAAGTAACGTAAGGATCATTTCCTGTCTTCTTTTGGATCAGATCCAGAGCATCGTAAAATAAAGATTCTGCTACGGATTTTTTTCCGTCCAACATCAAGCAGTTGATAAACTTCGCGATGTTTGCATCTCCATAAACCGAATCCGGTTGGATTTTGCGTGGTTCTACTTTTCCTCTTCTTCTAGACATTCCTAACTCCCTTACGCCTTAGGTTTTTTCGTTCCATACTTAGAACGACTCTTACGACGTTTATCGATACCGAGAGTATCCAAGGTACCACGGATAATATGATAACGAACCCCTGGAAGGTCTTTTACCCTTCCCCCGCGGATCAGAACAACGTTGTGCTCTTGCAGGTTATGTCCCTCACCGGGAATATAAGCGGTCACTTCAATACCGGTTGTTAAACGAACCCTTGCAACTTTTCTCAAAGCTGAGTTCGGTTTTTTTGGTGTGAAGGTAGTCACCTTCGTGCACACTCCCCGACGTTGCGGGCTACTTTTTAATGCAGGAGATTTAGATTTGTTAACCTGTTTCTTCCTGCCGTGACGTATAAGTTGGCTAATTGTAGGCATGAGTTTCTTCTTTTTAGCAGGCCGGTGACCTATTTTACCAGTTCTACCGACCCTGCTCTATTGTAAAGCTTTCCTTTAATTCTCGTTGTCTTCCGGTATGGCCATCGGAATTTCTTCCTCTTCCACTTCCAGAGGACGATCTAGATCCCCGTAAGTTTCTTTGAACACCGCGACATCGCGATATTTTCTCATTCCGGTTCCCGCAGGGATCATGTGACCGATAATAACGTTTTCTTTAAGTCCCGCTAAGTTATCAGTTTTACCTTTGATTGCAGCGTCAGTTAACACCTTAGTTGTTTCCTGGAAGGAAGCAGCAGAGAAGAACGACTCAGTATTCAAAGATGCTTTCGTTAAACCTAATAAGATCGGAACACACTGAGCAGGAGATCCTCCTTCAGCTACCACTCTCTTGTTTTCTTCCAAGAAAGCGAAACGATCTACTTGTTGTTGGTTAACAAAAGATGTGTCTCCGGAATCGGTAATTAAAACCTTACGCATCATTTGGCGAACAACTACTTCGATGTGCTTATCGTTGATATGCACCCCTTGTAGTCTATAAACCTCTTGAACCTCTTGAACAAGATATACTTGAAGTGCAGTAACACCTTTTACTCTCAAGATATCATGTGGATCCAAGTTTCCATCGTCCATTTGATCTCCGCGTTTTACGAAGTCTCCGTGACGAACACGTAATTGTTTTCCGATTGGAATGGTTACTTTTACTTTATCCAGCTCTTCGTTATCAGGAACGATATAGAGAACTCGTTTTTCTTTTACGATCTCTCCGTTATCTTCTATCTTTCCATCAGTTTCTGCAAGAGTGGTTGCGTCTTTAGGACGACGAGCTTCGAAAAGTTCGTCTACCCTTGGAAGACCACCGGTAATATCCCGGGTTTTTTCTGCAACGGTTGGGATTTTGAAGAGAATATCTCCCGCTTTCACTTTGTCTCCGTTTTGAACGGAGATGATCGCATCCACAGGAACCAGATATTCTTCTTTGCTTCCGCCAGAAGATACCACAATTCTTGGGATCAATTTTTCCCTACGTTGTTCGATTACTTTATAATTAACGTTAGATGTCTTAACGTCCTCGTCCCTACGAACGTTCTTACCAACTTCCAGATCCACCCACGCGGCGGTTCCTTCGATCTCAGTAACTCCGATCTCGTTGAACGGGTCGAATTCTCCTAATGCTTGGTTAGGCTCGGTAATCTGTGCTACTTTTACGTTCAGAGTGGTAGAAGTTTTTACAGGAACAACCGCTTCTTCTCCCAGAATTCTAAAGATTCCGTCTGCGATTTTAATAGTTCCTGGAGCGTCAGAAGTTACGTTCTCTCCAGAAGCAAGAGTTGCAACCAACTCTCCCTTATCCACTTTCTGTCCGTTCTCAACTCTAAGGTTGGTCAGGTCAGAAGAATTGAACTGTTGGATCAATCTTTGAACTACGATGGATCCACGACGAGAGAAGATCAAACCTCTATCATTAGTTTGTAAAGTTCTACCGTTGATCGCATTAACGACTGCGCGATATCCAACTTTGTGTTCCTTCTCTTGTACTTTTGCAGAAGCGGCACCACCAATGTGGAATGTTCTCATCGTCAACTGAGTTCCAGGTTGTCCGATGGACTGAGCCGCGATGGTTCCGACTGCTTCTCCGATTTCCGCAGGAGTCAGACGAGCCATATCCATTCCGTAACATTTAATACAGATTCCCCAACGAGCTTCACAAGTTAGAGGAGAACGAACCTTGATTTTTTCATAACCTAGGTTCTCGAGTTTCTGTCCTACTTCTCTGTTGATCAAAGAGCCTTTAGGATAAACTACACTTTCAGTAACAGGGTCGACGATGTCTTCTGCAGTATAACGTCCGAATACACGGTCGCTCAAGGAAACGATAACGTTCTCGCCTTCTTTTACGGTTCCGAGAGTGATACATTCTTCTGTTTCGCAATCATCTTCTGCAACGATAACGTCTTGAGAAATATCCACCAAACGACGAGTTAGATAACCCGCGTCCGCAGTTTTCAAAGCTGTATCCGCAAGACCCTTACGAGCACCGTGAGTTGAAATGAAAAATTCAAGAACGCTTAATCCCTCGCGGAAGTTGGAACGAATCGCAAGTTCGATGATTTCACCGGAAGGTTTCGCCATCAGACCACGCATACCAGCCAACTGACGGATCTGTTGTTTAGATCCACGAGCACCGGATGCAGCCATGATGAAGACAGGGTTATATCCACCCTTGTCTTTTTCCAATTCCTTGAACATAGAGTCAGTGATGAGGTCGTTGGTTTTAGTCCAGATCTCGATCACTTTTTTCTTACGTTCTTCGTTTGTGATAATACCTTTACGATATTCTCCGTCGGCTTTTTCGACTTCTTTGTTAGCATCGCCAACAAGAGTCACTTTACCTGGGGACACACGAATGTCTTCGATAGAGATAGTCGGGCTGAAGATAGTAGCATAACGATATCCTAATTTCTTAATATCGTCCAGCATCAGAACGGTTTGAGCCGGTCCGTATTTCTCATACACTTCTGCGATAATTCTGTTTGTCTCTTTATCGGAAAGCGCACGGTTTACGTACGGATATCCTTCAGGAAGAACTGTGTTAAAGATCAAACGGCCCGGAGTAGTCTCCAGAATTTTACCTTGGTGTAGAACTGAAATTTTAGTTCTGTATTCGATCACTCCTCTATCGATCGCGTAAGTTACCTCGTCGAGGTTCGCGAAAGATTTAAGAGGAACTCCCGCCTCAGAAGGAACTTCTGAAGTAAGATAATAAATTCCAAGTACGATATCTTGAGTTGGTCCGCAGATCGGGTGTCCGTTTGCAGGATTCAAAATATTATGAGGAGAAAGCATGAGCATCCATACTTCCAACTGAGCTTTTGGAGTCAGTGGAACGTGGATCGCCATCTGGTCACCGTCGAAGTCAGCGTTGAACGCATGACATACAAGTGGGTGAAGTTTGATTGCTTTTCCTTCTACAAGAATAGGTAAGAAAGCTTGGATCCCTAAACGGTGAAGAGTAGGAGCACGGTTTAACATAACCGGGTGCTCTTTCACTACTGTTTCAAGAACGTCAAAAACTTCTTTTTCTTCTGCTTCTACTTTTTTCTTAGCAGATTTGATGTTAGGAGCTAGGTCCAGATCCACCAAACGTTTCATTATGAAAGGTTTAAATAGCTCAAGAGCCATCTTTTTAGGAAGACCCATCTCATGGTATTTCAGTTCAGGACCAACTACGATCACGGAACGACCAGAGTAGTCCACACGCTTACCAAGTAGGTTTTGGCGGAAACGTCCTTGTTTTCCTTTCAGCATGTCTGAAATGGATTTAAGAGGTCTGTTACCTTTACCTTTTACGGTACGTTTGCGGCGGCTATTATCGAATAACGCGTCTACCGCTTCTTGGAGCATACGTTTTTCGTTACGAACGATGATCTCAGGAGCTTTTAACGCGAGAAGGCGTTTTAGACGGTTGTTTCTGTTGATAACACGACGATATAGATCGTTCAAGTCAGAAGTAGCAAAACGTCCACCTTCTAACTGAACCATTGGACGAAGTTCAGGTGGAATGACCGGAACAACATCAAGAACCATCCACTCAGGACGGTTTCCAGAATCGCGGAAAGCTTCGAGAACTTCCAGACGTTTCAGGATTCTTTTATCGGAGATCTTTTCTTTTTCTTGGATCTTTTGGCGGATGATACGTGCTTCTGCATCAACATCAATACGAGAAAGAAGTTCTTTGATCGCGTCCGCACCGATACCAGCAACAAACTTGTCGCCGTATTCGTCTAGGTATGCGTGATATTCTTCTTCGTCGATTAATTCACCGCGATTTCTTCCGGTATCAGCCGGATCGATGATCACATATTTTTCGAAATAAAGAACACTCTTGAGCTGATTGATGGTCATGTCCAAGAGAAGTCCCATTCTGGAAGGAACGGAACGATAGTACCAGATATGAGAAACTGGAGCCGCGAGTTCAATATGCCCCATACGCTCACGACGAACTTTAGAGTGAGTTACCTCAACACCACATTTGTCGCAAACCACACCCTTATAACGGATGGATTTGAATTTTCCGCAGTAACATTCCCAGTCCTTAGTAGTTCCGAAAATTTTCTCGCAGAAAAGACCGTCTCTCTCCGGCTTTAAAGTACGGTAGTTGATTGTCTCAGGCTTCTTTACTTCTCCGTAAGACCATTCTTTGATCCTTTCTGGAGACGCTAATCTGATTGTTATTGATTCAAAATCGTTATTGGATCTCATGCTACCTTACTTCCCTTAGGCGTTCTCGATCGTTTCGAACTTAATCTTCTTCTTGCTCTTGGAATATTCGTCTTCGTAGTCGGAGATATCAACGCTGTTACCTTCCGAGTCAGTGATAACGATATCCAATGCAAGTCCCCTGAGTTCCTGCACTAGTACGTTGAAGGATTCCGGAATTCCAGGTTTAATGGAATGGATTCCTTTAACGATAGCTTCGTAGATTCTTGCTCTTCCGAGCATGTCGTCAGACTTGATGGTAAGAAGTTCCTGAAGAGTATGAGATGCGCCATAGGCTTCGAGAGCCCAAACTTCCATCTCTCCCAAACGCTGACCACCGAACTGAGCCTTTCCTCCAAGTGGTTGTTGAGTAACCAAAGAGTAAGGTCCGGTAGAACGAGCGTGGATCTTGTCGTCCACCAAGTGAGCGAGTTTCAACATGTAGATGTAACCACAGAATACCTCGTTCATGAAAGGTAATCCGGTACGTCCGTCGTATAATTTGAATTTAGAGCTGAGAGGAAGATTTGCTTCTTTGCAATACTTCTCTACATCTGCTTCAGTAGCTCCGTCGAAAACTGGAGTTTCGAAATTGATCCCTAGTTTGCTTGCAGCAAGTCCGAGTTGAGTTTCGAAAATCTGTCCGAGGTTCATACGAGAAGGAACACCTAACGGATTCAGAACGATATCCATTGGAGTACCGTCTTCCATGTAAGGCATGTCTTCTTCTGCCATGATACGTGCAACGACACCTTTGTTACCGTGGCGTCCTGCCATTTTATCTCCGACCAGAAGTTTACGTTTACGAGCTACGAAAACTTTCACCATTTCTTCTACACCAGCAGGAAGTTCATCTCCCTTCTCGCGTGAGAAACGTTTGATATCAATTACAGTTCCTTCGAAACCGTTCGGCATACGAAGAGAAGAATCTCTTACTTCCTTCGCTTTTTCTCCGAAGATAGAGTGAAGAAGTTTGTATTCAGGAGTTAGATCAGTTTCTCCTTTAGGAGTCACCATACCTACCAAGATATCTCCTGGTTTCACTTCTGCACCAACACGGATCACACCAGTTTCATCTAGATCACGGAAAGCTTTGTCCGAAAGATTCGGAATATCTCTTGTGATCTGTTCTTGTCCAAGTTTGGTCTCTCTCGCTTGGATCTCGAACTCTTCAATGTGGATAGAAGAGAAAATATCGTCTTTTACAACTTTTTCGGAAATTAGGATCGCATCCTCAAAGTTGTAACCTTCCCAAGGCATGAATGCCACAAGAACGTTACGTCCAAGTGCAAGAGTTCCATTGTCTACCGCAGGACCGTCCGCAAGAACAGTTCCCTTTTGTAGAATGGTACCATTCTCATCCATTCTCTCGCCAGAAACGATTTGTCCTGCGATAGTAGTTCCTCTGCGAACTTCTTCGCCATTAGAAACGATTGGTTGGTATTGTTTATTACCAGAGATCAGATTGTATTCGCGAACGTTTCCGTTATCCGCAGTCACCTCGATTTTCTCTTTGCTGACTTTAGTAACTTTACCGTCGATCTCTGAGTGAACCACTCCAACAACTGGAGTTTGGTTGAAACAAGTACCTTGGTTGGTTTTCTTAAATTTAGTAAGATCGTAAGTGTCGGATTCTTTTCCGCCCTTGCGCTCGATTACCACCTTCTCCGCATCTACGTATGTAACCACACCTTCATGTTTAGAGATGATACAAATACGAGAATCGTAAGCGGCACGAGTTTCCATTCCAGTTCCAACGAAAGGAGCCTCTTGGCGAAGAAGAGGAACCGCCTGACGTTGCATGTTAGAACCCATGAGCGCACGGTTCGCGTCATCATGCTCTAAGAATGGGATCAGCGCTGTAGAAACGGATACCACCTGCATTGGAGCTAAGTCCATGTATTGGATCTCGTTCGGGTTGCGGAAAGGGTAATCCGATCTGTGACGAGTAGAGATAAGTTTATTTTTAAACTCTCCCTTTTCATCTACAGGAGAAGAAGATACCGCGATAGAATGATATTCTTCCTTATCTGCGGTTAGGTATTCTATGTTATTGGATACTTTGCTGTTTTTGACTACTCTGTAAGGAGTTTCCAAGAATCCGTAATCGTTCACTCTCGCATATGAAGACATGGAGAGAATGAGTCCGATGTTTGGACCTTCAGGAGTTTCAATCGGACACATACGGCCGTAGTGGCTATAGTGAACGTCACGCACTTCGAATCCTGCTCTATCTCTGGAAAGACCTCCAGGTCCTAATGCGTTCAAACGACGTTTGTGAGTGAGCTCTGCCAGAGGGTTTGTCTGATCCATAAACTGGGACAATTGGCTGGATCCGAAGAACTCATTGATAACTGCAGTGATCGGTTTAATGGAGATCAGAAGTTGTGGTGTTTGAGTTCCAACTTCTTGAACAGTCATTCTTTCTTTGATCACTCTTTCTACACGAGTGAAACCAACTTTCAATTGGTTAGCGATCAACTCACCAACAGAACGAATACGACGGTTCCCTAAGTGGTCAATATCGTCCGGATAGTAGTTCTCTGTTTCAGAGATCAAGTTGAGAAGGTAACGTACTGTCTCGATGATATCTGCAGGACGAAGAACTCTTTCGATCGCGCTTGTGAATTCTTTAGGATTATTGAATTCAAATTTGCTATTGATCTTATAACGACCAACATCACCCAAATCAAAAGATTTAGGAGAGAAGAATAGACGATTCAATTCTGCTTCTGCATTTTCGATGGTAGAAGGCTCTCCTTGTCTCATAATGCCGTGGAATTTAAGAACAGCGTCTTCGTAATCGTTGACTCCGTCTTTTTCCAAGCAGTTAACTAAAACAGGATTATCCTTGTCTTTAGGATATTCTACTAGCTCAACTTCCTTCACCTTCATCTCTTTTAAGATGGAGATATTATCTTCGTTGATCTTGGAACCAGCGTCGAGCATTACCTCTCCGGTTTCCATGTTGATCACATCCGCGATCACTCTACGTCCTATCAGACGTTTGAGTTCTTTAGTAGAAGCTCCTCCGATTTTTGCTTTGGAGGATTTGTAAAAAAGACGCAAGATCTCTTCGTTTGTTCCATGTCCTAAAGACTTAACAAGAAGAGTTGCAGGGAATTTTTTCTTACGGTCAATTTTAGCGACCAAGATTCCCTTATTGTCCATTTCGAATTCCAACCAGGATCCGCGATAAGGGATCACTCTGGCGGAGTAAGTATCTCTTTCTTCATCATAAGAGAAGAAGATACCTGGGGAACGGTGAAGCTGAGATACTACAACACGCTCAGCTCCATTGATGATAAAAGTTCCCTGCTCTGTCATTACAGGAAGATCGCCCATATAGACGACCTGCTCACGGATCTCTCCGGTCTCTTTGATAATGAGTCGAATAACTGCTTTTAAAGGAAGAGCAAAAGTAGCATCTGTGTCCTTACATTCTTGAGGAGATTTTTTAGCGTCTCCTAAAACATAGTGACTGTATTCCATCACCATGTCGTTATTCGGACTTTCGATAGGGAAGGTTTCTCTAAAAACCGCTTCTAGTCCCTGATTTTTTCTTTTAGTGGGATCCTTAACTTCTGATTGAAGAAACCAATCGAAAGACTTCTTCTGAATCTGAATCAAGTTAGGAAGGTAATCCAAATTGGTGATCTTACCGAAGTTTACCCGTTTTCTTTCTACTTGACCGTACATTCGTGTGCTCCCTGGGATGATGGAAAATTATAACTGCGCGAAAAAATGCAATAAGGCAAGGAAGTACGCTGGCCTCCTTGCCTGAGTGAAAGGATTGTAATCAGATATCGAGGAGACAAAGCCTCGGCTCCCTGATTAGACAGCCTTAAGTTCGATTTGAGCTCCGACAGCTTCTAATTTCTTTTTGATGTCGTCAGCTTCTGCTTTCGCAACGCCGTCTTTAACAGACTTTCCGCCAGCTTCTACTAGATCTTTTGCTTCTTTCAAGCCAAGACCAGTGATCTCGCGAACAACCTTGATAACTTCGATTTTTTTATCGCCGAAACCTTTCAATACAACGTTGAAAGAAGCAGGCTCATCTGCTGCCGCTGCTCCGCCACCTGCTGGTGCCGCAGCTGCTACTGCTACTGGAGCCGCTGCGGAAATTCCGAACTTCTCCTCCATTTTTTTAACTAGATCGGCTGCTTCCACAAGGGTAAGTTTGCCGAGTTGCTCTAATAACGCTTCAGTGGTAGACATTTGGTGCTCCTTTGATTCCGTTTGGTCCTTTAAACTACTTACTAAAATTGGTTCTTACTGATTGTTCTTCTCTGCGACTGCTTGGATAGCTCTTGCAAGTCCTGCGATAATTTGGTTTAGACCAGAAGCGATACTTCTTGCCGGACCATTGATACCGCCTGCGATCTGAGCCAAGAGTTGCTCTCTTGACGGAAGACCTGCGATTGCTTCCACATCTTCTGAATTCAGAACGGATCCATCTAAGTATCCCGCTTTCAGAATAAGATTTTTATTCGTCTTAGCGTATTCTTTTAGGATCTTCGCTGCGTTTGGAAGATTCGCGTCAGAGAAAATCGCCGCTAGAGGTCCTTGGTATTCGGATCCAAAGGCGATGTTCTTATCCTTATGCTTCTCGGATTCTTTAAGTGCGAGTAAGAAGAGATTGTTCTTGATCACTTTCATCTCGGATCCTTCTTTACGAAGTTTCGCGCGAAGATTTGTGATCTCTTCTACTGTGAGTCCGCTGTAGCTGGCTAGGATAAAGTCGCTACGTTTTTCTAATCTGCCTTTTAATTCGGCAACTGCTTCAATTTTTTCCTGGCTGGGCATTGTTCCTACTCCCGTCTATCCGGCCCTTAGAGGGACGTGTTGACCAGTTCCTTAACGTCTACTTTCACACCGGCACCCATAGTTGGGGAAACGGAGAAAGTTTTCAGATAATCACCCTTTGCATCCGAAGGTTTGTCTCGGAGAAGAGTTTGAACTACTGTACGAATGTTTTCTACTAGTTTGGTATGATCAAAACTGACTTTACCAACACCTAGGTGAACGACTCCGCCTTTATCTGGACGATATTCAATACGTCCTGATTTTAGTTCGCCAACTGCTTTAGCTACATCGTTAGTAACTGTTCCAGCCTTAGGCTTAGGCATTAAACCCTTACGTCCTAAGATCGGTCCCAGCTTACCTACTTCCTTCATCATATCAGGAGTAGCAACGCAAGCATCAAAGTCAGTCCAACCGCCAGCAACTTTCTCGATCAGGTCCATATCGCCCACGAATTCCGCACCTGCGTTTTTCGCGTCGTTTTGTTTGTCTCCTTTACAGAAAACAAGAACCCGAACCAGTTTACCGGTTCCGTGAGGAAGAGAAATAGTTCCCCTCACGTTTTGGAGAGATTTATAATTTACTTTCGTAGAGATTTCGATCGTTCCGTCGAACTTAGAATAAGAAGTAGCCTGAGCTAATTCTACAGCTTTATCGATCGGATAAACTTTAGTTGCGTCGACTTTCTCTTTAGCCGCGCGATATTTTTTTCCGCGTTTCATGAATTAACCCTCTACCGTAACGCCCATAGAACGACAAGTCCCAGCGATAATTTGAACAGCTGCGTCCAGATCATTCGCGTTTAAGTCTTCCATTTTGGTTTTAGCAATTTCTTCTAATTGCTTACGAGAAATCTTCCCAACCTTAGTGGTATGAGGAGTTGCGGAACCAGATTCTAATCCGATCGCTTTCTTAACAAGAAGAGCTGCCGGAGGAGACTTGGTAATGAATGTAAAACTCCTGTCGGAGAATACTGTGATTACAACCGGAAGTTTGTACCCGATTTGGGACTTACTTCTTTCGTTGAACTGCTTGCAGAACTCCATGATGTTCAATCCTGCCTGACCGAGAGCCGGTCCGACTGGAGGAGCAGGGTTGGCCTTACCGGCTTCAACCTGGAGCTTAATCTGCTTTACTACTTTTTTTGCTGCCATTGGCGAAACACCTTATTTGTTTCTCCCGGTTCTCCCACCGGTCAGGGTTCGGTTTTGACCTGTAGATAATCTAATTCCACAGGGGTAGAGCGTCCGAAAATCTCCACCTTCACTCTGAGTCTCCCTTTGTCTGGGAAGATCTCGTCTACGACTCCAGTAAAATTCGCGAAAGGGCCATCGATAATCTTCAGGCTATCTCCCACTTTAAACAACAATCTAGGAGTAACTGGCTCCTCAGATTGGAACTCTCCGGTTTCCGCGAAAAGATTTTTCACTTCGTCTACGGAAAGAGGTTCAGGTCCTCCATCTTTTGATCCTACAAAAGTAGAAACAGAAGGAAGACTTTGGATCATGAATCGAAGGTCTTCGTCCATATCCATTTCAACAAGAACATAGCCCGGCATAAGTTTCTTCTTAGTGACCTTCTTTTTGCCGTTCTTCATCTCGGCGACTTCCATGGTAGGAATACGCACTTGAGAAATCTTCTCCTCCAGCTTACGCTGTTGGATCAGCTTTTCCAGATTTTTCTGGACCTTATTCTCGTGACCGGAATAAGTCTGTAACGCATACCATTTCAAATCAGCCATCATAATCACATTTTATCCTAAGTTCTTACAGATTCCAGAATCCGGTAAGCAACTTTACAATCGCAGTATCCGAAAAGAATAGAAAGGCAGAGAAAAATAACACCGTGACTAGAACAACGATGGTGGACTGCATCACCTCTTGTCTATTCGGCCATTGAACTTTTTTAAGTTCTTCTCTACATTCTTGTACAAATGCGCCAAACTTCACTATATAAATCCTTCCTAAACTCTAAGAACCTGCGGAAAAAACTCCAGGTCTGGAGAGAATCGAACTCCCACCAAGGACTTTGGAGATCCTTGTTCTACCATTAAACTACAGACCTATTCGAACTTAGCCCTCTACCAGGCTTGAACTGGTGACCCCTTCCTTACCATGGAAGTGCTCTACCACTGAGCTAAGAGGGCATGTCTATCTACCCGCCCCCCAGAGAGGAGCTAGAAATACACAGTATTTTTACCCAGGGTCCCTGGTCAAGGTTTTAGCCAAGATTCCCAGCCTGATGGCATTATTTATGCAAGGGGGAAGGATTTTTGAATCTTCTGCGCGAAGCGCTGCTCGACTTTCCCATGATGTTGCGACTTTATGCGACATAAGTATGAAAATCATTCGGGGAGAAGGAACCGTACTTTCTAAATTTTCGCTGTTAGCGGCAATGTGGAACAACATTTCCGCCTCAGAATCAATATTCCTTCTCCAAAGTCTTGACATATGGCATTTAACACCATATATTACCAGTCATGATAGCTGTCAAAACCACATTATATATTCCAGACGAGCTGATCTCCAGTGCACAAGACTATACCGGGATCCTAGAAAAGACACGTCTCGTCCAAGAAGGATTGCGCGCACTTATTCGAGAAAAATCCGCAGAAAGAATGGCTCTCCTAGGTGGAAGCGATCCAAAAGCAGAAGGCCCTACCCGCAAAAAAATCTCTAAATGAGTGCAGTGCTCGTAGATACTTCTGTTTGGATCAATCATCTCAGAAAATCAGATCCCAAACTGGTAGAATTACTGGGCCTTGGCTTAGTTCGACGTCATCCTATGGTTGAGGGAGAACTCAGTTTGGGAAATTTTAAAAATAAGAATTCTTTTCTAACCGAATATGCCCAATTGAAAGAAGTTCCGATCGCAAACCATAAAGAGACCATGATATTTTCGGAAAGAAATTCATTGGCTGGGCTCGGAATCGGCTGGATAGACGCACATTTGCTTGCAAGTTGCGTATTAGGAAGTGCAAAATTATATTCTGCAGATCTATCTTTAGTTAAGGCTGCGGAGAAGGTTGGCATCGCGGAAATTACAGCATGAATCAGTTTGGGATCCAATCTTACACTTCTCTTTTTTTAGTCTTTTCGATCGGACTCGCGTTTTTGTTTTCCTTGGGAGAAATTTTTTCTTCTCCAAGAGGAGAAAAACAAAACTTATTAGCCTTTATCTTCTTCTTAGTAGGGATCTTTCTCACTCACGCGTTCTTGCTAACTTGCAAGATGATCATCTTCTTCCCGAGTCTGTATCTAACACATCTTCCTGTGTCTGGACTCATGGGGCCTTTTATAGAACGTTATCTTCTGCTTGCCATGGGAAGCACGCCGGAGTCCAAAAAAATATTTTATCTAAAGATGATCCCTGCTCTTGTTATATTTCTATGGATGTCTCCTTTTTATTTTTCAGGAGGCCCGGAAAAGATCGAATTACTTAAAAGCCTTCAGGAAACTGGCCTTCCATTATTTTTAAAAATCCCAGTGCTAAGCACAATGGGAGTGATGTTTGCCTTCTTGTTATCCACATTCTTCCGTTTGTTTTGGGGTTTCCGATTCTCGGTTATATACAAGGATGCGAGAATGCTTACGATCTTCGGAGTAAGCGTCTGTATTTTGATCATATTATTATATGGATCCATATCCGTAATTTTAGGATCTATCAGAGGTTTAGAAGGAGTTGGTTCTTTAGTCGGGGTCTTCTTATGCTCTTTGTATATTCTTCGCCAAGGATTTCCTGAATTTTTCTTAGAAGTTCAAAGAGTAGTAGAAGAAGAAAAAAAATACAGAGCCTCACAACTTGTTGGTCTAGACCTAGAAGATATAAAACAAAACTTAGAAAACTTATTTCAAAAGGAGAAGGTATTCTTAAGGGAAGATCTTACCCTCGGATTTTTGGCAGGAAAATTAGAGATAAGCACCCACCAACTTTCAGAATATCTGAACAATGAAATTGGAAAAAATTTCTTTCAATTATTGAATGAATACAGGGTAGAAGAGGCAAAAAAGAAAATCGAATCTGATCCTGCTGAAGTGTTATTGTCCATAGCCTACTCTTCAGGATTTGGCTCCAAATCCTCTTTTAATGAGGTTTTTCGAAAGGAAACCGGGTTTACGCCATCCGAATACAGAAATAAGATCCGCAAAAATAAGTCCAAATAGTCCGTTTCGATCCGTCTGGACGTATATTTTATTCCACTCCGATCGGGGAGGACGATTTCTTTTTGAATCCACCGTAAACTGAATACAGAGATCGGAGGAAAAATGGCAATCAACGCTTGTGATTTCGGTTGGGAATGTGTTCGGAATTTCGGACTATTCCAACTTTCAATGAACTTTATTAGATACTATCCTTTAGCAGGACTTGCATTCTTTATATTCTGGGTTTGGAAAAAAGGATACTTCGAGAAATATAGGATCCAGAAAAATTTCCCAAAATGGGAGAAGGTAGTATACGAGATCAAACAATCTGCAGTTACAATGGTAATGTTCAGTTTGGTTGCAGTAATCTCTTTCAGCCTTCAAAAATTAGGATATCTTCCGAGAGCACTTTACTTCGATATCTCCGAAAGAGGTTGGGCTTACGCGGTCCTAAGTTATATCTTGATCACAATCTGGCACGAGACTTGGTTCTATTGGGCTCATAGGTTAATGCATCACAAAAAAGTTTATACCTTTGTGCATGCAATCCATCATAAATCTGTAAACCCTTCTCCTTTAGCCGCTTATAATTTTCATTGGGCAGAAGCTTTTCTAGAAGCAATCTATGTAGTGCCATTCATTAGCCTGGTTCCGATCCATTTCGGAGTATTTATATTCCATACATTCTATGCGATGATAATGAATGTTTGGTGGCATTTAGGATATGAATTTTTCCCAAAAGGTTGGGCAAGTCATCCAATCACAAAATGGATCAATACTTCTACCCATCATAACCTTCATCACCAAAAGTTTCACGGGAATTACAGTCTCTATTTTAATTTCTGGGATAGGATTATGGGAACAAATTTCCCGAATTACGAAACCTATTTTGATGAAGTAGCAGAGAAGAAGGAAGGTTACGAGAAAAATTCAGTTGGTGCTGAGATCGGATTTGCGAAGTAGTTTTTTCTTTAAGAATCAGAATTTAAAATTTTCATAATAGCTCAAACTGGAAACCGAGGAGACTCGGTTTCCTTTTTTGTTTTAAATCCCAATCGCAAAACAAGATAAGAAGAAGATAACGCTAAAATAAATCCAAAGAAAGCTGAATACTATATGCACCGTAGTTTCCAACTTTTTACCTTTCCATAACTCGGAAGAATATCCGAAAAATTGGATTAAGGCGCGAATCCCCCAAAAGATAAATAATCCGAAAGAAATTTTTCTACCGAGCTCTGTGTGTATTAATTCTGAAGAAGATGTCACACAAAGTAATCCCATCAAAAAGACTGTTAGCACGATAAAGAATGTATGAACGTAGAACATCTGCCTATTGATTAAGCTTAGGGATGAAAGTTCTTTTTTCCATTGAAAGTATCTAGGAAAAATGACATGCACTGAGGCTAAAGAGATCAAGATAGAACCTATGATTTTATAATGTAATTCCATTCTTCTGAAGTATAAAAGTCCGGATAAATCGGGTAATCTTTTTTTCTCCAATTTGTATCAAACCTGCGTTCGCAAATGTCTCTAACCAAGAAGTTTTGGAAAAAAAATGAAAAAAGCCAATGAAATAAACCAGGAAATTCGCCGTATCCCGCAAATGTTCTGTTACTACAATTTTTCCATTAGGTTTTAAGACTCGTTTTAGTTCCAAAAAAAAGATCCCTCTTTCACGATCATTCCTGATCTCATGAGCACTCAAAATTATAAAAATACAATCAAGGGATCCATCTTCCAACGGAAAGTAAGAAGTAGAAATTTTTTTCGTACCAGGAAATGGAGGATAAACTTTTCTCGCTCTTTTTATAGAAACTTCGGTATGTAGTTTAGGATCGTAAAAATCAAAGACTATAAGTTCCGAATTTGGAAACTTATTCTTTAATAAATGACTAGTTTCGTCAAAACCAGCATGCACATTCAGGATCGTTTTTTCTGAGCCGTCGATCCAATCGTTTAACCAATTTAATTCATACAAATTGGATCTGTCATAAATATGATGAGTAACTGCTAACGTAATGAAAATTAATATGAATCCGCAAAATCCGAAAGAATAAAAGAAGTACTGAAGCTTAGGTAATAAAGCGGATATCGAAACGGACCCAAAAAGTATAAAGAAGGAAATTGCATAGTAATGCCAATTGAATCTGACAACATTCCAGACTCCTTGGTAAGTACCTCTTAAGGTTTCCAAAATTCCACCTTTCCTTTTTTCCAATAATATGGAACATTCCTGATAATAAACGAATTCGCAAGAATAGCCTCTTCTAAACCTTTCTCCTTTAAAAAAGGGATATTATATTCTAAAATTCGAATAGGTTCCGGAGTCCAATTTTGTCTGACTCCTTCTATCAATAAGACCTGACGTTTTTGGGGATCATAAGTAAAAGTAAACGGCATGGGACCGGCAAATTTTCGAGCTTCTTTCCAATCTTTAAAAGGAGAAGTTTCCGGGAGAGGAATATTCTCGCCAGAATCAGAAGTAATGATTCGAAAACCGGAAAGATCGGATCTGATTTCCACTCTGTCTTCCTGATATTTTTGGGTAATATTAGCCAATGAATAATTATAACTCGTGAATATACTTCCAAAGAATTGCATTCTCCTTTTATCCGTTTCGGATTTCAGAATATACAACCCCCTAAGTCTCCGATTGGTATTCGTAAGATATTTTACAAAAATACGATATCCGATTAGAAAAAAATCACTACCCATGAATTCAGGAAATCCTTTAGGTCTTAACTTTTTTGTCTTCACCAAAGCTACTGCAATAAACGCATAACGATCTTCGAATGTATCTAACTCTAAACATTCTGGGATCATAGAGGCAAGTTTTTCTTTAGGTAATGCAAAAGTCAGGACGGTCGAACTTTCGAAAAATGCCTGAACAGCAAAGGGATGTTTTTTCAGAAAGGAAAACATAAAAACCTTAGGGTTTATTCTTATGCGAATATAAGACAAAAATACAGAATGTAGAAGCGAACAGTATATTCGCCCTTCCCCATAAAAGTAGATCGGGAACTAAAAAGAATTCTAAAACATTCATGACCATTACGATTGTGATTTGTGCCCAAACATTAAATACAGGTCGAATCCCGCTTAATATCCAAATCGCCATTAGAATTTCCGAAACTCCAATTAGTTTGGTTAAGATCCAAGAAAATTCGGCTCCTAAAATTCTCGCTACGATTTCACGATGCCTAGGAACCAAATCCAAAACCTTACAAACGAGCCCATTCACAAACCAAACCGAAACAATTAAAAGATTCGTGACAATTTGAAAAATATTTCCGGAAGCGGATCGTTTCATTCTTTGAGTAAAATCCTTTTCGATCCTAATATCTCATTCTTATCCGGATCCGGACATTTCTTTTTGATTGGAAATTTAGAATATAATTCCGCTTCCTCCATGACCACCTCCACCGTGGCCTCCGCCTCCCCCACCATCACCTCCTGAACTACCACCGCCGCCACCTCCTCCTCCAGAAGAGCCGCCTCTCGAAGTGCTTGTTGTTCTTCCTGAAGAAGTTACCCGATGACAGTCTGATTTGCAATCATCGCAGATTACTTTGCAAATGAATCCTATCCCTAGAGAATTTTCATTGCCCGCGACCAGTAGGCATATGGAAAAGTTTTTATCGCAGTCTCCTACACAACGATCATCATTCATACAAGATCCCAAAAAAAGAAAAACAAGAACGATCAGAAATGCCGATTTCATCTTTTTGGACCGATCTCATAAGGAAGAAGTAACTCTTTGATCTGGATCGCTTCTTCTAAACTTGCTTCCGAAAATGCAGTATGCCCTTGTTTACTTTTGATATGTACATTCGCTCCATTCTTCAGAAGAAGTTTTACTATATCCAAGTTCCGATTATAAACGGCCATCATTAGAGCAGTATGACCGTCCCTAGTTTTGGCATTGATATCTGCACCGCTTCTAACTAAAAATTCTGCGATCTCCACTTCTCCTTCTCTTGCCGCGATCATCAAAGGAGTAAAATTTCTAGTAAATGGATCTCTAGTATCTACAGAATAACCTGACCTCAAACAAGTTTGTAATCCAAAAAGATCTCCTTTATAAACAAAGTCAGAAGGATAAGGATTTCCTCCTCCAACTGTGTACTGAGGAGAAATACAACTCGCTAAAAAAATCACGAAAAGAAGCAAGCCGCTCCTAACGTAAAAAGAAACAGATGTAAATTTGGAAGTGAAAATATTCATAAACATCCTCTTCAATAAGAGGACCGAGTTCGAATAAGAACGTTCCGGATTTTATAAGTTTTTGTTAGATTGGAAATATTTTATTTATAAAGAGAATCATTCAAGAGGAGGAGAATCAGGCATGAAGATGAGGATACGTCCGTCTTCCTCCATCTTTACATTAGAGAGAGACAAAGCTTTTTTATATTCTGAAAAGCAGAATTCAAACAGGGAAGATTCTTCTCTGTCTTGGAGTAAGACCCTACCCTGATGAACTTGAATCCCTCCGAAGAGTAATTTTCCGCCGGTTACATAAATATAATTTTTGGAATTTGTTTTAGGAGATGGAACCTCTTGTTCCGCAATAAACTCGATATCTAACGCGTTCTCATCCAATTTGAGTTCTTTGATCTTACCCTCTACCCCTGGGTCTGGAAAAACCGAAAACGGCTCAAAGAATACCTTGTTTCCATAAAAGACCAAACCTTTTCCTTTAGGAAAACGGACCAAATCCTCGATAGACACACCAACTGTATTTAAAAGTTCTTTTGTATAAGGATTTAATAATGCTCTGACAGATTCATTCTCAACCAAAATCTTACCGGATTCCGGATCAATCTTTACAGTAGCAATCCCGTCGAAGGATACCCAAACTACTAATTTGACCTCTCCCGAAATCTTAAGTTTCCATATACCGTTATGAAAAATAGGGCGAAGTTTTATTTTACGAAGGGTAGATTCCGGAAAAGAGAATAATCTTCCGTTAATCAGTTTTTCCAGACTCTCAAAAGAGATCTTGATATTTCCGTTTAAGATCTTGAGAGTAAAATGATCAGGTCGATCAAAAGGTAGAATTTCTCCATATTTTGGAATTGCTTCCAAAGAAAGACGATCCGCTTCTACGAAAATATCCTTCTGCCAATAAAACCGAACGTTTTTTAGAATAAGTCGAGGTCTGGCAAAATAATGAGAATCTGAGATGTTTTCTTGTTCCGGACCAGTATCAGAAAAAGGTATATCCATATTCTTTAAACCAAGCCTTCCGATCCAAAAGGAAAGAAATGCGGTTATGATCAGGGCGACCCAGTAAGTCCAAGGGAGCAAAGTTCGATTCGGTTTCATTTAGCTTTTTGCCTGAAGGCAATTGGAATTTTTTAGAAGGACTGTTGTTCTTGGCTATTCTTTTCTATATAAGAAAGATAGATCGTTGGAGGTCCAACAGATCGAAAAGAAAAATTACTTAGATTTTTTCTTGGTAGAACTTGCAGCTTTTAGGGACTTCTTCTTGGATCTGAGTTCTGCTTTATCATCAAACTTGAAAAAGAAGTCTACTGGCTTTTTATAAAGTTTTGCCAGATTCCAGAATTCGATAACGTCTATCCTTCTGTCTCCGGCCTCAATTTTTGAAATGAAAGATTGGGGTGCTTTAAGTGCCTCGGCAACATCCACTTGGGTAAGGCCTGCCTCTTCCCGAGCTTTTTTTAGCAATTTTTGGAAAATCTTATATTCTTCGGTGTAGATTGTTTTAGCCAAGCTGTCTTAATTCTACTTCCCAATTCAGAATATACCAAATCAGGATATTAAGAAGGCCCCCTTAAAATCTCCCAGATATTTATCAATTAGTTCACCTTCTTCTATTCATTTGAATTTCCTGAGAAAGGTTTCCATCTCACTCCTTAAATTTTTTACTTCGAATTCGACTTGAAGACTTTTTCTAACCGTATCCCATATATGTATGCAAGAACCGTTCAATATAGGATTACTTATCTTTCCGGATCTGACCCCACTGGATTTTGTAGGTCCTTATGAAGTATTTTCCAGAATGAAAGATTCCAAAGTTTATGTAATCGCCGAAACGAAGGAACCAATTCCATCTGAAAGAGGGCTTTTCATTCTTCCAGATAAAAGTTTAGATGAAAATATAGATTTGGATTTGATCTTAATTCCGGGTGGACTCGGAGTGAATCGACTCATGGAAAATGAGAAGATCCTGAACTGGCTGAGAGAAAAATCAAAATCCTCGAAATACGTTAGTTCTGTATGCACCGGCTCTTTAGTTTTAGCGGCCGCAGGTTTATTAAACGGATACAAAGCAACCACACATTGGCTCTCTCTGGATGTGCTAAAACTTTTTCCAGAAATTGATGTGAAAGAAGATAGAGTAATCATAGACCGAGACCGAATTACCGGAGGTGGAGTCACTGCTGGGATTGATTTTGCCCTCCAGGTTGTGGCAGAGATCCAAGGGCAAAAAGCCGCGGAAGAAATCCAACTTATGATAGAATACAATCCTAAACCTCCATTCCTAAGTGGACATCCTAGTATAGCAAATCCAGACCTTGTGTCAGAAACTATAAATTCTAAGAAAAAGGCCCAAGATCTTAGAAAAGAGATCGCCGCCAGGTCTATCCAAAGACTTTCCAAACCTTGAAACCCTTTCATGAATTTACATTTTTGTTATAATGGAAAAAATTCCGGTCAAAGCTACAATTGCACCCAACATCCATCTAGTCTGAATCGATAAAAGTTTGTGAATTTCTAATCGTAATTCCGCAATATCCGCTTTATATTCGGCTCGAAATGCGTTTAATTCTTCCGAGAGTCTCTTTTCAAATCTTTCGAAAACAAGTTCCATTACATTCTCCTTATTAGCTGCAAAAGAATCGTTGATAAAGTCCACAAATTCATCCGTTCCATTATCACCCAAAACTTCTTCTAATTTTCGCGGCATTCTGCGAAACATAGGCGTTGCCATTGTTATACTCCTTATAGAGAAGCTTGCAATACAAAACTCCCCGATATGAGGTTCAGGTCCGGAATATTGATTTCCGCGTGTACTTTTTATTAGAAAATTTCGTTCCGGAATTTATATTCCACCGAAAACTTTATAAAAATAGAATATAAAAAAAGGAGCCCGAAGGCTCCTTTCTGAAACTCAAATATGTTTCTTTATTATTTGTTCGGCTGAGGAGTGTATCTCAAGTAAGGTTTAATCTTCTTAAAACCTTTTGGGAATTTTTTCTCAGCATCTTCATCAGAAACAGAAGGAACTATGATCACATCCTCTCCGTGTTTCCAGTTTGCAGGTGTAGCAACGCTGTAATTCGCAGTCAGTTGTAAAGAATCGATCACTCGTAAAAGTTCATCGAAGTTCCTTCCAGTAGATGCAGGATAAGTCAAGGTTAGCTTCACTTTTTTATCCGGACCAATCACGAACACAGAACGAACAGTAGTGGTTTCGCTCGCATTCGGATGGATCATATCATAAAGACCTGAAACTTTTTTATCCGCGTCTGCAATGATTGGATAGTTTACAGTAGTGTTTTGGGTTTCGTTGATATCTCCGATCCAACCCTTATGAGAATCTACTGGATCCACAGATAACGCGAGAACCTTAACATTTCTCTTTTCGAATTCCGGTTTAATCTTCGCAACATAACCAAGTTCTGTAGTACAAACGGGAGTATAATCTTTCGGGTGCGAAAATAAGATCCCCCAACCTTCTCCCAAATATTTATGAAAATCTATCGGTCCTTCGGAAGTTTCTGCCTGGAAATCCGGGGCCACATCACCTAATCTAAGTGCCATAATCGATACTCCTGATTTCAGTTATGATCAATATCTCAGAATATTGCAAGAATATTATTCGCTATAACGGATTATTTATTTAAAATATAAGATTATTGCCATTAAAGCAGATTTTTCTGCATTTTTTGTATGTTTATAGGAATTTTCGGCTGGTTTTAAGACTTTCATATCTCGGCCTTCATTCAGGTAAAAGAGGGTCATACATTACCCATGCTGTATTCTCAGTTATAAATTGATCTTCCACTAAACTTCCATCTTCGAATATTTTCCTACGGATCTCGTTTCGACGAGTATAACCTCCCCATGGCTCTCCTCTAAATTGATGTTTAGATTCATAAACCTCATAGGAGAAAGCCCCTGGTAGATTAGATCTCCATTCTCCTTTTAGAAAATCACCTTCTAACCATACCTTAAGCTGGTATTCAGCCTTTGTATCGTTCCGGATCTGTAGATCTATATAATTATAAGCACATGTTGCTCCTGACCCGAATGGTAAGGTGCGTTTTGAATCAGGAAATACATCGAAACTATGCCTCCATCTTTCAATTACAGTTAAAGGAGAATGGAGAGTCAGCCAATAGATCAAGTTAGTCATTTGGCATAGACCTCCACCTGTCTTTGCGTAGAACCCTCCATTACGAAGTTGCATGCCAGGTAAAAATCCTCTGTTTGAAGTTGGTTTACCTACTAAACGCCAAAATGAAAACACCTTGCCAGGTTCTATAATCAAGCCATTCAAACAATTAGAGGCAATTTCCAAATTTTTGATTTTGTTATATTGTAAGATCATCTCTACATCTTTTAATTTTCGAAGAAGAGGAGACTCATGTTCGAAAATCAAGAAGGGAAAATTTTCTGAAGATCTATTTTTTGCAAAATTAGATCTTTGCAATATCCATAATATTCTTCTCTTTATTCTAAAATACAGGGTCCCAAAAAACATTCTGGCAGAAGAGCGAATGACTCTTTTTTTAAAATCAAATGGATCAGAATTCATTTGGAACCTTCATATTTTTTTAATATGAATTTTGGTCTCTCTCTGAAAGGATTAACCCAACTTTCAATCCTTGATAAACTTTCTTCATCTCTTTCTTGTTTTTTTATAGAATGAAAATAATCCCAATCAGTTTCGTTTACCAAAAGATAATTATCCAAAGAAATTATAGGAGCCTTAAAAATCCTTTTCCCTTTGGGATCAAAGGCTGAATCCAATTCCCTATACGAAAAATCTTTTACGATCCTATATACTTCTGAATTTTTAGGAAGTTCATTTATCGCCTTATCATCTGGTTTCCAGGATAGACAATCATACTCTTTATAAAATTTAATAAATTCGCAAAACCCATGATGAGCGATTAAAAGCCCAGGTTCAAATTTTTTCGGGAAACCTTCGACAGCCTTTCTAAAGCCTGGATAATCGTGGCTAAATTTGTTAGAGTCTGATTTTATACCCAAAAACCAAATAAAACAAATCAGTATTCCTGAAATATAGGCTTTTTGGGAGCCTCTTAAAAATAGTTCCGAAATCCAAAGTATAGACAAAAGAATTCTAAATTGTAGATCTGCAAAGGATGCCCAAGGCAAAAGCAAAGCGCCTAAAATACATATAAGAAAGACGGACTTTCTTTCTAAAATTAAGAAAAGAAAAATCAGTACCCATTCCAAAACGAATGCAATTCCATAAATCCTATGGGCATCTAATAATGGGACGTCGAAATTATTTGCAGCTTCTATCCTTCCCCCGAAAGTAAAATTGAAAATATATATACGAGCAATATAGAATAATATAACCAAAACGAATGTGATTGAGGTTATATTTAAGATTTTCCAGGAATTTTTCTGAACAATCTTATCCAGAAAGAACCCAAGCCCAAATACAATTCCAAAAATTAGAAAAACTGAATGTGCCAAAACGGAAATCCCAATAAGAAACAGTGAAAGGATTAAATATTTAGATTTTTTATAAATATTCTTATGATCCATTAAGAATCTCAGATAGAAAGAGATCCCAATACTGAAAAAACCTAAACCCCAAGCCTGTTTCGGATACAAAAACGAGATCCAAATTCCGGATAAAAAAAGGAAAAAAGGAAAATTGCCTCTATCAATCTCTTCATCCGATAAAATTGTTTTGGAAAATCGGATCGTTAAAAACCCACAAGAGATCAAAAAGAAATAAGTAAGAAATCCGAAAATGAAAAGAGATCTTTCAGACTCTCCGAAAATCCGAAAAATTAATTCAACTATACGAAATACGAAAGATAGATCAGGAGAATGTAATTGGCCTGTACTGATTAGAGATTTTGCCTGGACCCCATACCAATAGATATCCTTTCCGGGAAGATTTTCCGCAGAAAATAAAAGTAAGAAGATGCCAGGTAGTAAAAACAGTCCCAGCATCTGTAAGATACTTTTTATAAAAGATTTAGTAGTAACTACCGTAGATTTTTGTCCCCTTTATATCGAGTATTATAGTACCAGAAGAGATTGTATTGCCGTCGCAATTGCTATCTGGATGAGAATCAACTTTTGTTAATTTTAATCTGTCAGAAAAAATTTCGGTTTTAGATTCTTCTGAAATATCCTCAGAATCATAAGGACCTGTCCCAGTATTCGTGATAGTTTTATACACGCTGTATAATCTTCCAAAAATATAGATTTGGCTTTCTTCTTTCGAATTTTTTTCTAAAATCCAATTCCCGTCCATGACAACATCTGTACCTACACTTCCAGAAGAAGATCTCCAATATACGAAGCTACCGTTAGGACGTAATGTAATACTATCATCAACCATACATTCTACATTTGCCAATCGATCTCCCAAAATTTCTCCGATTGGAGTTCCTTTGGATTTTTCTATAATAGATCTTTCTTTAGCCAAAAACTGAGGATCGTTCACGGTATAACGTTCTAAATTCGGACCTAAAAGTATCATTTCACTTAGAGCAGTATCCTTCCATTTTTCTCCGGACCAAGCTGCTTCAATAGTAAATTTAAACTGTTTGCCTGATAATGGCTTAGATAAAAGAACTCTTTGGGCTCCTGCTCTATCTAAAAGGGTTACCGAACTAGATTCTTTTCCATTGGAGACTGAAAGTTTTTCCACTCTACCATTCTTTCTAAAATGCTCATCTGATCTTTGGTATCCGTTATAGATTTCTAATCCGGATAGAGTTATCTCTTTTTCTAGATCAATTTGTACATATTCTCCGAGCCCATCATCAGGTTTTCCTTCTACCCATCCGAACTCTTTCGCTCCGTCGAAAAGATTATACGCAGGATATCCTTCTTTAGGTTCAGTTACGGAACTCGCAGTCACTTTTCCATCAATTCCTATTGGGAATAACACTGTGGCTTTTTTATCATTTTTATAAAACTCGATCTCATCTAACTCGATTGATTGCGACGCGTCAGAAAGAACAGGTTCCACATATAAAGAATGTACAAGAGAACCTATTTTAAATTTTTCTCCACATTTTGCTCTTCCTTGATAGCCCGCGTTTACATATGTTCTATATTCTTGAACGCTAGCGCCAGGACATACAAATACGATGGAATCTATTTGAGTATAACCAGCTGTAACTCCTGGCCGATCCATCTTGGATTCACTGGCAAAGAAAAATGTAATTCCTTCCTTAGGTGTTTTTGAAACGAAAGGTTTCCAAGACTTTCCAGAAATAAAAACGTTTTCCGGACGATACCCTTCTTTATAAGAAGTAGCTTGTATAGTTTCTATCAATACTCCATTTTCACGATCGAATTTTTTGCCGCAGTTTACGCAAAAAATTTGTGATAGAAAGAATACGACTATGATGGCTTTAAATCTCACCGAAATGCTCCCAGAAGAAGATTCCGACAAAAGTAGACGATCAAGCCATTTAAGAAAAGTATTTTAACCTGATTCCCTGATTAAATTTTCTATATTCTGCAAACAATTTCGAAGTTCTTCTTCTGTCTGAGCATCCGTTATGTATCCTTCAGAATCTATCTTTTTGTTTACGCCGGAAATACTTAAGACACAACCATCGTTAATCTTAACTGTAAGAACATTCAATAATTGAATAAGTGCTTCTTGTGCTTTTGAGGCTCCTCCATAACCAGGAGATGCATTGATGAGTCCAACAGGCTTTCCATAAAGTTCGGCACTTGACACTATCCAATCCAAAGCATTCTTTAAAACACCTGGGATCGCAAACGCATACTCTGGACTAGAGAAAAGAATTGCATCTGCTTCTTTCAGTTCCCTTCTCCATTTCGTAATTTCTTTAGGAGGAGTGTCTGTATCTAAGTCTGGATTAAAATGTGGGATCCGATCTAATGGATCTGCGAGAGTAATTTGCAAAGAATCATTTGAGATCCTTTGGGCTGCGAGTAATAAGGCTGTGTTGGAAGAACCTTTTCTTAAACTTCCGGAGACGGCGAGTACTTTCATTTTTGTTCTAACTCGATTCTTTTTTGTATTCGGTTAGACTTGTTTGGAAGAAGAAAAGAATTCGAAAGGGAATAAACTACCCTTTTTTTAGTATAGCGGTCAGCTCGCCCAAATCTCGGATATCTCCTTCTGCATGTTTATGAAATGCACTCCATCCTCTTGATCTTGTAGGAACAATATCCAACTCCACCTTATCTCCACAATAAACCAATTTGTCAGGAGAAAGTCCCACAATCTTCTCCGCTTCTTGAAAGATCAAAGGAGAAGGTTTTTCATATCCAAATTCTGCAGAGACAATTACAGGATAAAAATGATCAAGAACACCTACACTCGCTAATAATTGTTTGAGTCTATGATCCCAATTAGAAATGATCCCTAGACCAGAACCTCTTTGTTTTGCAAATTCAACTAACTCATAAAAACCAGGATCAATTTCCCAGACGGAAGGTTCATCAAAACGTTTGAATATAGATTGGAAGATAGGATCTGGTTCCAGATCTGATCCAATTTCTTTTAAGAAGAAGCCAAGTAATTCTCTCCACCAGCCTTCGCTTCCATCTTCATGTGCGTGAAACTTATCTCTAAAGTCAGGAAGTGGATGACGCGTCATGTGTGCATATGCCTTACGAAAGGCTCGCTCCATATAACCGTTTGGATGTTTAGAACCATCCAGGCCGAATTCTTTTAGAACTTCAAAATACACTTCGCCTGCTGGCTTTTTCATTGTTAGGAGAGTGTCTCCCACATCCAGAAAAATATAATGTTCTTTGGAGCTCATTTTGTTCTTAATAGAGAGCAGATGATCCATACCCTCTATAGTCAATATGCATACGGTATGCTAAAGGAAAATCAAAAACCAGAACTATCCGAAGAATTCAGGAAGTTCACGGGCAAACTTATGCGCGTCTCCAGGCCATCTTGCAGAAAGATAAGACTTATCTATAATACTGAACCCCGGTTTAATATTAGAAAAACTATCTCTCGCTATAGGCATTGGCCCTTCTTGGAAATCAGTGCTGGATTCCAGAAATGAAATTACTTCGTCCTGCAATGGTGTAGGATAAGTTCTATAATAATCTCCAAGCCAAGCCCTGGTTAAATTCCATGCCAAAAGTTCCTGGGATTTCAAAAGCCCTGTGGTTTTCAGTCCGTATAAGCTGGACTTTTTTGTTTTAGGATTTTTGGATCTTGCAGCAAGAAGTACTCCATGACAAATCGCAGCTACAGGTTTTCTCTCTGCGAATGTATTTCCTACCAATTTCTGCAACGGTTCGGATTCCAGATAAACTCTCATTCCTTTTGCATGTCCTCCAGGAAGAAGTAGCACATCAAAAGAATCTAATTTTACAGACTCATACTTTTTAGGATTTAAAAACTCATTCGATTTTTCTAATTCTCTATAAAGAAGAACATCATCATTCTTCGCTCTTAAAACTGGAGAAAGAATTCCTAAACCTTTTCCGGTTACCATTCTAAAATCAGCTTCGCCTGAGGTGCCGCTTGGAGTTGCAAATATGATCTTATATCCGTTCTCTTTTAAAACCTTCCAAGGTACGGATACTTCTGTGGGATCGAAATCGATTTGAGGGATTGGGATTAGAACTGTCTTCATTTATGGATGATTTTGTTTCATCCCTGGTTCCGCTGCAATCCTTGTTTCGTCTGCCCCTTCTTTAAGCTTAGGGTCTAAAGAAGTTCTGGCAGATATTTTTAATTCTCGAAGCAGTAATTCTTCCCTATCGGGAGAAGGGATTTTATCTGTAGATATTAAAGATGCCTTGATCGCATCCAATACAGAAGTTAAAACTAAATCAGGTGCTTTATCCCAGATAGCGCTTGTCATTACTAAAACAATTTTACGATGAGGGATCACATAGATGAATTGGCCACCTTTTCCGTTTGCCATGAAGCTAGGTTTACCTTCAAATTCATGGATCCAGAATTGCAGCCCGTATCTTTTTTCAATGCCTGGCTCTAAGGTCATAGCGATCCATTCAGGCTTTAATACCTGACGACCATTCCATTTTCCACCGTCCAGATAAAGCTGTCCGAGTTTCGCCATATCGATCGGTCTCAAACGAAGTCCAAATCCCGCGGTCTGTCTTCCTGATTTGGATGTATTCCATTCTTCTCCCTTAAAACCTAACCAAGAGAATGCAGTGTTTTTGGAATATTCATATAATGTCTTACCTGTCTTGGCTTCCAGATAACCCGCGACTAATTGAGTATCTCCATTAGAATATTCGAATTTAGTTCCAGGTGCGGAAGATACAGTAGGGATCCAAGCAATCGCAAGCGGATCTGCGTCCGTTCTAATATCTTCCTTTTTAGGAAATGAATCCCAGCCCATTCCGGAACTCATGCGTAATGCGTCTTTGAGCCGGATAGATTCTTTTCCTTTTAATTCAGAAGGAAGAAGGCCAGGCAAACTGGACTCAGCAGAGGAAAGACTATCTTCTAAATCTACTCCACAATCATTTGTATAACAAATCCCGAGTAACATGGAGACCACAGATTTGGTCACAGAATACATATTATGATTATGATTTCTGGAGATCCCTCCGGCATATCTTTCAAATACCAGATTCCCTTCCTTTAAGATGAGAAGAGAACGGACCTCGGTTTTTTCTTTTCTGAGTTTTTTGGAAAGTTCCACCAAGGGCCTGGAATCCAGTCCCAATTCTTCCGGAAATTCTACCCGAAAACCTTCTACAGGGTTTCTATCTAAGGTTTCGTTTTGGTCCCAGGCGAGTCCAGAAGGGAGTTTGACCCAGCCCCAGTCTAGTGCACTACAATTAGAAATAAAAAGGATAACTAAAGAGAAGAGAAAGAAACGTTTTACTGATATACTTGTAAAAAAACTACTCACTAAAAGACCCCCCATTCAATTTCTTAGGTCTTAAGTACTGCTTAGACAGACTCTATTGTAGGTTATCCTACATTCAATACTATTGAGACCTGGTTTGGAAATTTTTTTCCAGTCGATTTCTAAGTAAAAGAGCGCAAAAATTATGTATTTATTTGTTAAACGACGAAAATATTTAGCAAATCCTAATCCCAAAGGTTTAGTTTTTAGAAATCTGATGAAAATTAAATTCGGAATATTACTATTCTTCTTTATTCTAAACTGCTTCTTCGCAGTGGATTGGAGTTCCAACGAATCCGGCAAAATAAAAGGAAAAGGTTCCGTAGACGATTTTCCAGAAGCTGAAAATGCCAACCTAAGCAAACAGGAATTATCCAAAAAAGGTAAAAAAGGCGAGTTCAAAACCAGAGAAGAACAGGAACTTTTTGATATGATGATTTCCGCAGGTTCCGATCAAAACACTGCTCGGAACTGCGCTGCTAAATACGGAAACTGTAAGAGCCAATGTTGGGCCCAATATCCAATCCCTAAGGTAGAGACTGTTTTTACCGCAGTAACTGTGGATCGCAAGAGAGAAGATTGTATCGGAAGATGCAGTAATCTTTGTGATGATTACACTCCTTCTTCATCCAGAGGCTCTATGCCAAATTCGGGCAAAGGAAATTATTCCGATCCGAATGCTCCTAGATACTGATCCGTTCTTTACAAAGAAAGACTGGACAAAGAATGAATACTTCTTATCCTCCTTTTTCTCGGAGGAACCATGTCTTCATCTCAAGAAATTTTAGTCTTCACTACTCTGGCAGATCGCGATCTAGCGGAAGAGTATATCGCAGAAATGCTCCAGCTTGGTATCATAGTAAGCGGCACCATTTTTCCGGAAGTAGCTCTTTTGTACCAATGGGAAGGAAAGCTCACAATCGATTCTGAAAACAAAATCCTTCTAAAAGCAAAAGCAGACAAGTATGCAGCGATTGAAGAATATATTATGAAAAAACATCCTTATCTCGCTCCAGAGATTATCAAAATGGATGTTAGTTTTGGTTCGGATAAATTTAAGGCTTTTATAAAGGACAAAATCGCGAAAGGAGGTTAATCCTTTCGTATTTTATTATATCAATCCGCCAAACACGTATTGCACGAAAGAAGTCAAGGAACTCGGTTGTACTAAGATTGCAACCGCAAGTCCAGTTAATGCTCCATAAAGATGTGCATCGTGATTGATCCCATCTTGTCTATTCTTAGAAGCATAATAAGAATAGGCTACATACAAGACTGCATAGAGTGGTCCTGGTATTGGGATCGGTATAAAGAAAAAGAAAATTTTAGAATACGGATAGAATAGGATAGAAGCAAATACGATCCCAGAAGTTCCACCTGAAGCACCTAGACTTGCATAATTTACATCCCCTTTATTTTTCTGAAAACATACCAAATTTGCAATCAGTATACTTGCTAAGTACAGACCCATAAATCCCACAGGTCCAAGCACCAGATCCACATGCCTTCCAAAAAAGTAAAGGGTCAGCATATTAAAGAATAAATGAGAAAAATCCGCGTGAACGAATCCACTCGTAGCTAATGTATAATAGTTCCCTTCTTTAGAGTCTCTAAATGGCCTGAGGATCAGTTTATCTAAAAGATTCTGATCTCCATATAATGTATAAAGGCTTATGGCCGCTGTGATGAGTATGGTAATAATTGTGATGTCTAATCTCATTTTCCCTCTGTAGGATTGACTTTGATAGTAAGCATTTTGTCTCTGAGTAAGGCCGCTCTTTCGAAATCGAGTTCCTTTGCTGCTTTTAACATTTCTTCTCTGATCTTCTCTTTCATTTCTTCTTTAGAAGAGAAGTTTTTCTCTCTGAACTTCTTATTGATCTCTTCTGCCGCGTATTCTTCAGGAGCCAGTTCTTTTTCGGTCCTTTCGATCATATCGGCAATTTCCTTTTTGATCGTTTGAGGAGAGATCCTGTATTTCAGGTTATGTTCTTCTTGGATCGTTCTTCTTCTTTTGGTCTCTTCTATGGCTCTGGTCATAGAATCTGTCATCTTATCCGCGTATAATACCGCAGTTCCGTTGATATTCCTCGCGGCTCTACCGATTGTCTGTATTAAAGATTTATAATTTCTTAAAAAACCTTCTTTATCGGCATCTAAAATGGCAACAAGGGAAACCTCTGGGATATCCAAACCTTCTCGCAAAAGGTTAATCCCTATTAGGACATCATAAATCCCCTTTCTAAGATCTCGGATAATCTCTATCCTTTCTAAGGTCTCTATCTCTGAATGCAGATAAGAAACTTTAAGTCCTAATTCTTTATAATAATCGGAGAGGTCTTCCGACATTTTTTTGGTCAATGTGGTGACAAGAACCCTTTCTCCCAGATCGATTCTTTTCCGTATCTCTACTAAAAGATCTTCTACCTGGTTTTTAGTAGGTCGAACTTCTACATTCGGATCTAAAAGTCCTGTAGGACGGATGATCTGTTCTACTCTTGTTTTACTCTTCTCTAATTCATAATCCGCTGGTGTTGCAGATACATAGAGAGTTTTAGGAGTTAAAGATTCAAATTCTGTAAAGTTTAAAGGTCTATTATCTAGGGCAGAAGGTAATCTGAATCCAAAATCTACCAGAGTTTGTTTACGAGCTTTATCGCCTGCAAACATTCCTCCAACCTGAGGAATTGTTACGTGAGACTCATCCACTATAAGTAAAAAATCTCCGCGGAAATAATCGATGAGACAGGCAGGTCTTTCTCCTTCCTTTCTTCCTGTAAGATGGCGGGAATAATTTTCGATCCCGTTACAGTATCCCATCTCTTGCAGCATTTCCATATCGTAATTTGTTCTGGAAACGATACGTTGCGCTTCTAAAAATTTATTCTCTTTTGTGAACTTGATCTCTTGTTCAGCCATCTCATCTTTAATTCTTTTAACTGCGTCCTTTACCAAAGGAGCAGACATGATGAAGTGTTTTGCAGGATAGATAAAACATTTTTCCTGTTTAGCGATTACCTGAGCAGTAACCGGATGAATTCTTGAAATTGAATCCACCTCGTCGCCGAAAAATTCGATCCGGAATCCGTCGGTATGATACGCAGGATAAACTTCGATAGAATCTCCCCTAACTCTAAAATTCCCGCGGGAGAAGTCTGTATCATTACGATTGTATTGTATATGAAGAAGTTTGCGAATGACCTGATCTCTATCTATGATATCCCCTTTTTGTAAGGCGACTACAGAGTTCACATATTCTTCTGGAGATCCTAAACCATAAATACAAGAAACAGAACTTACGATCACAACATCATCTCTTTCTAACAAAGAAGAAGTTGCTCTCAATCTGAGCTTATCTATCTCCTCGTTCATCGACATATCTTTTTCTATAAAAGTATCAGAAGAAGGTACGTAAGCCTCGGGTTGGTAGTAATCATAATAAGAAACGAAGTATTCCACAGCATTTTCCGGGAAAAACTCCTTAAACTCTCGGAACAACTGAGCCGCCAAGGTTTTGTTATGTGATAGGACTAATGTAGGAAGTCCCATATTTGCGATCACCTGTGCCATGGTGAATGTTTTTCCGGAGCCAGTCACACCCACTAGGGTGACTTTATCTTCTCCCTTATGAAATGCTTGGCCTATTTTTTCTATGGCTTGGACTTGGTCCCCGGCCGCTTTGTAATTGGAATGAATTTTAAATATCGAAGACATACTCTTGGAAAGAAAGACCCGAAAATCGAAGAAGTGTAAAACTTAAAAACTGCGGAATTTACTTCGGAAGGATTTTTTCGGCCATAAATAAGGCCTGTCTTTTATCCTCTAAGATTTCCAGATCCATTTTATCGAATAATTTTTGCATTACCATCATACCTCTCATCAGAGTGGCTGTGGAAGAAAATTTTCCTCTTTCTATATCTTCTTCGATATTCAATTCTCTCAGGTTGTTCACCAGTCGGATCTTAAAAATTCCACTTTTTTCGATTGTATAGGCAACTTCTACATTTCCACCATCACCGTATTTGACTGCGTTCTCGACCGCTTCAATGGAACCTATTGTGAGGTCCACAATTAGGTCCTCGTCGATTCCGTTCGCTCTTAGGAAAGATTCCATTCTGCTTCTTACATATTGCATTGGTTGGAATTCTGTGCGGCCAAGAAGAAGGTACTCTTCATTCTTTAAAGTTTTTTTACGTAGTGTTGATTCTGCGGAAAGAGTATATTCTCTAGGATCTAATTTACTTTTTGCTGCTTCTCCAGAGGTAACAAGAGCATCTAAAGTAGTAGGGACCCAATCAGGTGAGAAGGAAGGCTCTTCTCTGAATTTTCGAAGAGTGTCCATACGGATCCACGCATGGAAATCCTGGGAATTACCTGTTAAACCGTTTGCTAGGAGTTCCCTAATGCGGGCTTCTATCTCTCCTAGGGAAAAGGACATTCCCATATTTTTCCATAGGACTGGTTTTTTCGAGGGATGTAAATCCGATTTTTTTCGGAAGACAGTTTCCTAAGTCACCAACGACGAATTTGGCGCAATGCCTCGTATGCGATTACCGCGACTGCGTTACTCAAATTTAAACATCTGCAATCTTCTTCCATTGGAATTCTAAGAATTCCATTTGGGATCTCAGATTGAAAAATTTCCTGAGGCAATCCTGATGTTTCATTTCCGAACAAAAATACGTCATTCTCCCCGTACTGAGGAGTTGTATAAGAAACTTTACCCTTAGTGGATATTAAATATAATTTGGAATCAGAGTCTAAAGATTTTGAGAAAGCCTCCCAACTAGAATGGAGAGTCAATTTTAGTTTATCCCAATAATCTAATCCTGCTCTTCTTGCTGCTTTTTCAGACAACTCGAAGGCAGGTTCTCCTACGATATGCAACTCTGCTCCTAAGGCGACGCATAGTCGGGCGATATTCCCAGTATTGGGAGGTATCTCCGGTCGATACAATGCGATCCGGAGAGCCATTTATCCTTTTTTCTGTCCCTTATTTAAGGATTTTGCAAGGATCGCACCGAAAGATCCAGTAGAAGAAGTTTCTTCAGAAAGATATCCGCTATAATCCAATCTTTCCTGAACTTCTTTTGCTTTCGCAAGAGAAAGTGAGATCTGTCTTTTGCCTATATTCACTTCTGTTACAAACGCAGAAACTGAATCTCCCATTTTGAAATGTTGCGCGGCAGGTGTACGATTTTGTAATCCAGTTTCTCTGTTAGGAACCAATCCGGAAAATTGTTCATTCAATTTTACGAATACTCCAAAAGGTTTTACACTTTCTACAGTTCCTGTGACCAAATCACCTTCTTTGAATGGAACATTTTGGGCCCAAGGATCTTTAAGAAAATCTTTAACAGTAAAGCTGTGTTTTCCTTCTTCCCAATCTAATTTTAGAACTTTTGCTCTTAGAACTTGTCCAGGATGGAAATCTTTAGCAAGATCCGCTCCCTTTTTGAAAGTTGCCTCGGAAGCAGGTACAAGTGCGGTAAGTCCGTCTGCTTCGACGATCAATCCGAAAGTATGAACAGATTTGACCTTACAGGTGACGAACATTCCAGGTTTCAATTCTCCTTTCAGAACTGAAATTTTGGCCTCTCTTTCTTTATCTGCGATTTTCTTTTGGGAAACGATTATCTTTCCTTTGCTCCCCACTTCTGAAATGAGGAAACGGACCCTTTTGCCTACTCCATTGTTTTGTTTTTTCAGCTCAGGATCTAATTGAGAAAACGGACAGAACCCTGTTTGTTCGCCTAACTTGACTTCTACGCCAGCATCATTCTCACCTGTGATATGACCTAAAACTGGGATCTCGGCGGTATGAGCTACAGATACCATATCTTTGGAGATTGTGTCCCCATTCAAACAAGTGGTGAAGTATTGGTCTCCGGAAGATTCCTGTAAAAAATATGCCTCGATAGTTTCTCCCTGTTTAGGAGGAGCTTCTGTAAATTCGTCTGCGGCGATAATCCCTGAGAGACCTGCTCCTTGGATCTTTATGAAAACGTAATCCGATTTAGAACTAGTGACTAACGCAGAAACTTTTGCTCCAGGCTCTAAGGCCGCTTTTTTTCTGAAACTTTCGTCCAGTAATTTTTGAAACAGTTCTTTTTGATCTTCGTTCATCGTCTCCGCCTCTCTGTTTTCTTTTTTTCAGGAGAAGAGATCTCGGTTTTCACTCTCTCCGTCACAACCGTTCTTAATGTTTTTAGTTTATCCCAATTTTGGAGAGGGTCTTCTCTAAAAATCAAAAGATGAGCCGGTTTACCTACTCGGATCTTTCCCTCATGAGCCGCCCCCAAATATTGGCAGGTGGTTTCAGTTGCCGCTCTCAATGCTTCTTTGGGTCCCAGAACTTCAGATAAAATTCTCAGTTCCTTCCAGCCGGAAATCCCAGGGAACTGTAGTTGGTGACCCGCACCCGAACCGAGTAAGATCCTTAGGGTCAGATTCTTGCGAGCCCTCAAGAAAGCAAGATAGGATTCGTATTCTTTCTCTGCTTCTTCTCTTTCCGATCCGGAAAGTGCAGGCAAAGTAGATAACACTTCTTTAGACAGCGCTCTTTCTTTAAAAGTAGGACTCCATTCGGTCCATTTTTCCCATTCTTCCGCAAAGGAAGAAGTTCCTATTCCTTTTCTAGTAAAATAGATCCCAAAAAGTGGAGCCCAAATTTGTTTCACCAAATTATGAGCAACGGGACGAATAGAAGAAGTTTCCGGAATTGGGTGATACAACACCTTCGTTTCGGAAGACAACGCTTCCCAGTTTGCAAATTCTTCGCCGAAAGTGGAGACTGATAATTCTAATCCATTCTTCTCCGCTTCACTTCTCATTCTATAAAGAAGTTTTCCATCTACTTCGAAAGTTTCACCTTCGTTATGCCTTAAGAATAAATGGATCTTTCCTCTTTTACCAGAAAGAGACGACATCGCTTCTTCAGGTGATTTTAGTATTTTATAACCTGAAACTTTGGATGCAGAAATTTCTTTGGATTCAGCGAGCAAAACAGGTGGAAGAACAGAGATGCGAGGATATTGAGAATTCTTTTTTCTGATCTCAGAAAGTTCAGAAGCCCAAGGAGGATCTGCGATACTCTGGATATGAGTGAACCCATGTAGCAGAAATTGTTTCAGATCGGATTCCAACTCGGAACGTTCCTTCCAGCCACCCAGAGAATTTGCTCCCAAGGTTACATGAGAATCACAGAATCCAGGCAAAACGAACAGTGGTTCCTTTGACGTGGAAGAAGAAGATATTTTCTCCACCAAACCGTCCTTCACTTGGATCTGAACAGGACCGGAATATTCCAAAGTTTCCGGTTGGATGAGATAGGCCCCGCTCCAAGACCAGGAATCCGCGTAGGTGTTCCAAGAAAATAGAAGGATCCCTAAAACATAGGGGAAGAATTTTGGCAAAATTCGGACCGAATTAGAACGGACCTTTTTTAAAGCTATTAGAATGAGTCTCTTGACAAACAAATCGAGTTCCGAAAAGTTCAAGGTTAATGGGTCAGGAAATCCGGGATATATCAGACAATATCCGGCTTACGGTGGAGGACGGAAGAATCCTCTCTCTAAAGACCCATCGAATCACCAGATCGGTCGAGGAACATATCCAACAAGCGATCGAGCTCATCTTGGATAAGGTCACTTATCCCACCCTTGTTCCAACGATTTACACTATCGTAAAAGAATTATCGATCAACGCCTGCAAGGCAAATCAAAAAAGGATCTTCTTCGAGGAAAAAGGATACGATATAGAAAATCCGATCCAGTACAAAAAAGGAGTCTCCGAATATAAGCAATTATTCTCCGAAAGAATGGCGGAAGAATACGGAAACAAATCCAAAAAGAAGGGATATTTCTGTCTGATCTCCTTCGACTATTCCATGGACGGAATTCGGGTCGAAGTCACAAACAATACACCAGTTACTATAGAAGAGGAAAAATCTCTTCGTGAAAAATTAGAAAAAGGAATGCAGTACGGAGACATTGCCCAATTCTATTTAGATAACGCTGACAATACGGAAGGAGCCGGGTTGGGACTCGCACTTATATTAATCATGCTAAAAGGAGAAGGTATCGATCCTTCTTTTTTCAGGATCATCATCCGCAAAGACGTAACCATCGCCAGATTAGAAGTTCCCCTTACGTCTAATTTTAAATCCGTAAGAGACCAGGATTTTTCCCGCGCTTGATGTTACCAATCTCAGCCTGTATCATCACATTAAACGAAGAAGATAATATCGAAAGATGTCTATCTTCTCTAGATTTCGTAAATGAGATCATAGTACTCGATTCCGGTTCTAAAGATAAAACCGAAAGTATTGCAAAGAAGAAGGGAGCGAAAGTAGTTCTTCGAAAGTTCGATGATTACGTTTCCCAAAAAAACCATGTAATCTCTTTAGCTAAAAGTCCTTGGATACTCACTCTAGACGCGGATGAAGAACTTTCTCCAGGCCTAAAAGAAGAGATCAAAAACTTATTCAAGAATGGAGAACCGGAAGAAGACGGATTCATCATCCCAAGACTTACCATGTACATGGGAAAATGGATCCGGCACGGAGGCTGGTATCCAAATTATAGGGCCAGGCTGTTCTTAAAATCCCAAGGCAAATTTGTAGGTGGAAAGGTCCACGAAGCAGTAGAATTGTCCGGAAAAAGAAAGAAGTTAAAACATCCAGTATTCCATTATTCCTACGAAAACTTATTCGATCATGTGAGCTTTATCAATCGATACTCGGAACTTGCTGCCACTGAAAAATTCGGAAAAGGAAAACGAAGCGGTTTAATCTTAGCTCTTTTAGAAGCAGGATACAAATCCTTTTGGATGTATTTTGTAAGACTAGGATTTTTGGATGGAAGAAGAGGACTGATCCTCGCAATTATGGGCTTTTATTATAATTTCTTAAAATACGCCAAAGTATTCGAAATGACTTTGGCGGAAAAACAAAAGACCGAAAACTAAAACCAGAGTTATACTCTATAGCGGTGTATTTGTCTTAAGTACGCGACAGCGATCGCAGCGAAAATCCCGCGAAGCGGATTGAAGCGTAGAGCGCGATCACGAGCAAAGCGAGTGAGTCGCCCTTATATCAATCTCTGCGTTCTTTATTATGATTGATACGGTTCATAATATAGAGCATTGAATATCCGCCCAAAAGTACCGCGATCAAATTCACATTTGCAACCTGGTAAATTCCGATCTTTGGTGAGATTAACCAATACACCACTTCTCGGATCAGGTCTTGAAAGATAGAAAGAATGATCAGAGATCCCAGAATAGCGACTAAAAACGCTACCCAGTAACCACCTAAAAGATCCTTTCTTTTATAATAATAAAAATACCAAGCTAAACCGCCACTAATAGACAGAACAAACAGTATATCCGTGAATGTCGTCCACCAACCCGAAGAAGAAGCTAAAACTAAAAAGGGTTGAGTGCCGAGTAAAGGGAGAAAATCGTTGAGCGAGGCCAGGATTCCCATCTGCATTACAGGTTTTCCGGGTTTTCGGATAAAGTCGAGAATTTTAGTAAAAAAGAAGCGAAACCCATTGAAAATCTTTCGAGACAGCTCAAAATACTTCGGGATCGTCGGTCACCCCCTATCTCATACATTATCACCACTATTGCATAGCTCATGGTACGAAGACCTGAGTCTGGACTGCGGCTATTTGGTTTTTCCAGTGGAAACTTTGGAAAAAAAGGAACTTCTTTCTTTGTCCAAGTTCGGAGTCAGAGGTTTGTCAGTTACCATTCCTCATAAGGAAATTGCATTCCTTCTCGCAGATAAGACAGACCAGACTTCTCAAACAGTTAAGGCAAGTAACACTTTAGTTTTCGAGAACGGATCGATTAGCGCGCATAATACGGACGGAATAGGCGCAGTCCGATCTATCCAAGAATCTTTTCCCGAAAGTTTAAAAGGAAAAGTTCTATTGATCGGAAGCGGAGGAAGCGCTCGTGGAATTTCTTTCACATTATTGAACGAAGCTGGAGTGAAAGATCTTACTATTGCAGCAAGAAATTCTAAAACTTCTGAAGAATTGATCGGATTACTTTCCAATATTTCTTCTGCAAAGATACAATCTTCAGATTTGAATGAAGTTCAAAAGAATTTTTCAGAATATTCTCTGATCATTCATACAACTCCTCTCGGAATGAAAGGCAAAGATCCAGGACCAGCAATCCCAGAGTCTTGTTTTAGAGAAGGACAGGTTGTATTCGATATAGTTTATAATCCATTGGAAACTCCTTTGGTTTTAGGTGCTAAGAAGAAGGGAGCGAAGGTCATTCCCGGAACAGAAATGCTTCTCTACCAAGCAGTAGAACAATTCAGATTATTCACTGGCGTAAACTTAAGTCCTGACCTAATAGAAAAAGGAAGATCCAGACTGCTAAAAGCGCTTGGATACGCCTGAGAAGAATATTAGAAAATTTTAAATGTCTAACCCAGATTTTTTAGAATTCGGATCCAAATTAACCAATTTAGAGAAAACTCGAAATTTTAATGTATTTGGGGATTATTCCCTGGATCCATTCCGTAACCTAGTAGATTCGTACGGTTGGAGAAATCGAAAAAAAGAAAGACTTAGGATCTCAGTAGTAGGAACAAATGGAAAAGGTTCCGTTTCTCACTTTTTAGCGGGAAGTTTTTCTAATCTTGGATACAAAACAGGTTTATATACTTCTCCCCACCTATTCGATCCAAAAGAAAGGATCAGACTTAGTCCAAATTTTAACCCGGTAAATGAAGAAGATCTAAAAGATATCTCTAATATACTATTTTCACAAAGTAATTCAGAAGAACTTTCATTTCTTTCCTGGTTTGAATGGTTTACCTTAGGATCATTCGTTCTATTCGAAAAAAGGGATATTGCAGTCCAAGTATATGAAGCAGGTTTAGGCGGAAGATTAGATGCCACGAAATTAGCTGATCCAGATATTCTAGTAGTTAGCGCTATCGGAGAAGATCATAAGGCAGTTTTGGGAAATACTAAAGAAGCAATTTTGAAGGAAAAATTAGGAATAATAACCGAAAGAACTAAGATCATATTCGCATTAGAACCGGAACCTTCTCTTTTAAAAATACTCAGAGAGTTTTGTTCCGAAAGAAATTTAGAACTATATCTTTATCCTGTCCTACCAGAAGGAAAATCCTATCTAGATCATAACCAAGAATACGTAAAGTTTATTGTACATAGATTAGAAGAGATCATCTCCAAAAATAAAATTGGGATCGAAAAAACAGAAAGTATAGTTACAGCACCACTTCCTCGTCCGCCAGGTAGATTGGAAATTATATCCAATTCCCCATTTATTGTATTTGATCCTGCCCATAATCCAGATGCAATCAGAGTTACTCTTGCCTCTTTGGCATCTGCATTCCCAGGTAAAAGATTCTCTGTCTTGGCTGGATTTTTGCCAGACAAAGAAGGAGAATCCATGGCAGAAAAACTTTTGGATTATACAAAAAACCAAAAGTCAAATTTGTATTTTATAGATTCGAAAGAATTCAAACTTCCGGAAGGATATGGGTCTTACTCAATCTTTCCGGAAAAACTTTCAGAAATCCTAAAACCTTCCCGCAATGAAGATGGGATCTTAGTTCTGGGAAGTTTTAGATTGTATTCTTATATTAAAACTTAGAATCGAACTTCTGGATTGTTTTACAAAATAGTATCTTGGAACAAATTATTTGCCTGAGAGCGCAGCCAGGATGGCGGAGCGACCCGGAGCTCTGCACAGGATGTGCAGGCGAAGGGGAAGGCAAAAATTTGCTCCAAGATATTCGAAAGCAATCCTCGGTTAAGTTTTAAACGTTCTGGCCTATGCGCCAAAGAACTCCGGAAGGATCGCTCAGAATAAAATCGATCATCTTCCAAGGTTGTTCTTCCGGGTCTGTTAACTTTACCTGGAACTTCTCTTCTATATTTTTGCTTTTTAAAATTTTATGCCAGGCGTAAACGTCTTCTACCAAAAGATGCATCATTAAATTTTCAGCCAACTCTTGGTTATAAAAATCCTGGAGAAGAAAACTGCAATGATCTACACAAAAATAAGCAACTCCTCCACCTTCGGATTTTTGAGTGAATCCAATCTCTTGGTAAAACCTTTTAGAAATTTCGAAATTTTTTGCGGGTAGAAATACTTTAATCTCCACCGTCTTTAAAGATATTTGATCCATTGATTACCTGCTTATCCCTATGCAGGAAGCCTATTATATTCCCAAGTTCATGGCCGGTGTTTCCGGTTTCTTTTTATATATTTTTATTATTAAATCAAAATCTCATATTAAATTTTGCGTAAGATTCTGTTTCATACTGCCCTTCTATTCCTCGAACAAATGTAGGCATGGTTTTAACTGGAGCCACTCCTACCTCTAAGGTTTCAGAATCCAAGCCAAGAGCATAAAAAGTTGCTGATAGGATCAACATTGTCCCAATCCCATATAACATGAGTCCACCTTGGACCCCTTGGTGTTTTGCAAATCTTCCGGAGATAGATCTGAAATAATCGGACTTATCCTTAGCGTCATTATAGATACTTTCCTGATAAAAATAAGAAAGAGCAAATGTTTGAAAATTAGGAGAAGACTGCTGCAATTCTTGAAGAGTCACAAAATTTGTGATCTGGACCATTGGTCTTGCATTTTCCAAGGCCTGATCCGCTCTTAAATTAAAGTAATAATATCCAGCGTAAAATAACAAACTTCCATAAAGCGAATAGATCCCAAAGTCGTCATAAGTATGATCTAAGAATAAATACTTTTTATTTCTATAATAAGAAACAGATTCTCCTTCTTTAAGTTTCGCCTTAATCTCGGAGACTTCTCCTTTTTTAATCTCCACTCCTTTGAATTGGTCCACATGATCAGCTAAAACAAATCTCAATCTATTCCAGCCAATTTTAGCCGGGATCTTTGCAAGCGGAGTGACTCCCAAATATTCAGAGCCTAAATATACTTTAGCTCCTGGAGGGTCGGAATCTACAGAAAGAAAGCCTTCTTTTTTATCTTTTTCTAATACAATATCCAGATCTTTAGGAGATTCTCTTAGATCAACCTGACCTACCCAGTCTGAATATCCGTTTTTAGTGATACGGATATCATGAATACCGGAAAGAATATCATTTCTTTTTAAAGGAGTTTTACCTATATAATTCCCATCTATAAATACAAGTGAATCGTATTGGTTCCCGGTTTTTACAGAAAGAGCTTTGGTATGTTTTCCTAAAAGTGTTTTGCGTATCTCTTCGATGACCGGATTCAATTCTTGGTATGATCGTCTAACGCTTGTTTTATGAGAGAATTCCTTTTTAGACCCATCTTTAGAGGATCTCATTCGGATATTGATTCGGATCTCTTCTCCCTTCTTCTCAAATTCCCCGTAGGTTGAATAAAAACAGTCGTATTTTCTGGAGATAGGAATGAGAAATCCCTCGTCAGGAGCAGTTTCTGCTTCGTAAGGTTGGACTTTTAATATTAAATATCTAGGATCTTTCGAAACGTTTAAAGAAAGTTCTCCTTTCTTTAATTTTTCGAGCCCTGTATAATCCCACTCTCCTTCTCTTAAATTTGGTTTAACTTCAGAAGGATTTGGACCAAAAGGATGTTGGATAGATTTAGGGATAAGAGATTCATCATAGATCTGAACTAATGATTTTAAACCAGAATATAGAACAGAAGCATATCCTGAAGAATAGAAATCTAAAGATGTATCTCCGGTTAAATTCCTAAGAGGAAAAATACAAAGTTTTCTTTCCTTCTCGAATTGGATCTTTTCAGGAGAAGAATATTCAGGAAAACGATAATACTCATCTATTGCATATGTTTGAGTTCCAACCAACAAAGGGGACAAACAGATCAGTAAAATAAATGCGGACGTCTTTCGAAGGAATAATAAGTTCAAGAACGTTTTCCTCCTACTGTCATTACTAAACCTAAAATTCCAAGAGTGGGAAATACTAAAGACCAAGGAGCATTCTGTGCATAATCTTTCGAAAACGCAATTTGTTCTCCAAGGCCTGGCCCAAATACTTCTCCGCCCGCTGAAATTCCTAAAAATCCGAATATTGCAAGAGTCATTACTACTGCAGGAAGTCCTGTAAACAAAAGCACTCTCAATATTTGAAATGCCTGAGGAAGAAGATGTGCCCTAAAAACATAAGACTTGCTCGCTCCAAAACAAGAAGCAGCCAATGCATATCCACTTGTGCTTACCTCATCTATCTTAGCCCGAACTGTTTCATAAACTTGTGCCCAATCTCCTAGTACAATTGCTAAGAACAAAGGTACCGGCCCCGCTCCAAAAACCTGAACTACAAGTAGAGCTAAAAGTAAAGAAGGTAAAGAAACAAATACTGAAGACAAAGGAGAAAATACATTCTTCTTAAAGAATGGACTAGTATAAGAAGCCAAACCAATCAAAGAAGCAACCGTTAGCGTAAGAACTCTAGCAGGAAATGCAAATAAGAAAGTAGCCAGACTCCCATATGCAAACATGGAAAATACATCTCTTCCTAATCGATCCTTACCAAATGGAAAATCAAAAGAAGGAGGAAGAAATGATTCCTTTAAGTTCAATTCAGTAGGGGCCGATTTAAATAATATCCCGAATATTACTAAAACTAGATATAGAAAGATTGTGCCGTAACGAACTAGGTTTAGAGTTTTCAAGCAGCACCTGCCTCCCAACCCAAAAGACTATCTCTCACTCTTTCAGAAACTCTGGTCAGAATATAAAACACTATCCCGCTATAAAATAAAAGTGCAGAAAGTAATGCTGAATCCATGGTTCTTATCGCGTGATACATGGATTTTCCAATACCAGGAAAGAAAAAAATCTCCTCTACAACTATGGCGCCTGAAAGTAAGGAACTCAAATCCAATAAGATCAAAATAAGAAGTACAGGTGAAACTTTAAGAAGAATATGCCTAAATAATATTCGATTTTCTGAATATCCTCTTGCTTTCAAAACATTTGTATAAGCAGATTTTTTTTCAGTCCCCGCCAATTGATGGGAAAAAATGAAAAGTCTGGCAAACACTCTAGACCCCAATGCAATCCCAGGCAGGATCACATAAGCAGTATTTCCGGGTTCATAACCTCCCGGAGGAAGTAATCCTAGTATCAGAAAAAAAAACACTAATAGAAAAACGGAAACTACGAACACTGGAGTAGATAAGATAAGTTGGCTGATAAATCCGAAAACTTCCCCCAGAAATCTGAAGTGAGGAAGGAGAGAGACCAATGCCAGAAAAACAGAGAAGAATGTACCGGTTAAAACTGCAAATCCTGCCAAATGCAAAGTTGGCCAAAATCTAGAAAGAATATGAGAAAGAACCGGATCCCCTGATTCAGTTTCTCCCATATCAAAACTGACCAAACCTTTCCAAAACTGAAAATATTTTTTCACAAAATCAGTGTTAGCTGGCTTATCCACTGAATCCTGGACTTGGATCCCAGAGTCCGCCTCTAAAAATTCCTTATTTAGGGATCTAAGCTGGGAGAAAAATACCGAAATTGCGGAAAGAAAAACCGCAAAGATCAAAAAGCGTTTCGCTTCTTCTAGCAAACTCTCACCCTCTCACGCGGAGAAAGCTTTCCGGATCTCTTCGAAATTTTTGGAAAGGATCAGTTTTTCACGATCCTCTTTTACGTTGAGGGTTTTTGCGATTTGAGCCAGGGTTTTGATATGTTCTTGGAATTTGGATTTGGGAACGATTAGAAGAATGAAAATATGAACGGGAAGATGGTCGATTGCATCAAAATCGATCCCTTTTCGAGAAAGACCCATCACACATTTGAGTTCATCCACCAAATTGACCGAACAATGCGGGATTGCTACTCCACTGCCGATACCCGTTGACATGGATTTTTCTCTCGCCATGAGAGATTCGTACACGAGTTCCCTATCGTCTCGAGCAATAAGCGTCGAGTCGACGGCCTTCTGGAGAAGTTGATTAATAACTTCTTCCTTAGAGGAACCTTCTATTTCAAAAATTACAGTCTCTGGCTTAAGTAAAGCGAGGAGCTGGTTCATGCTTCTCTGTCCTATCTCCTAGGAAAATACGAATCAGGATGGATTCAATGAAAAAAAACGATGAGACCCACAAGAATGTAGGAACAAATACCGGGGGAAGGAAAAAAATTGCCAACCCAAGAGGCGCCAAACTCAAAAAAGAAAGAGGCAATAGTGAGCCTGTATTTCTTCCCGGCAAATTCAGAAGTAAAATGAAGGAAAAAGTCCCAAGCCAAACTGGACCGGAGACAGTTTCCCAACCTGGAATTTTAGCAATATGGATCCAAACCGAAAGAAGGATAGAAAATCCTAGAGGTAAGAGAAGAGCCAAACTACTTCTTAATAATAAAGGTACTGCAAGAATCACTCCGAATCCACCGCATGCTTCCAAAGCAGAGTATCTAAACGCAGGTAAGGTGCCTTCTGTAAAAAAACCAGGAGTATAAATATCAGGATAAGAAGTTCCTCTAAACACTGAGGAAGGTTCTGAAGCCCAGCTAGTAATTCCAGGCAGAAAATAGAATATTAGAAAAAGCAAAAATTGCAATAAGGCCAATGGAAAACGGATCTTAAATCTTTGCTCTAATACCCACCAAAGACCGAGTCCGATCCCTAAAGCAAGAACTGCATGTATCGCGTATCTTGGATCTCTAGGAAGAAGAAGAGCAAAACTTAACGCGTGATTCACCCAATATAGCGGGTAGGACTTCCCACCAGTGAGAAGAAAATAAGCCGCGGCTCCGAATAAAAGCCCGAAACCAGCAGGAATAATAGGATAATAAGATCCACCAGAACCTAAAACCAAAAGTCCAATCGCCAAAATTGAAAAAAGAATATCAGGAAGAAGAAGGTCCTTTCTTCTGAAAAAACCGTTTTGGGTAGAGAGAACATAACTAAAAGCCATGATTCGCCTCCTTCCAAGTTCTGATCTGATTTCTTAATGAAATGGTAGAAGGACAAAGAAATGTGCAGATCCCGCATTCCATACAAAGTGAAGAATTAAAATTGCCAAAGCTGGAAACCAAGGCCATAGGATTTGCTTGTGTAGGACAATTATAAGAACATTCTCCGCATTCTACACAAGGGAATTCCCTTCTCTGAGGATCATGTTTGGTCAAAAATACTAACGAATAATTCTGTCTGATATCCCAATAAAATCCCTTCTTGATATCTCTGACCGGATTTTTTTCGTAAAAGGAATTGAGAGTAAAGTTAGAATACTTAGGACCATATTCTTCAAATAAAAATTTCAAACTTTGCCCGTTGCGGATACGAACAGTAGAATCCGCTTTTCTGAGCCCGCCATTCTTTCCTAAGAAATAAAGAGCGATCTCTCTTTCTATAAAAGGGAAATCAGCAAATAAAGCTCTATAAAGATTATATAATGTTTCCGGACCTAAATATAAGATTTCTTTAATTTTGGAAAAAGGTAATTTTTCGGTCTGAGATACAAAATATTCAGGAATTCCCCAAGGATACGCATAATTTTTAACAGGAGGTTTCAGGCCGGAAATATAATCTCTGATCTGAGCTTCCGGAAAAAGTGTTTTTAAAACTTCTAAAAAACGAGTATGGCATTCTATATTCTTTTTTAACTCAGGAAGATAATCCACATCTTGCGTTCTTGTGAATGGGGCTAATATGATAAGAGATGTTTTCTGTCTGGATTTGAGATAAGATAAAAGAGAATGTTCTGGGAAGTCCAGACTGACCAAACCAAGTCTGTCCATTGGTTCGAGCACTTCTTCTTTTTTGAGAACTTTAGGGATCCAAGGTTTGGAACCAATGAAGTTTCCATCTTGAACGATACGGATCTTAGATCCTTCTTCACTATGTTCTAAGGAAGCGATACCGTTTACAGGGGAGAGAACTGAACCTGAGGATTGTTTATAAAGAGGATCTCCTACACTTACCCGGACTGGAAAATCCTTAAGTAATAAGGCGTCTTTATCCGGGAAGAGGGTGTAGGGTTCATCCAGGACCGTTTTGCGATTTCCCGCTTCTTTTACGGTCCTGGGCTGGAGAAGAAAGGGTTTAGAGAACAATGCCCTTTTTAGCTAAGCGACTTCACCATGTAGATTTCGTCTTTAATGGGAAGTTCTTTCTTCAAATTTTTGATATAAGGAAGGATTTCTCCCATCGGCTCGTAGAATTCGCAATCAGTCTGCATACGGCGAGCCACAGTGAAGTATTTGTATAACTTCTCTTCGCCGGAACGTTTGGACCATTTTTTCTTGGTACATTTGACCCGGAGGATGTATTTGTCCGCCTCGGATTCATACTGTCTGACGGTTACACAATGCAGGCAGTTGGCGCAATAGACTTTCTCACTCATCGGTTATCCTGTTTCCTGGGGTATTTGACAGATTTAGGCGAGGGCACAGGGAGTCAACCCGTTTCTCGCCTTTTGTATGGCGGAAGCTTTGTCAGGCTTCCTGAGGGATCTCTTCCTGAGCCGCGTTTCTTGCTTCTTTGTATTTCCAGGTAAATTCTTGGAAAGATTTAAAAGCTACGAAGAAGAAACCGATCCCATAGATCAATAGGAAGCCCACTATATAAGGACGTCCCACTAAGAAAGATAGCACAACGGAAAACACACAATAACAACCCAATAGGAACTCAAGAACTACATGGAAATCCAAAGGAACGGTGTATTTCAGCCTTTCTTTTAGTGAGTCAGAGTTGTTTTCAATTCTCAATTTAGGAGTTCTTTTGAAAGAAGATTGGATCCCTAAAACAGCCTCAAGCCAAGCTCTGGTGTTTACGATCGCAATCCCAGTTCCAATCATGATCAAGATTGGAAGATAGATCATTCTCTTCTTCCAGTCTTTGTATAATGTCTTTTGAGAGTATGCGTAGAAGAACATTGGTCCAACAGATCCGATAGAAAGGATCGCTGCAGTTCCAGATAATACCTCTAATGGAAGATCATAGAAGCTGAAACCTGACCAGTATTCCATTAATAATAATGGAGCGCTGAATAGAATGTTCACGATCATAAGTGGGTGAACAGAATAGTTGATCAAGTGGGTCACAGCCTCAGCCTTGGTTTTCCAAGGTAGGTCTGCTTTCCAGATACGAGGAAGAAGTTTCACTGCAGTCTGGATAGAACCTTTGCACCAACGGAATTGTTGGGACTTGTATGCAGACATCATCGCAGGGATTTCTGCAGGGCAAACCACATCTTTAAAATAACGGAACTTCCAGCCTCTTAGCTCTGCACGGTAAGAAAGGTCGAAGTCTTCGGTAAGAGTATCATGCTCCCAACCGCCAGCATCCTCGATAGTTTTCTTTCTCCAAGTACCTGCAGTACCGTTGAAGTTCATCCAAAGTTTGGAACCGTTTCTTGCTACCTGCTCGATCATGAAGTGACCGTCGATACCGAAACTTTGAGCTTTGGTTAGAATATTATAATCTGCGTTGATATGACCCCAACGTGCTTGTACCATTCCGATCTGAGGATCGTCAAAGTAAGCCATGGTTTTAAGAAGGAATTCAGGATCCGGCATGAAGTCCGCATCAAAAATAGCGATGTAGTCCCCTTTAGAAACTCTCATCCCTTCGTCCAAAGCACCTGCTTTATGACCAACACGATTGGTTCTGTGAAGGTGATGAATATCGAAACCTTGAGCCTTGTATTTTGCTACTAAGGAAGCAGCTTTTTGGATGGTCTCATCAGTAGAATCATCCAGGACTTGGATCTCTAATTTATCTTTAGGATATTTTAATGCAATTGTGGAGTCGATCAAACGATCTACTACGTAAAATTCGTTAAAAATAGGAAGTTGGACAGTGACTACCGGAAGGCTCGGATCGTCCAAAGAAAGGTTTCTGCTCGGGTCTGTATCACAATTGGCGTTGTACTTTTTGTAAAGATACACCATGATATAGGTGTGAATTCCAAAGAAAAATAATCCTAGAATATCTAGGGCGTAAATTCCCAAAAACAGAACGGTGACTACAGTGAGCATTTGGGACAAAAATTTTGGAAATACCTAAAAAGTCAATGGATTTTGCAGCGCAACATGCAAAGCCACATTTTTCGCTCACAAATTAAATTGCTCCTCTCTCGGAAAAAACGGACGGAAACCCTAAGGTCAGAACTTTGAAATCCGATATTCTAAATCGGATGGACCTTTAGCCTCCCTGGCTAAAGCCAATCCACTGCGAATTTTCACTTTCTTGTAGAGGGGATGGGACGAACCGTCCTCTATTTTTTTGAAAACGCTTGTCTCCATGACATAATCTACCTAATTTGCTCCCATGCGTTCGGCCATCCTAGGTTTAATTGCCGCATTTGCTTCCGTACTATTAGCTATCTTATTAGAAGAAGCGCATTTTCTTTCCTTTCTCAAACTATCCGCACTTGTATTGATCCTAGGCGGAACTGCTGGTGCAACATTCGCAAGTTATACTCCTGAAGAATTTGCAAACTTGATCATTCACTTAAGAGAATCTCTTTTTCCTAAAAGAGAATTTTCACTTTCAGACGTATTCTTGGATTTTGCGGAGAAGGCCAGAAAGAACGGACTATTATCCCTCGAAGACCAACTCGCAGGAGTGCCTGACGCATTCTTAAGAAAAGGGATCCAGCTCATCGTAGATGGAACAGATCCAAGAGCGGTGGAAGAAATTTTATTCGAAGCAGCAGAAGGTCTGGAAAATAAAGAAACTCGTTCCGCAAAAATTCTAGAAACCGCCGGAGGATTTTCGCCTACGATCGGGATCATCGGAACAGTGATGGGACTCGTGAGTGTACTAGAAAATTTAGGCGCTGGAACAAGAGCTCTTGGAGAAGGGATCGCTACAGCATTTATCGCAACTTTTTACGGGATCGCATTTGCAAACTTAGCTTATTTCCCATTGGCAAACAGACTCAGGACTTGGGCATTTTCCAGAGACAGAAGAAGACAGGCAATCATCCGAGGAATTATTTCTCTACAAACTGGAGACAATAGAAGGATACTTGTAGAGAGAATGGCTCCGTTTTTGTAGGAGCTCCTACATTTCAGAGCAAAATTATTGTTTTAGAGCGAATTTATTCCTTCATTCCTTTTACGATTCTCTTCTTCCCACATTATATTTTCACGAACCTCATCTATTAGATATGGATCTTTGAATTTTCGAAGAGAGCCAAATTGAAACTTCCAGAACAAATCCCATCTTCTGGGATCGAAAACTTCTCCTCTTGTTAATATGTTCAAAGAATTATAATATTCTTTGAGTTTAGGATCGTGTATCTTATTTTCCCCTGACTCTATAGACTCAAAATAACCAAAAGGTAAACGTCTGATCTTATGACCTACCCTACCTTTTCCTTGGATCCTAGAAAGTAGAGGATCACCTAAAGCAATTATATCGATGACATGTTGGTCAGGTAGAAAAAATCCAAGCGCGCCAGTATTAAATTTAATGAATATCTTTTTATCAGTCGGAGGAAAAAAAGATTTTTTATTCGCAAAATTGGAAAGGAGAGAATTTTTCTTATTCAGCCAAGCAAGGCCAGTTCCTGAATAATACCAAAGTTTCTCATCTGCGATCTCACCTCTTTCTAAAACCCAAGGATTATGTTTCGCTTGTTGTTTCACTGAATGTATCGGGCTAGTGGATAGAAGAATATTATAAAGAAGCAAAACAGATCCAAGAATATAGATTTCTTTTTTCTCTATATTCTCCAAACGGACCAATGCGATCCCGAAAAGAAAGATCACATAAGTAAAAAACCTTCCTGCCATAAAATCCCCGCCGACAAAGAGGATATACGCAAGATAAGGCAAAGAGAAAATCAAAGAGATCAAAATAGAATTATTATTCTTCCGTAAAACGGCTCGGACAATTGTTACGATCGGGAGAAATGCAAATACGATAAGATCCCATTTCAGTTCGAAGACGTAATATCTTAGGCCTTGCGAAAGTAATTGGATGAAAGAATCTTCTACATTCGTTTTAGAATAATATGTATTTGGTAAAAGGGAACCGTAATATATAGCAGAGAATAGAAACCAAAAAACCGCAGGTAGACTACATAAAGTTATCTTAGAACTTAAAGAAATATTAATTTTCCTATTCTTCCAATCCTGGATAAAAACAACCAGAAGAGGGATTAAGAAGATTAGAATGAAATCGATCCTGGAAACTAAGCCAAAACTGGCAAGAAGTACAAGGTTAGGTAATTTAGAATCGGTCCCTTCTTCTTTCCTAAAATACAAATAGAAGAAGATTGATTCGATTAGATAATTTAAAGAATTTTCTAAACCTGAATAAGAGTAATCGATAAAGGATCTAGAAGATAATAAAAATCCAAACCCCAACCAAAATGAAACTTTAGAAACAGAGATCTTTTTTAAAAAATAAAATGCAGAGATTCCCCAAACAAATGAACTCAAGAAAGACCAGAATACTATATTCTGATATAAATAATAAAAAGGAGAAAGCACCAAGATCAAGAGTGGATTTGTAAATGCCTGAACACGCTCTGCGATATTCCAACGCAAACCGAAACCATTTACAAAATGATCTAAAACTCTAAAACTAATAAATGAATCATCACTTAACCAAGCGTTTTGGTAAGAGATATAAGAGAAGATAAAAAGAATAAGGGTCAGTTCGAAATAATTAGATCGGAGAAATTTCTTCCAATCAATACGATCCATTCCATTCTGAGAAGCTTAGGCTTCCTTTCTATCTCCCATTCTGGAAAGGATTTCTCGGATCTTATCTTCTGCACCTTCAGGAGTTAAAACCAAAAGTACATCACCATCTTCCATTTTGGTCTTACCAGTTGGAACCAAATGTGAATCTCCTCTATAGATCAATGTGATCAAAGAGTTTTCAGGGAAATCTAATTCGTAAACAAACTTGCCTACAGAAGCTGAACCATACGGAACAATATACTCCAGAAGTTGGGTATCGCTCTTATCTTTATTCTCGAATTCAAATGGATAAGAAGCTCTTTGTTCCAATGCTGCCTCGAGTCCTAAAATTCGAACTGCATATGGGATCGTAGATCCTTGTAATAATAAAGAAGTTAATACAGTAAAGAAGACGATATGAAAGATCATCTCCGATTCTGGAAGTTGTTTTGCAAAAGGGAATGTTGCCAGAATGATCGGAGCAGCACCTCTTAATCCTACCCAAGAGACCAAAAGTTTTTCTCTCCAGTCTACGTTAAATCCAGTAAGAGCTAAAAACACTGCTGCCGGTCTAGCAATCACAGTTAGAAAAACTGAGAATGCAATTCCAAGTATTGCAACAGATGGAATTTTAGAAGGGAATACTAGAAGTCCTAGGGTAAGGAACATCACGATCTGCATCAACCATGCAATCCCATCCATAAAACGAACATTACTTCGTTTATGTACGAAGGATCTATTTCCTATAATGATCCCTGCAATATACACAGCTAAGAACGGGTTTCCACCGATCAAATCGGTTGCTGCATATACAAACAAAACAGAAGCAGAAAGTAATACCGGATATAAACCTTCGTAATCCAGTTTGATACGGTTCATACCTCGGTAGATCCAGTATCCTAAAAGTAGACCCAAGATAATTCCCAAACTAAATTGTTGAAAGATGGTCCAGGCCAAGGTGTCCCAAGAAGGAGAAGAAGCCCCAACAAAACCTAAAACAGAAGTGGTTAATAATACTGCGAGAGGATCGTTACTTCCTGACTCCAATTCTAAAAGAGAAGTGAGTCCTTTTCGCATACCAATATTGCTCGTTCTGAGAACATTGAATACTGCGGCAGCGTCGGTGGAAGATACAATCGCACCTAAAAGAAATCCAATAATAGGATCAAAACCCATTACAAAAATTGCGAATAACGCAACGAACAAACAGGTGAGAAGTACTCCCAAGGTACCGAGAGAAATTCCTTTTCCAAGTATAGGTTTTACCTTGACCCAGTCTGTCTCCAGACCACCGGAAAATAAGATAAACGCTAATGCAATTGAACCGACTTTACGGGTCAGATCCGCGTCGTTAAACCAGATCTTTAGAATGCCGTCGGAACCAGCAAGCATCCCGATCGTTAAGAATATAAGTAGAGAAGGAATTCCAAATTTTGTGGAAACGCGCAATAAGCCTATACTCAAGATAATGAGACTCGAGAGAGCTAAAATTTGAAACTCGAAGTTAAGGGAGTTCAATTCCACTATGATAGTTTCTAATCCGTTGAAAATTATGCGATTTCTTTTTTTACGTGAAAAAAACTATTTTCAAAACAAAAATCAAAATCATTGGACCCATTAGACTACGTCAGAGTTCAATTCGTACAATAAATCTTCTAACTCTCTGGGGTCTGTGACTTCTACTAATCTATCTTCTCCGAATTCATCTGCTTCTATCTTCACAGCAAAGTATCCGAAACTTTCTTCTCCCTTTAAAAATCCAACATCCAGATTGATAAAATCTGTTTCGTCTTCGGAAGAAGGAATGAGTAAAAAATATTGGTGTTCGTCTAACTCAACTACTTCTCCCACAATAAAAGAATATGGGTTTCCATCCTCATCCAGCAAGTGTAGAAGTTCGTCGCCTAGCTCCTCATGCTCCGTAGATTCGGTTTCCTTATCGTAAGATTCCAGCATTGAGTCGCTTCCTTACTCTAAAGATCGGCCCAAAAAAGGATTCCGCTTTGCCGTAAAAGGTGGACAAACTCGAAAATACGTCGTTTATAGGATGAAATTCCGTCATTTATGCATTCGAATCGCGTAATTTTCCCAATTTTTATTCTCTGCATTCTACTCTCCTGGAATTGCGGAAGGACAGATTATGATCTGGGGGAAATTCGAGAAGGTAAACTAAATACAAAAACTTGGGATCCAAACAAAACGATCCTCTCTCTTAAGGGAGATTGGGAATTAGTTCCTGGAAAATTTTTAGCATCAGAGCCGGAGCTTCCTCAGCAAATCCAAGAGAAAATCTACGCTCCTATTCCTCAGATCTGGAATGAGTTTACTAAAGACGGAAAACTTTTATTTCCAAATGGAAAAGGTTTCGGGACCTACACTTTATATCTGCAATTTCCTGAAAATTCTCCTGAGTTGATGTTAAAGGTTCCGGATCTTGGAACTTCCTACTCGATCTATGCGGATGGAAAACTTTTAGAAACTGTCGGTAAGGTGGGAAAAACTCCTGAGACCTCAGTTCCATTTTTACAAACTTCTATAGTACTTCTTCCTCAAAATTTGAAAAGATTAGATTTTGAAATATCTAATTTTGCTCATATCAATGGAGGACTTTGGTTTACCCCTGAGATTGGCACCCCTGCTCTTATATTAAAAAAACTGCATTCAAGCCAAGCAGTAGATATTGCAAGCTCTGCTGCAGTTTTGGTTCTTGCGATCTATCAGATCATGGCTTTTTTAAGAACAAGAGAAGAAAAAAGCCAATTATACTTTGCACTATTTTCTTTGGCTTCCGTATTCAGATTTTTCCTAACTGGAAACAGATTATTCAATTATGTATTTCCAGAGGTTCCCTGGGAGGTCAGTTATAGATTGGAATACTTGAGCACCTATGTTCTATGCTCGGGATTTTTATCTTATTCTGCCACTGCATTCAAACAAGATTTCCATCCTAAAACGGAAAGGATCTCTCTCATTACAATGTTGGTCTTCTCCATTCCAACTTTGGTATTGCCTGCAGAATATTACGCAAGATTACTTTTCCCATTCCAATTTACAGTCATTATAGGTGGAGCTTATACTCTTTTAGGATGTGCCAGAGCAGTCATCCATGCAAGACCTGGATCTAGATTTTTCTTAGTGGGGATCTCTTTCATAATTACTGCAGGCGCAAACGATATTTTATCATCTAACTATATATTAAATAACCATTATATATTAGCCCCTGCTATATTTTTATTCATATTCTTTCATAGTTTAGGCTTTTCATTCTCTTTCTCCAGGGTTTTACGAACTTCTATGGAAGCAGAGAAGGGATTGCAGATTGCTAACCAGAACCTAAACGAATTAAAAACTGAATTAGAAAATAAAGTAGAATCCAGAACTGTTCAACTTACTGCTGCAAAAGAAAAAGCAGAATGGGAAGCAAAATACAGATACGATTTCTTGGCAATTATGAGCCATGAGATCCGCACACCTTTGAATGGACTTTTGGGGACTTCTAACCTTCTATCCGAAACCCCTCTCAGCCAAGAGCAGAAAGAATATGCAGATATTATCCAAGCATCTGGAGAGAACCTTCTTCACTTAGTGAACCAATTATTAGATCTTTCTAAAATAGAAAATCATCGTTTCGTATTGGAGATCCTGCCATTCGATCCATTTGCAGTTTTGCAAAGAGCAGCAAGAGTAGTAAAAGCAAGAGCAGAAGAAAAAAGGGTCTTAGTAGATTTCTCTTATCCAGAACATCATCCTGGTATCTTTTTAGGAGACGAAGGAAGGATCCAACAAGTACTCTTAAATCTTTTGAGTAACGCGATCAAATTTACAGGCTCAGGCGGGAAAATTTGCCTTGGAGTTCGTTTTTATGGAGAAGATCTTTTCTCTCGAATTTTAGAATTCTGGGTACAAGACGACGGAGTAGGTATTGCAGAAGAGCAATCAACAGTACTATTCGAACCTTTTGTACAAGCAGACTCTTCCGTTGCTAGGAAATTTGGTGGAAGTGGACTCGGCCTAACCATCTCCAAAAAATTGGTAGAGCTTATGGGAGGAAGTATCCGGATCACAAGTTCTCCAGGAAAAGGATCCAAATTTTCGTTCTTACTTCCATTCCCTCAAGAAGAACCTGAAAAACAAGAATTGGAAGAAGAGGCAGCTCCACCTATCGTTCTGCCCCCTCTCAAAATTTTACTCGTGGAAGACCAAGAATTTTCCAGAAGAGTTGCGTTCGATATTCTCACTAAATTAGGAATGAAAGTACATTCCTTAGGAATGGGAAAAGATGCAATTGCTCAACTGGATAGAGAAACCTACGAGATCATACTTTTAGATATTGATCTTCCTGATATCAGTGGAGTAGAAGTTTCCAAAAGGATCAAAGAAACTTTTGCTCATCCTCCTTATTTGGTGGCTTGGACAGCTCATGCGCTCCCAGGCTCTGAAGAATTTTTCAAAAGTTCGGGATTTGATTCTTATCTCAAAAAACCCTCCCTCAAAAGAGATTGGATATTATTTTTAGAAAGATATGTACAGAGTAGACCTAAACCTGCAGATTAATTTATTCAAAATGCGTAATATATTTTTATTTGTTTTTGTATCACTTTCGTTGATCGGATCTTCCAATTGTAATTCCGGAGGAAAGCAGGATTGTAGTAGAGCAACTCCCAGCGATAAAAAGACTTCGGAATTATTACAGACTGCATGTTTAGCCGACCAAAGTAATAAGAACGTCTGCGATCTATATTTATTAGAAGCGGTTTACCACGCGCATTGCTGGTAAGATAGAAGATCAGAATTCTTCGAAAGGAAGTTTATTCTTTTTGGAATTATTGCAGTCTTTGCAAGCAGGGACCAAATTTGCTTTGATAGATTTCCCACCTTTTGCCAAAGGAATTAGATGATCCATTGTGAGTTCGTCAGGTGGAAATTTTTTACCACAGTAATGACAGATCCCGTCTGCCTTCTTCTTTCTCCACCAAGGAGTTTTACGTAATTCTTTTGCGATCTGTCTTTGTTTTTTGATCTCAGATTCGCTCACCCAAAGAAGCGGCTCTTCCGAATATTCTCCTGGCCCATTCATGACTAAGAATATCGGATCCAATCCGAACCTGGACCGGACCAAGCCAAACGTAAGAAAGAAGATTTAGATTGGCAGGTTACTCCTTCTTTGATCCCAGAAGCAGTTACTAAAACAGTATCTCCAGTTTTTAGATCCAGATCTTCTAATTTACATTCTCCACTTAAAACCATCAAAACATGGAATACAGGCTCGGAAGAAAAAGAAGGAAGTGAAAATTTCTTCGTAGAATCGATCTCTAAAATTTCCATTCTGAATTTATCATTAGCAGTTAAAACAGAACGAGAGAATTCAAAAGAATCAATTTGTTTAGGGCTCAATCTGTCTTTTGGATCTGCAGAAGAAAAATCTAAAACGTCCAAAGCTTTTTTAAGATGTAACTCTCTTGGTCTTCCGTAATCATAAACTCTATAAGTTGAATCAGAAGATTGTTGGACTTCCATCAAAAGAATACCACCGCCGATTGCATGAATTCTTCCCGGATTCAAAAGAAAAGAATCCAATTCTTTCACTTCTACTTCGTTTAAAATTTCTTCTACTCGGTTTGATTGTACGTATTCTGAAAATTCTTCTTTATTTGTTTGTTTAGAAAATCCACAAACCAGTTTGGAACCTTTGTCTGCTTGTAAAACAGTCCAAGCTTCTTTTTTGCCTGCACTTTCAGGGTCAAACTTCTCCGCGTATGCGTCATCAGGATGGACTTGTACAGATAATTTTTCTTTAGCATCTATCAATTTGATCAATAAAGGAAAGTTCTGTCCTGTAAAAGGTTTTCCAAGCACAGACTCATAATTGGAAGTATACACTTCTCTAAATGTTTTTCCGGAACATTCTCCGTTCGTAATTTTGGAAAGATCAGAACCATAATCGGAAATTTCCCAGGACTCTCCAATATCTCCCGAAGGAATATCACGTCCCAATACAGTTTCTAATTTTCTACCGCCCCAGACTTTTTCCTTATAGATGGGCTCGAATTTTAAAACCTTCTGCATATATGCCTATTTTTTTTGACCCTGGAAGAGTTCAATTTTAACTTTTAAGATCCGTTTCTTGAAATGAGTAAATACATCGGGACGAAACCCGGATAAGTCCAAGGTATAGATCCGACCAGGAACCAATGTACCTGGCTCGGGACTCCATTTTAGGTATCTATAACTTTTGTAACTACCCTTTCCTCCACAGGAAGCGCAGTTCAGATCCGAACCTCTACATTCAGGACACATGGTCCTAACTACCAAAGGAATTGCTGCGAATATTCTACCCAATAATTCTTCCGGTTTGAGACAGATGCGAATATCATGATAAATGCCTGTGTATTTTTTGCGATCCCTGCTTCTCATTCCGGCGCGAAGAAGGCCCCTTCTTGCAAATTCAACCGCTTGGGTAGCAAATAAGATCCGAGAAGGTGGGATCAGATGAATTCCATTTTTTGCATGTTCTTGTCTTTTACGGATCTTAAATTCTTGGTCGAAACGAGAACGTTCTTCTGGTTTAGAAAGTATTTGATAAGATTCCAAAACTTTTAAGAACACAGGCTTAGAACCAGTGAGCCTATTATCAGGATGGAAAATTTTGGCGAGTTCTCTATATCTATGTTTGATAGAATCCGGGCTGGCACCGATGCTCAGGCCCAGAACTCGATAATGATCTGTCCAGGCCGAACTCATGGTAAAATTTTAGACTCTATAAATGGATTAACGATTCGAATTATATTCTTGGAAGGAACCACCGCTTTCCAATCCATCAAGCATGGTATCCACATCCTTCCTGTCTGCACGGATTGTTCCTTCCACATACTTGTCAATAGCTTGAACCACTTCCGCAAGATTGTCTCTATAAGAGCGAACAAACTTGACCCTTTGGTTCGGGCTCCTGATGTTTCCGAGACTATACACCTCTTCTTTAGTTCCGGCATCCGTTTTTCTTTTTACAACTAAAACAATATTTGAAGGATCAGAGGCTGCAACCTTCTCATTTTTTAATTCCCCGATCTCGTCGTTAATAGGTCTGAGTTTGGTAACCAGTGATTTTCTGGTAATAAAGCGAACTCCGTCCAGTTTTAGGGAACCTTCTCCCCCTGAAACTTTTAGATAAAACTTTTTATCTACTAAAAATCTATCACGAACAGGAAAATTGAAAGTTTCCATTGCGGGAACAAACTGGAAATACTCATTATCAATAATTTTTTTCCTTCTGCTAAGGAAAGGGAGCATATCTTCTATTCTTTTATGAAAGTCCTTGATGTCTTTGGTCAGTCCTTCTATGTCACGGACCTGCAAAGGTTCGTAAGGAAGAATTTTGATCTGACCGTCCTTCTCAAAGTCCTGGGAAAATATTTCCCAACTGAATAAGGATATCAAAAGAAGTAAGATGAATGGTTTCTTCATTCGTATGAGTCCGGACGATTTCCTGTATTTAGTGTCGTCCATTCCAGTAAAAAGCCGGTATTTTTCCTAAAAATTCGTTGAATTCCGGCCGGATTCTACGAAAAGGGAAGGGACGGATATGGAAATCAGCATTAGAAAATCCAGCGAAACAAATATAATCAGCCTCTCCGGGAGCCTGGACATCTATACGTCCATAGATCTCAAAAACTTTTTCGAACAGAACATTGATCGAAATAACAATAGCGTTGTGATCAACCTGGAAAAGTTAAATTATATCGATTCCTCTGGGATCGGGATGCTGATTAAACAACTGAATTATGTCCAAGAATTGAGCGGAAAATTTTTCATCGCGAACATGAAACCTGCGATCGAAAAAGTTTTCAAAGTGGCAGGACTAACTTCTTATTTCCAAACTCTTTCAGAGTCGGAGTTCACAAGCCAGTTTCCCTGATCTTCAAGGATATTCCGGGGCGTTATAAGACAAAAACACGTCCCAAACTCCCCAAAACCTTCCCTTTTCTCCCGCAAGCGGAGTAAGATTTAAATTCAGTCTACCTTCTCTTAGCTCAGATGGATCCACTGTGATATATACAGGAGGAGTTCCCGCATAGATAGACTTAGAGTATAAGGTTGCATCTGGAAAGCGGATCGTTCTTTTCAAGATCCCATTTGCAGAAATTCTAAGTTCCCTTTCCGGCAAAATCGCCGCATTTTCCGTCTTAGAAAATAGTGTGAGATCGAAATAAACGTAGATGATGTCTTTTCTATTCGAGTCTGCAATTAGTAGGATATCCAACCCAGTTTCGGGAACCATTCTACATTGGTTGTCAAATAACCGACCGGTGCCGGCACCCGGAGCAGGATCTTTTCTGTCAGGAGCTAATTTCAGACCATTATGATAGGCCCAAATGGAAAGTTCGGGGAAGGTTTTATAATCCTCGGAAATATAGTTTTCTCCCCCCATCGGTTTGGAGAAATTCTCAAAATTTTTCGTTTTCCGATTTTCCTGACTGATCGGACCCTGTCCGGCAGCGGCAAGAATTAAGAATAAGAGAATTGCAATTCGGCGCCAGTCCATCTTTTTAGAATATCGACCGTCCTTTGGAGAGAAACTTGAAAATTCTTAGAAGTCTGGAGAACTTAAAAAGCAACCTAAAGACTTCCACAGTCGTAACTTTAGGGAATTTTGACGGGATCCATCTGGGCCACCAGGCTCTTTTAGAAAGAACCAAGGAAATTTCCCTGGAAAAAGGTCTCCCTTCCTGCGTAGTCACATATCATCCCAACCCTGCTCTAGTTTTGGGAAAAGATAAGGACCTGGGAGGGATTACCACTCAGGCAGATAAAGAAAATTTAATAGAATCTTATGGAATAGACTGGTTGGTCGTTGTCCCATTCACTCTTGAATTTGCCCAAATAGAGGCGGAAACTTTCCTTAAAGAAATACTAATCAATGAGCTAGGGGCAAAATCGATTCTGATCGGATTCAATCATTGTTTCGGAAAAGGTAGAAGAGGAGATTATGAACTTCTCAAACAATACTCTTCTGAATACGGATACGATCTAGAAAAATTAGATCCTGTATTTCTTGGCTCTACAAAACTTTCGAGCTCCTATATTCGTTCCTTATTAAGAGAAGGTAAGGTAGAAGAAGCGGAAGAATGTCTCGGAAGAGAATTTTCAGTCACAGGAACAGTTGTACAAGGTCACCAAAGAGGTAGAACGATCGGATTTCCTACTGCTAATGTGCAACCTTTACCTGAGCTGATCCTTCCTGGAGTAGGAGTTTATGCGGGAAGAACCGAGGTAGAAGGTAAAACCTATCCTTCTATGATCAATATAGGAAATAATCCTACATTTGGTGACCAAGCAGTCACATTAGAAAGTCATATATTCGATTTTTCTGATGATATCTATGGGAAGAAGGTAAATATTATTTTTACCAAAAAGATCAGAGAGGAGATCAAATTCCCAGGAGTAGATGCTCTGGTCTCTCAATTGAAGAAGGACGAGACTCTTTCCAGAAAAATCCTGCAAGAAAGATAGTCGCTTCGCTCCTGAAGCCCGTGTGGCGGACTATAGTCGTTCGCTCCTGAAGCCTGTGCTTCTGACTTATAGCCGTTCCATCAGGTTTTTTTAAAATTTGAATCCGCCAAACATAGGAATTCCCTTTCTTCCTAAAAGTATCCCTTCCAAGTCCTTGGGAGGAGTATATCGTAGAATATTGGCAAATAGATGAGCGGGGATATGATCCGCCCAATTCGGCACGGATTGGAAGAATGGGTCCCAATATAAGAAGCCAGATTCCTCCTCTTCTACCCAAACGATCTCTCTTCCTGCAAATTCCTCAAACCAAGATTTCAAAGAATTAAGTAAATTCGATTTATTTAAAATACTAATCCCTTTTGAAAAATCCAAAAGGTATTTTGGGGGGTATTTTGTTTGGCAGGACTCGTTGGAACAGGTGATATATCTAACTTCTTCCAGGAATGCAGCCCAATCTCTGAGCCTTCCTCTAGATTTATACCAAGGAGTTTTACTTATTACCCCACATTCAGGGCAAATACATACTGGAGTAAGTGTTACTCCCTTAAGGGAAAGTATCGGAGCCTCTTTAGAAGGATAGGATATTGATTCTTGGATCAAATAATCGGAGCTAGGTTCCATCGTTCCTACCGAATCCAGTCCACTCATTCGATTTTCCTCTTAGGCCGCGACGGAGCGTTAGTCGCGTCAATCCTATATACAATGTCGTCTAACGCAACCTATTTTCTTAATAAACAAATCCTAATTCCCTCGATTTTAAACTCTCTAAAAACTGTGGTTTTCTGGCCCAAAAAAGGTCCGTCGACAAGTCATTCGGGATTGATTCCGAATTAGGACCCGGTTAGGATGCCTCGAAGCGTCGGCCTATGAATTATTACCTTTTTCTGCCAATAAGCGCTCTAATCATAAATACTCTTCTTATTTCATATGTTTTCGCAAGAAGGTTCCGAAGCGCAGTCATCCGGGACTTTTTGAGATTCGTTCTATTCTTAAATCTTTGGCTGGTTTCTTATATTTTGTATTGGAGCATGCTTCCTCCGGAATGGATGACTCCTATTTTCAAACTTTCTTGTTTTACCTGGATCCCAGTTGGCCTCTTATTCTTAGAAACAGTATATAGATTTTTAAACATTCGTTCGAGAATCCTTCTCCCATTCTTTCGCTTTTCAGTGGTAGCGACCATCTTTCTGACCGCTTCTACAGATTGGATCATCAAAGGTTCTATTTTGTATGATTGGGGTTACGAATTAGAACCAGGGATTTTGTTCGTTCCATTTAGCACGGTCGCAGTCAGTGGCCCAGCGATATGGGGGCTATATCTTCTTTTAAAAGAAAGGTTTAGGACAAAACAAAGAAAGATCAGACAACAATTGAATTTTTGGATCTGGGGAACAACGATCGCCCTCGGGATCAGCGCTTATACAGAGTTATTTAACCTGGATGACCAAGGCAGATTTTTATTTGTTCCTTTGAGTCCCGCAGCAATCAGCATACAGGCATTCTTCATTTTTATCGCGATCACACGTTATGGATTTTTAAATATCAGCTTAGAAAGGATCGCAGTAGAATTATTCAGAGACATACACGACGGGATCGTTCTCACAAAAGAAAATCACGAATTCTTTTTTGCAAACCAGGCAGCAATCGCGATCTTGGACGGCTCACCATCCAGAGAAGGTCTATTCAGACCAGAATGGCATTTTGCAAATTATAGAGAAGAACAGGATCATATTCCTAGAGATTATCAATTAATAGGTAACTCAGCCTTACAGTTCATAGAACTCACAGTTTCAGAGATTAGGATTACAGAGAATGAATCCGGGACCTTATACCTTTTGCGTGATATCACCGAAAAGAAAGCAGCCCAAGAAAAGATCCACCAACTATATTCACAAATCGTAAACGATTTGGAAATTGCTCGAGTCACTCAAGCTTCTATCATTACCCAAAAATTTCCGGACAAGGGTTCTTATCGAATACATTCTTTTTTCCAACCCATAGACAAGGTGGGCGGGGATATGTTGAGAGTAATTGAACATCCTGGAGAAAGAGTAGATATATTATTCGCAGATGTTTCAGGGCATGGGATCGCATCTGCAATGGTGGGAGGAATGTTATCCATTGCATTCCAGATCGTTTCAGATAAAAAACTTTCACCTAAGGAAAGTTTATCAGAGATCCACGAAATGCTTTCTAAGGTGGTATTACATCACCATATCTCCGCAGTGTATGCCAGTTTTTATCCAAATGAAAACAGAGTTCGATTCTCTTATGCGGGACATCATCCAATGATCGTTTTCAGAGAAGGAAAAATTTTGCCTTTAGAAGGAGAAGGTAGGATCTTACTCGCTGTCAAAGAATTACATTTGAACGATTACCATTTCGATCTGCAAACTTCTGATAGATTATTATTTTACTCAGATGGTTTGTATGAAGTTAAGAATGATGTAGGAGAAATTTTCGGTTACGAAGAATTCTTAGATTGGATCCAAGGAATGGCAGACAGAGATACTCGCTCTATCTTAGAAGCGGCCCATAGAAAAGCATTAGAATTCGGGAACGGAAAACATAATGATGATTTGGCGATGTTAGCCTTGGAGATTGGACCGTGAACCCGTATCTGATCCTTCCATTATTTGCATTATTCATCAATCTATGGTTGTTCACCTATGTATTAGCTCTAAAGGGAAAGCATAGAGTAGTTCATTTATATCTTTTATACTCAGGGGCTTTAAGCCTTTGGATTATCTCTATCGTTTTGTATTGGTCCTTCTTACCATTTCATTGGATGACTTGGGTATTTAAGATCAGCTCCATTTCTTGGTTATTAGTTGGTCCTTTATTCTTAGAGTTCGTATTCGCTTTCTTATCAAAAAATCCGAATATAGTTTTGTATTTATTAAGGGGATTGGCGCTCGCGATCTTTCCAATCACATTAACAACTGATTGGATCATAGCAGGTGTAGAAAGAAAATACTGGGGAGATATGCTTATCCAAGGTCCCCTTTATGTCTACGGGATCAATCTACTCACAGTTTCCCCTCCTGTATATGCCATCTTTCTTTTGATTTTTGAATCCAGAAAAGAAGAGATAGGATTTAGGAAACAATGTTATCTTTTAGCATTCGGGACATTTTTATCTTCCATACTTGGATTTATGACTACGGTACTTCCTAGAATATTATCTCAAGGAGATCTAAACTATCCTCCCTTGAGCGGAAGTGTAACTGTGATCCAGTCCGCATGTGTGTTCATTGCGATCGCAAAATACGGATTTTTAGAGATCCGATTGGAAAAGATCGCTCTCCAATTATATTCAAAACTCAGAGAGGGAGTGATATTATTATCCACTTCTGACGATTTGTTATATTGGAATGAAAGCGCAAAAGAAATGTTAGGTTTTCCTAAAATAGCAGCTACTCCTGAAAAGTTAGATCTAGGAAAATTTTTAGAAGGTTTTACTCGAAGACCTTTTTCCAGAATGGATTTCAAAAGAAAATTTTCAGAAATAAAGCAGACCTCTTCGGATGAAGATATACTTCCTTCTTCCGATTCAGTTTATTTAGAAGTTTCAAAATCAGAAATCCCAATATCAGGAAGGGATTTAGGAAGAGTGTATGTTCTCCGAGATATCACTGAAAAGAAAGAAGCATCTGAAAGGATCAATATGCTCTATTCCAGGGTCATCCGAGATCTAGATATTGCAAGAGAAGTCCAAAATACAATTACAACGAGAGACTTTCCTTCTTCCGATCAATTTAAGATATTCTCCTATTTCCGTCCTTATGATCGAGTGGGAGGAGATGTTCTCAATTGTTCCGAAAGTGCAGATGGAAGTTTGGAGATCTTATTCGCAGATGTTTCAGGACATGGAATTTCATCTGCAATGGTAGCCGCGATGGCGTCTATCTCCTTCAATGTATTTTCCAGAAAAGGAAGCAAACCAAAAGAAGGTTTGCTATTCACAAACGATCTACTCTCCTCCGTGGTGACCCAACATTTTATCTCTGCTGTTTTTCTCAAATACGACCCAAACACAAAAATATTAGAATATAGTTATGCAGGTCACCATGCAGGACTTCTTCTTAGAGATGGGCAGACACTGGATTTGCAAGGGAAAGGAGGAGTTCTCCTTGCGGTAGGAACTCCTATCTTGGAGGATTTTAGGGTACAATTAAGACCCGGAGATAGAGTACTATTATATTCGGATGGTTTATTCGAGGTAAGAGGATCTAAAGGAATTCCGATGGGCAATTCCACACTCGTGGAAGCAGTAAAAAAACTTTCTTACCAGGATTCTGATAGTTTGATCCGCTCCTTAGTATCCTATTCGGAATCCTTCGGAGACGGAATAATGACTGACGATTTAACCTTATTCTGTTTAGAAATTACAGATTAAACTGCTAAAGAATCAGCCTGCTCTTTTACTTTTTCCAAGAAAGGAAGAAATTCATCTAGAACAGCAGGGATCTCATACTCAATAATATCTCCTGCACGAATAATATCTTTTTCTTCCAAGGCTAAAGCAACAGAAGCAAGTGTATCGTTTAAGTCGTTTGTCTTTTCTTCAAAAGTTCTTTCTGCGATTTGGATCTTAGAGAAGTCCATACCAGGAAGTTTTTGTCTGAGAGTAATAAATGAAGTCAGAAGAACATTGATCTGAGAAACAGATTGTGTAAGAAGATGTGTTGCCACCTCATCTTTTCCAGCCTGATAATATTCATTTACTTTTACAAAACTTTCTTTCAAAGCAGGAACAGCCTTGATGAAAGTATCTAAAATTTCTCTTAAAGTAGGAAGTTCCAGGTCTAAAACAGAAGCTCTTGCTACCAGATCCATCACGAATAATTTTAGATCTCTTAGATATTCTAAAAATTCTTCGATAGCAGTTGTCCCATCCAGTTTGGAAGAATTACGGCTCAATTCATCCAGGATCTCACTCACTGTAGAGCCAGTTCCCATTGGTTTGATCTGATCGTACTTCAGTTTTAAAAGTTTACCTGCAGATTCCAAAAGACTACGGATCCATCCGATCCCGTCTGTTAGTTCTTTAGATTCTTTTTCAGTCAAAGAATCTCTGCCGAGTAAAGTGGTTCCTACTTTATCAACGTAAGAATCCAACTCATGGAGAGAACTGATCAGGATATCCAGCTCTTCTCCCACAAAAAATTCCATCTTGGAAGCATTTGAAATGGAAGAATCACGCATTGTGTTCTGGGTAAATTCTTCCCCATCCACAACGCAGGATAATAAAAATTTGCCGTTAGTTTCCACCCAACGACGTACCGCGTCGAAAACCTCTCCAAGGTTCTTTTCATTTTCGATGACGCTTTCCAATTTTTGCTCGTTTACGAATATTTCCACGGTGATTCCTCCGTTTATATTATAATTCTTTTATTTATCGTCCCCGCCCTGTCCCCTGCTGAGATTATTATTCAGATAGGAACCGACGGCTTTATTTCTACCCACACCCTGCTCCATATACAGGAACTTTTCTTTGAGTTTTTTCTCGTAACTCATCAAGTGTGATTCGAAATTTTTGATCTTCTTGTTATTATCTGAGACTTGCTCTTCTAATAACTTAATCTTACTTGTAACCAGTCCGCCAGCGAACTGAGTATAAGGTTTCAAATGTTCTACCAGATTTACACCTACTCCAGTGTCCATTCTGGCGTCAGAATTTGTATCTTGGGCGAATAAATGACGAACTGCATCTGGATTCTCCGCAAGTTTAGCTGCTAGTTTTGCTTCGTCCAAAGCAAGGAAACCCTCCTGGATATCCGCCCATTTACTTCCTACATCGCCTGTTGAAATTCCAACATCTGAAAGTGTTCTGATCTCGGAACTTGGATAAGCAGGAAAAGAAGAAGTAGTTACTGTTTTCATTCCAGCAACCAAACGGATTACTGAGTTTTCCCCGGCTAAAATACCTGTTTTAGTTTTTCCTTCCCAGAAGGATCTGGTAATATCAGGATCTTCTAATTTGGAATCGCTGACCCCACCTTCTCTATTGACTGCAGTAGCATCTTTGGAGTATTTTAGAACATTATTATATGCTTCTATAAATTCTTTGATCATTCGTATCCCTTTTGCGGAATCCACTTTGATATCTACTGTAGCAGGACCACCTTCGCTCTTTTTGTTTAAGTTAAGAAGAACTCCGTCCAAAACATCAGTCAGACCCTCATTTTTAGGCCGAGTGATCTCAATACCGTCTACTAAAAATACTGCATCCTTAGCTTCTACAATTGTTTTTGCAGGTTTAGCTCCGTTAAATTCAGCAGGAAGAACGAATCTGAAATTAGAGAATTCTTTCTCTTTTCCAGTTTGGTTGATTACAATTACCTTATGGATCTTCTTCCCATCCATATTGGATTTGAAAGTAACTCGGACCTTCCCTTCTTTATGATAAGCAGTTTCTAAAAATACTTTATCCTGCTCATCTTGATCGTAGATCACACCTAAGGAAATTGTTTCACCTTCTTCCAAAGGTTCAGAAAGAGTAGCTTCAATCCTTGCTCCCTTCTTCCCTTCTTTAGCATCCATATGGAATTGGAATGCTTGTTTAGAACTCAATTTGATCTTAGAAGGTTCTTTTTTCTCGGGATCTGCCGCAATAAATGTAGGTTTAGCATTCGCAGTCATACCATATTTATCTGGCTGGAATGGATTTGTCTGGCTTGCTTCCCAAGGAAGATAAAAAGATTGAGGTGGATCTTGTGGAAGCATTCCTCCTACAAGAGAAGCTGCCTTAAGCACTCCATTCGGATCATCGAATTTCAGTTGATTGTCTTTACCAGATTGAGAAGCGGCTAATGTTAAAACTGTTTTATCTTGGTCTACTTTTACAATAGTAGGTTGAACAATCCCTGCAGCAGCAGTGCGAATTGTAAGATATAGATCTCGGATAGTTCCGCCTTGGAATTCTATCTCCTTCTCTATCTCTCCTGAAAGTACTTTAAAAGTCCCAGCAGGTATCTTTCTTTCTGAATCGATAGGATCACCTGAGATCTGATGGAATGTAGCAAGTTCCTTCACTTCTATCTTACGTTTTCCGCTGCTTGCAGAACGTGCAGCATCCCCAGTGATCACACCTTCTGGATCGGAAACGATTGATTTAGTCGCAAAAGGCGCTGTGAAAGATATAATTTCTCTAGTTTTGTTTTGGAGGTCTGTAGTTAGAGTTTTAAGATCGGACCATGCTTTGACCTGAGCCTGATTGAAACCGTTTTGTCTTTCCAAACGGCGAATCGGCTTTGCTTCCAGCTCTACCAGTTTTTTTACGATTTGGTTCGTATCCTGGCCGGAACTCAGTCCCGGAATAGAGAATGCGGGCATAGTCCCCTCCTTCTAATTCCATCGACCGAATTCCTAAAAGTATAAGGGCAAAAAACGTTTTTTTGACGTTTTAAACGGCCTGTCTTGCCGAAACTTTTACCTTCAACTTAGCCTTTAAACCTTCCATATAGCCTAAACTATCTAGATTATATTCGTCCACATATGAAAGTCTTTCGGCCCTAAACTCTTCAGGAATACGAAGTGTAGAACGATAGAATAACAAACCGGAAAGAAGTCTGGCACTTGCCCAAACAATCTCATCCGCAGTTTCTTCTCTCTCCTCAGAAGTCGCAAGATCCTTATACATAACAACAGCCTCTTGGAAACCGTCCCAAACTTCGGAAAGAACTTTGGTTTCTTCGGTTGGGAAATGGGACCATTCGCTATCTATATATTCTCTTAAGAAACCATGACCGCTCATTCCTGTGACGATCCCACCAATGCTAGCGTTGACTTGGATCTGAGAAGTTCCGTCATAGATTGTTGTGATACGAGCATCTCTATAAATTCTAGAAACATCATAATCTTCAGTGAAGCCCGCTCCTCCATGAAGTTGAACAGCGTCACCAGCGATCTTTACACAAGACTCGGAACAATAAAACTTAGAAATTGGCGTAAGTATTCCGGCTAACTTTTCCCAATACTTCAAGACAACGTCTGATTTTAGATCTCTTTCTGTGGCACCTTTCTCTTTCAGATGATCTCCTCTGAAATAATACAAGTCCATCGCACGAGCGCCTTCTAACATTAGGCAGCGCATTGCCATTGTTTCTCTTTCCATTCTTCGCAGAATTTTACGAACTGCGGGGATGGTTCCGATCGGTTTTCCAAATTGAATTCTTTCAGAAGTATATTTTTTAGTTTCAGCTAATGCTGCTTGTGCGATCCCCACTCCTTGTTGGGAAATTCCCATACGAGCTCCATTCAACATTCCCATCGTATGTTTGATGAGTCCGTGACCTTCTTCTCCGATTAAGATCCCAGGAGTATTTTCTAAAACGATCTCACAAGTGGGAGAACAATGTAATCCCATCTTCTTTTCTATTCCAGCAACCTGAACGTCTTTGGATTGAACTAAGAAGAATGAAAGTCCTCTTGCTCCACTTCCTGGATTTCCGGTTCTAGCTAAAAGAAGAAGGATCGCTGGAATTTCGCCAGTACCGCAACCTTGTGTGATAAATCTTTTGGTTCCGTTTAATAGGTAAGTATTTCCTTCTTTATGTGTGGCTTTGGTGCGAAGTCCTGGTAGATCGGATCCATGATCAGGTTCTGTTAGTCCCATAGCGCAGGCAAATTCCCCCGCGGCCAAACGAGGCAACCATTCGTCTTTTAATTCTTCGCTTCCATTCTTTTCTACGATCTCTGCTAAGTTCACACAACCTATGGAGATACAAACGGATGCATCCACTCTATATAAAATTTCGCTAAAGAATGCTCGAACAGTCCAAGGAACTCCTAAGCCGCCGTATTTTCTAGAAAAACCTGTGGGTTGTAAGCCTGCATCTCTTGCTTTTCGCACGATCTCTAAAAGTTTTTCTGGGAATGTAACTTTTCCATTCTCGAATTTTACCCCAACTTTGTCTAATTCAGCAACATAAGGAGCGATTTCCTTACCCGCAAACTCTCCCACAGAGTCCAGTAAAGTTTTATAATATTCTAATGCTTCTTCATGAGAAGAAGGAGCAGCAGCGAATCTTTCATCTCCCGCTTTATATTTTGCGGCGTCAGTAAATCCACCCTCGTAGGAATCTACAATTTCCTTCCAATTGATTATATGATCGAAATGTAACCTCAGGTCGGATACATCGTTAAAATAGTTGTTTTGCAGCATGATGAGAAGATTCCTTTAGGAGATAATAAAGTATCTTCTTAGAAAAGGAAAGGTCAATTCGTTTTCAAGATAGAAGTATCTGAATGAACCGGTGTTAGTTTGAAGGGCAAAATATTATAATGGATCAAAAGTTTCCTAAGGTGATTTTCGTAACGTTCGCTCTAATTTAAATTACAACAAACTCGAACAGCTTCCATTAATTTATTCACGTCCCAAGGTTTTGGGATCACTGTATAAGTACCTGCCTCTTTCTTAACCCTGTCCACTGCGGCAGCATCCACATGCCCAGTGATCAAAATGGATCGGATCTTAGGATATTTTTGGTGGACCAAAATTAAAAACTCATCTCCTTTAATCCCTGGCATCAACCAATCAGAAAGGATCAAGATCACGTTCACACCTGCGCCTACCAGATCATCTATAACTTCCATAGCTTCTTCTGCGTTTAAGGCAGTCTCGTACTGGAATAAATTTCCGAGCTGTTTTTTTAATTCCTTTTGCAAGGTAATTAAGATGATTGCTTCGTCATCCACGCAAAGGATCGCATTTTGTGATGTTTCAGTTTCCAACAGATTCCTCTTTTTTACGGTTCGCTGGTTTCAGCCAAACTTCGAACCTAGTGCGTCCAGGTTCGCTCTCAAACTCTATTTTTCCGCCCATCTTTTCTATGATCTTTTTACATATATCCAAACCAAGACCGATACCTTCTCCAGGATTTTTGGTAGTGAAGAATGGATCGAAAATTTTGTCTTGGATCTCTTTCGAAATTCCAGAGCCCGAATCTGTGAAAGAAACTATAATCCAGAATTCTCTTTTCTCTATCGAAATTTCGATCTTACCTTTATAGTTCATGGCCTGCAATCCATTATTTAATAGATTGATCCATACTTGATTCAGCTTATCCGGATCTCCCAGACAAAGTTCATTAGTCCGATAATGTTTAATTACTTCGACACCGTATTTGATCTTATTATGATATAAAGCGATGATGGTTTCGAGTTCGACTTCAATATCGACTGGGACAAGCTCTTCATCACCGTTATGCGTTCCTGGATTCAGATAATTTTTAAGAGCATCTACCACATAAGAAGCTTTGCCAGTAGCAATAGAAATTACATTACTAAATCTTACGATAGAAGCGATTGCAGAAACAGCATTTAGGATTTTTAGAGAATTTTCTGTCTTCAATAGGTCTGGGAGTTTTTCTCCTAATCTATGGATCCCCAATTCAAGGATCATATTTGCAATATTCTCCGGATCCGCAACCGAAGCCTCTTTGAATACACGAACAAGTTCCCTTCTCAAAGAACGATTCGGCAAGATTTCTGCTTGGGAAATTTCCTTCAAACTTTCATCCAAGAGAAATTTGAAATGGTCCACTTCTGTTTTATTTAAAGAAAGAAGAAGGTCAGGTATTTCCTTAATCTCTTCGTATAAGATATCTAAAATTGCACGATTCGAAGAAACAATCGCTCCCAAAGGAGTATTTAGCTCATGAGTCATCCCCGCAGCAAGCTGACCTAACGCGGCTAATTTTTCGGAAAGAAGAAGTTGGCTTTGTGTTTCGTTCAGTTCCTTGGACATCTTCTGTTGGTATTCCAAAGATTCTTTTAGATTTTCATTAGTTCTTTTTAATTCTTCTGTTCTCTGATCGATCTTTCTTTCCAGATTTGCATTTAGATCCAGAATAGTTTCTTCTGCTTCTTTACTTTTAGTAATATCATTAGAAATACCAAAAATTTGAGTTGGAATTCCCTCTGGATCTCTCTTATAGATCAATTCTCTAGAAACGAACCAACGCCATTTCTGATCCTTATGATGCATTCTATATTGATGTTCTATTACATCCTTATCTAGAGCGTTCAAATATTTTGGAATAATATTAGTCAAATACGCCTGATAATCATCAGGATGCATAAGGGATTTAAGAAGAGAATTCCCCAGCTGCTGTATCTCTTCTACAGAATAGCCCAGTAGTCGTTCTACACCTATATTGCTATATACATTCTTCTTATCCGCTATATCGTAAATATATAATATGTCTGGACTAATATCTAAAATGGATTCGATAAATCTGTTTCTTTCTAAGAACTTCTCTTCGAAATTTTTTCGTTCTGTGATATCCACCATCACTCCACGAAGCCATTTTTCCTTATTGCCCTCGGCGATCACCTTCACCATGTCTCTCAGCCAGATGACAGTTCCATCTTTCTTTAAGAATCGATATTCGAAATCGTGAGCCTCCAATCTTCCAGTACAAGCTACACAATAATTTACAGCATAATCTTTATCTTCCGGATGAATATGATCCGCCCAGAATCCAGGAGTTTTCCAATCTTCTATCGAATATCCGAGTAGGTTGACAGCTTGTTTACTCACAAACGTAAAATCAAAAGTGATCGCATCCGCTTCCCAAACAATACCCGGAGTTGTATCTACTAGATCTCTATATTGCTCCTCGCTGGCTTTTGTCCTACGGAAGGCCTCCTGTAGCTGCTCCGCCATATGGTTAAAAGAAAATGCAAGAGTGCCAATTTCTTCTAATTTACTAGTAGGAACCCTTTGGGAGAAATCCCCTTCTGCCATCGCCCTAGTTGCTTGAGAAATATTACGGATTGGTGATGTAACAATCCCTGCAAGAAATGCCGCTATCAAAAGAGACAGAGTCAAGGCAATAGCGAATACTTTTGCGGATTCACTATTTCCGATTTGTACACCTTCTAAATAATAAGAAGCCGGCATTGCAGTGATTACAATCCAATCGTATTTTCCTGCATTGTCCCTATAAGGAGTTACCTGAGTAAGCCAGGTCTCTCTGGAAACAGGTTTTGCAGTTACAATATCAAATCTAAACTGAAATACTGCCCTGACAGAAGATAGATCTCCGTAATCCTTGAACACAGATAGGATAGAATTTCGAATTACTGGATCTCCACTCTCCGAGGCGGACTCTAAATTACTAAAACGCAAATCAGAAGAAGCGATGACCCTTGACTCTCTATCTACTATAAAAGCCCTGCCATGCCTAGCTATATTCGTATTCTTTAATAAAAGAGAGATCTCTTCCGGCTTTTTCTGAACAGAACGAGCAAGGTAATCATCTAATCTGAGATTAATATTCTCCGAGATCTCTTGGTGTAATCTGGAGGCTAGTTTTCCCGAAGCTGCTTCTGAACTTCTTAAAGTCAGATAGGCTGTGGCAGCTACCATGATCAAAACCAAAAGAATGAATGGAGTCACTAGGAACATTCGGATTGGAAGTCCTTGGCCTAAAGGAATCCCGTCTTTTCCGAATTTTTCTTCCTGCCAGTACCATTCTCTATAACTTAAGACTAGTTCTCTTGTGTGGCCTGGAATTTCTGCCCAAAATAATCCATACTTTTTGGCAATAGGCAGTACAAGTAACATTGCAAAAGGAGCAACTACCCAAGTAACTCCAGTCGTAAAAAATAAAGCAGGAGTAATATTATGATAAGAGATCTCTCGAGTAAATTGTTCTGAACAAATATATCCCCAAAGCTGAGGTTCTATACTCATGAAGATAATTACGAAAATCGAATATAATCCCCAGGTTTTCAGCTTTTTGAAATCTGGATCCCTTCCGAATAACTGATAAGCAACCCAGAAGCAGGCTGGATTTATAAAATAACCTAAAAGCCAATCGAATAGAAAATCAGGAGGCACACCTTCTATCAGATCCGAAAGTCCATAAGCAAAGGGTACCGCAAGAAGAGCAGGATAACCGAACAAAAGAATACAAAGAAAAACTGTTAGATCCTTTAGAGACTCGAATGTCTGGGCACCTGGGACCAGGACTATAAAGGAACCAATATAACCGGTAATAAAAATAAAAACGAATGTGAACGGAATACTTAGAAAAGCCTGGGTGTCCCAACTTTGTTTTTGGCGACCAAAGCCGAATTTACCTCCAGGATGAAAAGTAAATCCTCCGTAGGCGCAGATCATTAAAAAGATCCCGACTATATAGCCGAATCTGCCCCAAATGTCCAAAAAGGACAAAGGAAGGGAGGTGAATAATTCTTCAAACCAGTAGACGATCGAGTTCACGGAAGGTTTTTCCTACAAAATTCCCTTCCGGCCTGAGGGAATTTCGGAGTGCCGGAAAATTTCATATCTTACCTAAAGAAAGTCAATCCGGTTTAAAAAAAATTGAACAATTTGCAAGCTTAGAAGAATGCAAAAATCCATTCTTAAGGGATAAAATTAAGTTTTCTTAAGAGTGCGAATGATCATGAAGATGTTTCTCACAATATTCTTTGTCGTTACAATTTATACAATAACGGAATTCCAATTGAGGATCTGTCGCTTCTGTGGCTCCACAAACATAACATTTATGAACTGTAAATATTTCGGATTGTTTGGCTTTCCAAGTCGAAGTTTTGCGTTCACGGATTTTGGAGCTTAAGATATCCTTTCCGAAAAATAATAGTAAACAGGAGAATCCAAACAATAACCCAACCCAAGGTAAGATTGAGTTGAACTTGCTCACTTTGTCTGTTTTCTCCAATACTAGATATAAAAACAAACCGATCCCTACCCATTTCATCCGAATAGGAATGATAGAAAGTTCCTGGTTTGGTGTTCTGAATGTCAAAGCGAAGAAAATACAATAACCTATCGTCTTAGTATCTACAAATAAAGGATAATATAAAGAAAGAACTCCACCTATCGTATTAAATAAGATTAATGAAAATAGAAACAAGTTAAACTTCAGAGAACCTATTTCCTCTTCTAATGTTTTCCCTATAACAAAAACAAAATAGGTATATATTGCCAAAAAGAACCAAGGCCATGTTGAACTTTTAAGGATCTCAGCAGGAGGAAGTAAATGAAAAACAAATAGGCCTGCATTCCACCACCTTCCCCCTTCGAGCATGCTACGAGTTAAAACACCAATCTTAGGATCGATTAATATGGAGAATAAACTTACGAAAAAAGTAATCGCGGCAAAATATCCAGCCGCGTTTTGGAATGAAATAATATCTATAAATTGGTTTTTTAATCTTCTCAATGGATTTCCTTAAATCAGGAGAATATTCAGAAAGTATAATATTATTTGACGTTAATAAATTCTAAAAATCCGCCGAATACATATCCTTCTCTTTTTTTCCACTTCACTTTTACCCAGCGGCCTTGTTTGCCGTCTTGGATCTCAACTTCTCCTGTCTCGCCAAAAGTTTCCACAACGTCACCATCTGGAACTAAATCTATTTTTTTGGCGTCTATATTCGGAGCAATCCTCAAACGAAGTCCTCCACCTGCATGTACTTTCATGACCTTTTCGATCTTACGAGGTTCTACTTTTTCCACAGAGGCGCAGTTCCATACTAGAATAGAAATAAATATTAAAAAGAATGTGAGGATCTGTTTCATTTGTTTTCCTGAATATATTATCTTGATTTTGGGTAAAAAGGATTCCAAGGAATATCTGTGACTCCATAGTTCAATCCGCTTTGTAATAACGCTGTTGAGATCTGGCTTCGATGATGGGTTTGGTGATTGAAAAAATGAGTTATCAAAAGCCAGATCGGCAATGTGATCTCCTTTTTGTACATGTAACTGTAAAACTTCAGATCTTGCGTGAGCCACTCTGAGGTAATGGTTTTTACCCATTCCGAAATCGTCGAATCTAATTCAGTCCTAAGTTTTTTCAATTCTGACAGATTAGAAAATTGCATCTCATGGAAATCTAACTTTTGGATCGGCCTAGAATGGAACCTGTCCAACCAAGAAAGATCCATCATTACGATATGATTCCAAGTCTTTGCCATAGAACCAAAAAATAGTTTTTTATCTTCTTCCAATTCGCCCGGTTTTAATTTTTCAGAAACATTTAATAAGGATTCGTTTTGCCAACGATTATATTCTGCCAAAGCGACACAGTATTCTGGATCTATCATGCTGAAATTCTGAGCAATGATCAAAATAGGTCAATACATATTAAAATTTGAAGGTATTCAGACTTCTTCAAAAGAAAAAGGAAACCCATCGATTGGATTTCCGGTCCAATTTTAAATGTTTGCCCGGGCTTTCATAGGATTAGTTGTATTCTGTTTTTTGTTCGCAATATCTGCTAACGGAACAGTAACATCTTTCTCCGGGACAAAACATTCTAAACAAAGTTTTCATTTAGAACTTTCTCATTCCGCTCTTTCTAATTTAGTCATTTTAGAAAAAGAATCCGAAAGAATAGAAACAGAAGCTAGTTCTACATACTGGAAAAGTTTAGGTCTATTCTCTCATTCAGAATCATTACTTTCTTCCTTGGATTCCGAGGCTCCTTTATATATTTCAGCCTTTAACTCCAATTTATACACGATCCGACTTATCATTTAGAAACTTCTCCACATATATTTAATTTTTATAATATAGGAGAATTTTATGCGCAACGTATTCACGTACATAGCCGCGGCATCCGTGGTTTCAGTTTCCGCCCCAGTGGCTGCGGAATCTTCCGAGTTGAGATTATTTCAAAGACTTTCAGTATTTCACGAACAATTACTTTCTAGTAACGATAAAAGAACAAATCCGAAAGGACTCTCAGGAATGATCCGTAGAGCCAAAGAAAGTTCTGGAGAAGAAAGGATCAAATACGCTAAGTCCTTAACCTTTGCAGAATTATTAGAAAAGGCAGGCTCAAGACAAGAGCAGGAATTTTTATATTCAGAGTTATGTTCTTCCTTAAAAGAAATATCACCTAGATTTGAATTCTATTCTTTCTTCTGCCCCAAAACTGGAAAGGTTTGGATCTCTAAAACCAAAGAAGTCCGAAATCCTTATTTGATCGATGAAAGAGAAACAGGAAAACTGATAGGTTAACAAAATCAAAAAGAAGCGGTTTATCTAAAGGATCTTCCGCTTCTTTGGCCCTGAAAAGCAGACTTGACTCTCGGCCCGTCCATTTTAAACCAGAAGAAAGTAGGACTAAATCAGTGGCCCAAAAGATCAAATCGCCCGAAACCCAAACCTTAGGAAGTGGAGGCAATGGAAACAAGGGACCGATCCATATCGGGAATTCCGATATCTTTTTTGATCGGGAACTTTCTTGGGTGGATTTTAACAAACGGGTTTTAGAAGAAGCAAACGATCCTGAAAATCCTCTTCTGGAACGTCTTAAATTTTTATGTATCACTGAATCAAACTTGGACGAGTTTTATATGGTCCGTGTCGCAGGTTTGAGAAACATATTAGCAGAAGGTAACGACGAAAAAAGTCTGAACGGCCAAAGGGCTTCCGAAATTTTAACAGATCTATCCAATAAGGTTAGAAGTTTCGTAAATGTTCAATACGAAACATTAAACCAAACTCTAGATCAAATGAAAGAGAATGGGATCCATCTCATCTTGAATCCGGACGAATTAAATAAAAATGAAATAGAAGATATTAAACATTACTATAAAGAAGATGTTTCTCCGATCTTAACTCCACTTTCTATAGATCCTTCTCATCCATTTCCTCATATACTTAATAAATCCTTAAACTTAGCGATCGTTCTCACAGCTGACGACGAAAAAACAGGACTCAAAAAAGATCTGTTTGCGGTAGTGCAAGTGCCTTCCGTATTACCAAGGTTCTTACAACTCAAGGGAGAAGGTAAGACCAGAAGATTTTTCCCTCTGGAAGAGATCATCAAACTTCATGTGGATGACTTATTCTACGGAATGACAGTAAAAGAAGTTTATCCTTTCCGCATCTTAAGAGATGCAGACATCTCCATAGACGAAGAAGCTTCTGTAAAAGACTTACTCATCACTATGAAAAAAGAGATCCGGAACCGTATCTGGGGAGACGCGGTAAGGATGGATATTTATGAAGGAACTTCTACTTTCGTACGAAACACTTTAAAAGATCTCATGGAGTTGCAGGACCATGAAATTTTTGATGTATCTTCTATATTAAATATTAGTGATACAATGTATTTTTACGGACTGGAACATACTTCCAAGTTCAAGTATACCTTCTTCCAACAAAAAACTACTTTAAAGTTCGAATCTCCTGAGAAAATTTTCGAAGCAATCAAAAAGAAAGATAGATTATTGCATCATCCTTATCAATCTTTCGGTGCAATCGAAGATCTGCTTAGAATTTCCAGTGAGGACCCAAAAGTTTTAGGGATCAAGATGACCCTGTATCGTACGAGCGGGGATTCTCCTATTATCCAATATTTGGGGCAAGCAGCTGAAAACGGAAAACAAGTCACAGTACTTGTAGAGTTAAAAGCAAGATTCGACGAAGAGCGAAATATCAAGTGGGCCCAAAAACTGGAAGAAAGAGGGGTTCACGTAGTATATGGAGTGGTAGGACTTAAGATTCACAGCAAGATGCTTCTGATCGTAAGAAGAGAAGAAGAACATCTAGTTCGTTATGTGCATCTTGGAACCGGAAATTACAACTCCACAACCAGTAAATATTATACAGACCTAAGCTTTTTCACGGTAAATAAAGAGATCACTGAAGATGTTTCTACTATCTTCAATACAATCACTAGCTATGCAAAAATGCCTTTCCTGAATAAGTTAGCGGCTTCTCCACATAACCTAAAAACAGTATTTCTTAATCTGATAGAAAAAGAGACAGAAAATGCAAAAGCAGGAAAACCTGCGCGTATCATCTTCAAAATGAACAGCTTAGTGGATCCTCACATTATATTAGCAATGTATAATGCGAGTCGCGCTGGAGTGATCATAGAACTGATCATCCGCGGGATCTGTTGTTTAAAACCTGGACTCCCTGGAATTTCAGAAAACATCACAGTGATCTCCATCGTAGGTAGATTTTTAGAACATACACGTATCTATTATTTCCTTTCAGGCGGGGAAGAAAATACTTTCCTCGCTTCCGCAGACTGTATGCCTAGAAACTTTGAAAGAAGGATCGAAGTCCTATTTCCTATACTAGATACAAAGAATAAAGATAGGATCAAAAAGATCTTAGATGTTCAGATCAGGGACAATGTAAAAGCAAGACTACTTTCTTCCGACGGGATCTATCGCAAAAGAGAAAGAGTGGAAGGCGAGAAGCCTGTTGATAGCCAGATCGAAAGAATGAATTTCACGGAATAAATATGAGTATTAGCCAGGAAAACAAAAGCAAACTCAAATCCCTATTGGGAGAAGAAAGGGTTTTTTTCAAAGATGAAACCCAGATGGATCAGGCAACATTCCTTTCTTTTGGAACTGACAGAACAAAAGTATATGTTCCAGATTATGAAATTCTAACATTCCCTAAAAACACCCAAGAAGTTTCAGAAATCGTAAAATTCGCCTTTGAGAATGATATCAAGATCGTTCCATCCGGAGGAAGAACAGGTTATGCAGGCGGAGCAGTAGCTAAGTCTGGAGAAATAGTTATCTCTCTTACTAAAATGGATCAGGTTTTGGATTTTGATCCGTTCTTCGGCTCCTTAACTGTGCAAGCAGGAATGATCACTAAAAATCTGCATAAAGAAGCTGAAGAAAGAGGTTTCTATTTCCCTGTTGATTTTGCAGCCACGGGCTCTTCCCATATTGGTGGAAATATTGCGACTAACGCAGGCGGAGTAAGAGTAGTCCATTACGGACTGATTCGCCAATGGGTTTTAGGACTAAAAGTAGTTACAGGTACTGGAGAAGTCCTGGAATTTAACGGCGAGATCCTAAAAAACAATACAGGCTATGATCTTAAACATCTATTCATAGGTTCCGAAGGGACATTAGGGATTATCACCGAATGTACATTAAAACTTACTAAAAAGCCTGCAGACAATCGTATTCTTTTTACAGCAGTTCCTGACTTTCCTTCTATATTAGAATTATTTAAAGAAACTCATAATATGTCCTTACCTATTTTGGCATTCGAGTTTTTGACCAAATATTGTTTGGACAAGGTAATGGACCACCTGCATGTTCCTGATCCATTTTCTGAAGTGAGTCCATATTATGTTTTGATGGAATTCGAGATCACTGAGGAATCTGATGATGAGAAATTATTCTCCTTCTTAGAAACCATTATGGAAAAAGGTTATGTTTCCGACGGAAGCCTAGCTCAGAATTCCAGACAAGCAGAGACCTTCTGGAAATATAGAGAAGGGATCAGTGAATCCATCTCCATTGATTACACTGTCCATAAAAATGATATTTCTCTCCCGCTTCGGAATATGAATCCTTTCTTGGAAGATATGCAATCTTTACTTTCTTCTAAATATCCTGGCTTTGAGATCGCACTTTTTGGCCATATAGGTGATGGAAATCTACACCTAAATATAGTAAAACCTAAGGATCTTTCTGATTCAGAGTTTTTCACTCAATGTAAAAAAGTTGATCCTTCTATGTTTGAACTATTACAAAAACATCATGGATCTATCAGCGCAGAACATGGGATCGGCCTCTTGAAAAAAGACTTTTTACATTTTTCTAGATCTTCTGCTGAGATAGAAGTGATGAGAATGATCAAAAAAGCTTTGGACCCTAAAAATCTTTTGAATCCGGGGAAAATTCTCCCTTAAAGCCATGAAAAAGAAACTGTCCGGTTTTTTTAGGTTTCTAACCGTAATTACCTGGATCGTATTTGCGGGCTTAAGTTATATAAAAGCGGAACCGGAAGTTTGGATCCCGACTTACCTAACTGTAAGTATTTTATATTCCACTGAATGGTCTTCTTTCTTTCATGATCCGGGCAGAAGGATCTTAATCGCAGGTTTAGGAAAATCTATCGGTATGGGCTACTTTGTTTGGGGCTTTTATAATTTTTTAGATAATCCTAAACCTGATCTTGATTCCGAAGTTTTCAAAGATAGTATAGGACTTGCATTATCTTCCATCTGGCTTTTCTTATTACCTTTTTTCCAAGGGAGAAATCGATCATGAAGATCGCAATTTCCTCCTTTATCGCTAATATAATATTAAAAATTATTTATATGACAGTCCGTTGGACTGAAATACACCTCCCCCAAAAAGCAGAAGAGTTACTTCTCCAAAAAAAAGGATTCGTCTTAGCGTTATGGCATAATCAGATCCCATTCGTTATAGATTTTACATATAAATTTTATGTAAAACGTTACGGTTTAGAAGTGATCCCTATGGCATCTCAATCTAAGGATGGAGAACTGGTCACTAGAGTGATCTCTCATTTTGGAATGAAACCAGAAAGAGGTTCCAGTAAAAGAGGAGGAGCCTCTGCATTAAGAGCGTTGGTCCACGACGCCAAAAAAGGAAGCATCAGTTTAATCACTCCAGACGGCCCCACTGGTCCTGTTTATACTCTTAAACCTGGGATCATACAATTAGCATCTATGACAGGGTTCCCTATATTATCCTATTATGCCAAATACGATCACTATACGATTGTACAAAGTTGGGACAGAACACCTGTTCCAAAACTATTCTCTAAAGCAGAGTTCTTTATATCAGAACCTTTTTACGTTCCAAAACTAAATGGAGAAAATGAATTAGAGCTTTGGAGAAAAAAACTCGAAACATTCATGTTAGAGCAGGCAGGAATATCTCAGCAAGAAGCGGAAAATTTAAGGGAAGAAGTGAAACTTGGCCAAGAAGCCAAAAGAAAACAAAAGTAAAATTAAAAATTTATAATTAAGCTACTTTCAATCTGTAAAAACTCCAGTGAACTATAAAGATCCTGGACATCAAAAGATATAATGCCTTTCCATTTTGTTTAGATTCGACTGCGGATTCAAAAGCAGAGATCAATTCTCTTAAAATTTCTCTTTCTCCTAAGTCAGAAATCAATTCCAGATCAATAGAAGACAAATTTTCGTCCTCAGGAAATTTGAGATCATTAGATTCCAAAAGTATTTCTAAAAGTTTTTCTGCCTCTATGAGTATGGATTCGACAGTTTTATCAGGCTCTTCAGGCCCGTTTAATAAAGAATATATTCCGTCAGACAATTCTAAGATCAAACCACCAATTGCGGAATCTTCTCCATTCTCGAATGTATGATTGACCTCGTCTAATTTTTCTCTCAATAAGGACCTTACTTGAGAAAAGGAGTTTGAAGCATATTTCATCTCTCCTTCGTCCATGGATTCCTCAAAACCTTGTAACCAATCAGGCCCAGTAGGTTCGAAGTCGTCCCAATCCGCCCATAATGACTCGCAAGCCAGGAAGACTTGATCTGTAGTACTTCCAACATGTTTGTAAGTAGATACTACAACAGCGAGACGAGCCAGAGCTTCGGACCATTCCGTTTCTCGGATCTCCATCATGTCGTATACCATACACTAGTAACAATTCGATGAAAGCAAGTTTCCTTATTATTTTAAATTAACTAAGTTTTTATTACAAACTCCTATAAAACTAATCTTTCCATGTCGCAAAAACTAATGTGTACTGTCACAGTAAAATTAGATACTTTGGATTAGTAAAATTTTAGAAACGAGAATACTTACGAACTAGATCAACTCGAGAGTTCACTTGTAATTTTTTGAAAATACTTTTGATCTGTATACGAACAGTACCTTCTTTCGTTCCGAAGTTGCGCGCTATCTCCTTTGTTCTATAACCATTGATGATATGATTCAAAATTTCTTTTTCTCTAGGAGTTAAAGAATGAGTTTCCTTGGTTGGAGATTTTCTGAAAAAAGAAATTACCTTGGCGGCTGCACCAGGAGAAAGTATTCCTCCTTCTTTCATTACCATCCTCGCTACTTCTTTTATATCTTTCAGATCTTTTTTAAGAACGAATCCAACTGCACCTGCCTTCATAGCTTGTATCAAAGCATCGTCAGTGTCTAACGTAGAAAGCATAATATACTTAGGATCATTGTCAAATTCCGATCTTTCTTTGATGTAATCGATCCCAGATTTACCTGGAAGTACGATATCCATAAATACAAGATCGTATTTGTTCTCATGATTCTGTGATAGATCTTCAGTAGAAGAAAAAACTTCTACCTGATCTACTTCTTCCATCACAGAGAGAGTGTTTGCACAGTTCTGTGCAAACTCGGAATTATCTTCAACTATAGCGATTTTTACTTTTTCCATTTTTTATCCGCCAACCGGCCCCTTGTATTACGGTTTTTTGATTCTAATTTCTATATTCGTTTTTCAAAAAACTCAGACGATGGCAGGAGGATTTTTTTTATTTTTATAAAATCTGATATAGGTCAGGCGGAATTAAGATTCCGCGTAACAATAGAATATAAAATTTTTTCGCGATTTTTTTAATTTTAGTTGTCTGTCTTTTATATTTCACAGATAGAACTTAAGAAGAGAAAATAGAAATAAGCTGCATTATGTTTTGTTAATAAATAATTTATTTCCAATGGCATAACGTCTGATGATTATCATTCTTCTCCCCAATTTAAGGGGTAGAACTCATCTAATATCCATCTTCAAAGCCAAGAATTGATTTTTTCGGCTACTTCTTTTGGTCTTTCCATGTGAAGAGCGTGTTTCACGTTTGGGATCCAGACCAGTTTGCTCTTCTTTAAATAAGAATGTAATTTTTTTACCATTGGAGGATCAGTGATCGGATCTTCTGTCCCAGAAATGATCAAAGTTTTTTGGGAAACCGCAGAAAGTTTTTTACCCAGAAAAATTTCCTTCTCTCTGTCCAGAGTATTCTCAGTTAAGAATTGATGTGCTAAATTATTCCACTGACTGAGCAGAGCCTTTTTCGCGAGACCACCCAATTCCGGAACATTCTCCTGATACAATGCCGTAAGAAGTCTTTCAATCTCTTCAGTTTTAGAAGGAAAAAGTAACTTCCTCATTTCGTCTCTTTGCGGATGCGGAATTCCACCAGGAGCAAGTAGCACAAGTTTTTGGATCCTTTTTTCTTTTTCAGAGTCGCGGATTGCGATCATCATCGCGATCAAAGATCCCATGGAGTGTCCGGCCAAAACCACATCGTTTAACGCGAGTTTGCGGATCGAATTGTAAAGAAGGTCCGCAAATACATCTACTTGATACAAATATTTCACTTTAGGTAGAGGACTTAACCCGAAACCAGGGATATCCGGGACTAAAAGATTGAAGTCATTTCGTAAAAAAGGAGCCAACCTCCTGAAACCTGTGGCAGAATCCAGAAGTCCGTGGATGAAAAAAAGAGTTTTGTTTGATCCTTGGGCAGAAGGTCTCTTCAAAAAGAAAATTTTGTGTCCACCAAGGTCAACTTGCAGGCGCTGAAATCCCAGCTCCTCCTCCATAAATCGAATTTTTTGCCTGGTATAATTTCGAAGAAAAAGTTCGTATACAAAATCCATAGATTGGGTCAATGATTCCCTCTCTAGCTGAATCTAGCAAGGAATCCAAATCAATTTTATGATCTGGAATTCCGATATTATATACAATTCATGAAGAACCGGGAATTAGTTCTACTCTTAGAAAAGGCCTTCTTTCCCGCCCAGGAAGGAATTCTAATCTTAGAGCCAGGAAGTTATAATATACTCGGCTCAAATCCTAAAGCATGTTCAATCTTAGGCTATGATTCAGAAGAACTAAAGAACCTTAGCCTCAGTAATTTACTAGCGCGCCCAGACAGCATCGGAAATTACGGGAGCGGAGCAGAAGAATTAGGCATCTCCCTTCTCTGGAATTTGAGAATGAAAAATGGGTCACTTCTACTCGCTGACTTTACGATCAATGCATTCTCGGAAACTCCAAACTCACCTTTAATTTTTCATATTTATCAAAGATCTGAGATCAGAGAGATAGAACTCAGATTATATTATTTACAAAGTATCTTAAGAACTCTTCGACTTTTAAAATTAAATCTTAGATCTCTTCGTTTGAGTTCTGAGAGTACACTCTTTCAAAAGATCTGTGATACTCTCAAAGAAAATCCTCATTATAGTTTAGTCTGGGGGTTTTATAGAAGAGAAGATGGGACAGATCAAATACTGATACAATCAGACCTAGATTCTAAATGGAGAAAAAATTTAGAAACCGCTTGGGAAGAAAAGAAAACTAAATCTCCTTTTGAAACTCTATTAGAAGGAAAGGAACAATTCCATATTTATGAATTCGGTTCTAATAAATATCCTGAATGGGAAGAAGCATTAGTTGCAAAAGATTTCAGAAGATCCCTAAGCTTGATCATTAAAGAAGAAGGTAAAATTATAGGTGGAATACAGATCATTTCCCGCGAGAATATGGCATTCGATTCCGGGGAAAATTATCTATATTTCGAGATAGTAGAAGATCTTCTTTCTTCTCTTCAATATTTAAGGATAGAAAAACAAAGAAGGGAAACTGCAAAAATCCTACAATTCCAAGGAGCACTCTTAAATTCCCTGGAAGTACCTCTTCTATCTACTGATGATGAAGGATTTATTACCTACGTTAATAATAATATCAGTGCTCTATTAGGAATTTCTAAAGAAGAGATTATCGGAGTCCAAGTAAGGGAACTTCTCAAATTAGAACCGGAAGCAATGGATATGATCCTTTTGGGGTCCAGAGCGGAAACAAGGATCACGATCCGAGGCAGACATGAGGTTCCGTTCTTACTCGCTTCTTCTTCCCTTAAAGATGATTATGGAAATAGGATCGGGACAATCTTACTTCTTTTAGATATTTCAGAACAGAAGAAGAATGAAGAGTTGATCCGTGCTTCCGAGATGAAACTTAGGAACTTATTCGCTTCCATGAATAATGGGATCGTAATCCTGGATCCTCAGGGAAAAGTTTTAGAAGTTGCCCCGATTTTAAAATTTTATTTATTCCAATTCCTAAATGTAGATGTGGATGATGAATTCCCTTCTCTTTTCCCAGAAGAAGCACAAAAAGGTATCCTAGTCAAATTAGAAGAATGTATCCGCACACAGAGAGCGGCCTATTTAGATTTTTCCATGGTATTATTGGGAGAAGAGGAAAATTATTTTTCTATAAAGTTCCTTCCGCTCAAAAAATACCAGGATATGCCTGTTGCTGCGATGTTAATATTCTCCGATGTGACCCAAACAAAGATCTTGGATAGACAATTGTACGAGACCGCAAAATTTGCATCTATAGGAGAGATCGCAGCAGGTATCGCTCACGAAGTGAATAACCCTCTTCAATCCAGTTTATTATATTTAGAAGATCTTTTAGAACATGAAGATCCAGATCCAATCGAAAGAAAAAAAGTTTATAAAAGAGTAGAAGGTGCTGCATTACGGATCAGAGATTTGATCAAAGGTCTTTTGGATTTGGGAAGAAGGGCCCCGAGAAAGAAGGAACTAGTTTCTCCATATTTTATTCTTTTAAGAGCCTGCGAACTCATCGAGGTGAGTTGTAAAAAGAATGGAATCGAATTGAAACGAGTTACTAATCCAGAACTTCCTCAGATCCATGTTGCTTGGCAGGAAATCGAACAGGTATTGATCAACTGTCTAGTAAATGCAGTTAACGCAATTTCCGAAATGGAACATAAACCGGCTATTCCATTGATACAAGTTTCCGCACGAAAAGAATTATATTTGAACGGAGAGATGGTGAGTTTTACCATTCAAGATAACGGTCCCGGAATGAACGCCGAAGTCGCAGAGAAAGCTTTTCTACCTTTATACACGACTAGAAGAACTAAACAGGGAACGGGACTCGGATTGACGATCTCTCAACGGATCATAACTGATCACGGCGGGACAATTCATTTGGAATCCAATCCGGGACAAGGTACCAAGGTCACTGTCCGAGTGCCTGTTGGAAAGGTATGATGAACTTATTCTTTAAAAAACGATGACAAGGGAAAGAAATCCCAACGTCCTGATCATTGACGACGAAGCGGAAATCAGAACCGCTTTAGAACGTGTAATCTCCAGAGAAGGATATCACGTTTTTCTTGCAGAAGATTTTGAATCTGCAATGACGATCGTGAGAGATCACGCAGTCGATATAGTAATTTCTGATATTCTAATGGGCGGAAAAGACGGGATCGAAGTCGCTCGAGAGATCAAAAAATACAATTCTAATATTCCAGTCATACTCATCACTGGCAACCCTCAACTTCATACTGCAGAAGAAGCTCTTAGAAACAGAGTATTTGATTATATTTCTAAACCTGTAAGCAGACAAAATATTTTAGCTGCGTTAGAGAATGCCCGCAAAGAAAAAGAAGATAGAGATAGAAAATCCAAAAAGATCATAAAAGCAGTCCGAGAGAAGACCCATTTTGCACAACAATCCAAAGATCTAAATTATCGTAATAGTCTAATTTTAGAAACTACCGGAGACTGTGTGATCACTTTAGACGAGGATCTTCTTATTCATGGAGCTAACGAAGCTACCATCCGAAATTTCGGATATGACGAGAACGAAATCGTAGGACAAAAGATCACACTTCTTATCTCTGATGAGAATATAGATGCGTATATGGAAAGGATCACTCATCTGATGAGCCGCAAATCCGATCATAATATCGCCAGATTACATAACGCAGAATTAGTAAGTAGAAGTGGAGAAAAATTTAATTTTGATATTTCTGTTTGTAGATATGAATTGAATGGAAAAACATATTATACTGGTATCGCAAGAGATATTACGCAGAAAAATATCATATCTGAAAAACTGATCGATGCGGAAAGAAGAGCGTTCTTAACTACGATCGCATCTAGCATTGGTCATGAGATCAATAACGCACTGACTGCTATACAAGGTTTTATAGAAGTAGCGAGACTTCCCGATGCGGATGAACCTATCAAAGATAAGGCAATCTCAGTCACCTGGAATCAGATCACTAAATTAAAGAACCTGACTTTTAATTTACTCCAATTGGGTAAACCAGGAGATTCAGGTAGAGACAAAGAAGATTTGGATCTAAACGAAGTTGTAGAATCTGTGATCGAAGTTTTTAGAAAGACTACTCGTTTAAAATATTGTGAAATAGTATTTGATAGAAGTCCTGATAAAACGCCTGTACATTCCAACGCAGACCAATTGAGTCTTTTATTCTCTAATATCTTTTTGAATTCTGCTGACGCGACAGAGAATAAAGGAAGAATAGAGATCTCCGTTGGAGAGAAGAACCATCATCCTATGGTCAAGATCAGGGATAACGGGGTCGGGATGAGCAAAGATATTTTGAATAAGATTTTCCAACCTTATTTCACTACTAAAAAAACCGGCCAAGGTACAGGGCTTGGAATGTTCGTAGCGAAAGAGATTGCTGACGTATTTGGTATCCGAATAGAAATCGATTCAGAGCCGGAAAAAGGTACCGAATTCCGCTTGGTCTTTCCGGACAAATTGTAGAACTAGCCATACGTGGCTATGAACGAAGTTTTAAGTGAGATAGATTTTCGCTTCCTCGCGATAGATGGAAAGTTTCCAGAAAAAATTGACTCACTCAATCCAGAAGCTTCTGCACGCAGATACTATCGTGCAATATATCCTGATGGAGCCACAAAGATCTTATGTAAGGACCAAGTCTTCCAACATGACTTTCAGGAAGTGGGACATTTTTTAGAACACCACGGTTTCAAGGTCCCTAAAATATATAAAACAGATGTATTCAATAAGCTAATGCTTCTTTCAGACGAAGGAGATTCTGACCTAAGCTCCATCCAAGAAGATGCAGAGTACAGAACCTTCTTAGTAAAATCTATAGAATTATTAGTTTCTCTTCAAAAGACCAGACCAGAACCTCCAGTTTCTACTCGTGAATTCGACTATGAGAAGTTAAATTTCGAGAATAAGTTTACGTTTTCTTCATATATTAAATTTTCTGAGATGTTTAAACTTAGGACAAAACTCAGACCAGAGGTAGTTTTTTTCTTAGAAGAGTCTTCTGGGTTTTTAGCAGAATATAAGGAAAAGGTATTCTGCCACCGGGACTTTCATGCTCGAAATATTATGCTCTCCCCTACTGGAGAATTGACTCTGATCGATTTCCAGGATGCAAGAATGGGAACGCCATTTTATGATATTTCCAGCTTGTTATACGACGCCTATAGACCGATCCCATTTGCAATGAGACAGGGACTCTTTTTGCTCTTCTTAAAACTAAGCGATAACAGATTTAAAAAACCAAGAGAATGTTATTATCTACAATGTCTGCAAAGATCTTACAAGGCACTTGGATCTTATTTTATGTTAGTTGCAGAGAAGAAGCAGGACAAATACAGACAAAGTGTATTAAACTGTTTAGATAATCTATTAGAGATCGTACAAGTAGGACTTTTCCCGGACCAATTGTTTTTATTCTTTCATCTACTAAAAAAAGAATTATCACATAATACTCTATTCTTGGAAAAACTTTAGAATGAAAGCATTCTTTCCATGCGCAGGTTTCGGGACCAGAATGGGAGAATGGACAAAAGTTCTTCCTAAACCTCTTTTAAAAATAAATAATATTCCTCTCATCTATTACTCTCTATTTCATGCTAAATCCTGGGGAGTAAAAGATGGGCTCCTAAACCTACATTATCTAGGAGAAAAGATACAAGAAGAACTTAAAGGTTTTAAAGACTTTCAGTTAAACTTCTCCACAGAAACTCCTGAAATTTTAGGAACTGGTGGAGGAATTCGTACGGGAATCGAAAGATTTTGGAATTCGAAAGATAAATTCTTAGTTTTAAATCCTGATTTTATTCTTTTTCCGGAATCAGGTTTTAATCCTTGGCCGAGCCAAGAAGAACAAAATAAATTCGATTGTATATTATACTTATCTAAAATCCCTGAAAACGCGACCTATACTGGACTTAGTTTACATGACGACATGGTCAAATTTACACCGGGGGGATATTTTTATCTGGGACTTTCTTGGATGAAAGCAGAATGCCTTTCCGATCTGGAACCAAATAAATCTTATGATCTTGCAGATACATTTCGTAAACTTTCCGCCAAAAATCGTCTAGGCGGAAAAATTTTCGAAGGCAACTTTTTGGATCTAGGAGAAAAGCAGTTTTATGAGAAATATAAAGATACTGATTTTTCAGATCGTCTCGTGAAAGATTGGATAGAATTTAAAAACAAAATTCTATCTTAAACTTTTTCTAAACCCCAAGTCAATACTTCTATCTTCTTGGAAAAGTGATAGAGTGGTTTTATATCCGGAAGTCGGATCCCTTCTAGGTCAGCCATTGTATTCTGCAAAATGTTAGCTTCCGCTTTTTGTAGAGGCCAAGGCTCATGCAAGATTTCACATCTATATAAAGAATTTTTATTATTAGCATACAAACAATATCTTTCAGTTAACCAATAATCCAAACTCCCCTTCTTTGCTAAAAAGACATCTGAAGTCGGTCCGTATTCTGCCTGGAAACAAAATCTATTCTTGGAAGAAGTTCTTTGGGATTGATAGTAAATCCTATTTTCTTTTTCAATAACTTTGAAATTCGCCAGATAATAAGGAAGATGATAGAATGCCCTCGCAACTTTCACTGCAAGCCAACTCTCTGCATCTAAACTGAAAAAATATACTCCTGGTTTTCCATCTATAGTAACATACACTCTAACGTTAATTTCAGGAAAACGAGAAGCGATCGGCATTACTGGTAAACCTCTCATTCTAATCCCACTCATATGAAATGGCACTACTCCAATCCAAGTTTGGTTTTCAAAGGTATCAATTTCTAAACGTTTAGGAACAAAAGGTCGGATCATAGAAACTGGCAAAGGCCAATGAACGAATAATAGATCATGCCAAATCTGTTTCATTCTCCAACCTGCTTTAGGAACTGGCCAAGGTCTATGTTCAGAGCTGATTCTCATTTCTTAAATTTTTCCTTCCTTTCCAATTCGGTCTATTCAATACTTTCACACAGAGACCACGGAGCACACAGAGATAGAATACTAAAAACCTCCTGTAGGAGCTCCTACATCTAGGTCCAGAGTAGAATTTCCTGAATCTAGACCAAGGTCAGTAGTCCCGAAAATGCAAAAATAGTTTAGATCCGTACACCCCAAAATGCAAACTGGGACCCTCTAACAGATATGCGCGATTTTAAAGTACTAGTCACAGAAGCTTCCAAGGGAGAAGAACCGGCTTGGACGGAGTTAATGACCCGTTTCGAAAAATACGTCAGTAGTCAGGCTATCAAAAGGATCCGAGACCAATCCAAGGCAGAAGATCTAAGCCAAGAGGTATTTTTAGAAGCTTGGAAAGTTCTTCCATCTCTCAGGCAGCCGGAGGCGTTTCCGTTCTTACTCAGAAGGTTAGTACTGAAACATTCAGATCGTATCTTAAGAAAAAAAGATCTTCTTGGGACTGAATTAAATCCTGAGATCACCAAGGCTGCTCCTCGTTCTGGAGATACTTGGAGAACAGAAGTTTTAGAAGCGTTAGACGAACTTCCAAACGAAGAGAAACAACTGTTAAATCTAAGATATTTCGGTGAGATGAGCTACGAAGAGATCACTGAAAAAACAGGGATCCCAATCGGTAATTTAAAAAACCGTTTGAGAAGAAGTAGAGAATTATTACGTAGACAACTTTTGAATAAATCAGACAGAAAAGATTGGTTGGAGGTCCTACATGGACCTATGGCAATCGCTTCCTGATCGGAGAATAGAATGACTGATACTTTAGTAGAACCAATCCAATTTCCGGGACTCCGCATGGAGGACAACCAACTCAAAGAAAGGAAAATTTTTCTTTGGGGTCAGGTGGATGATTCTTCCGCAAAATATGTTGTGGAGCGTTTATTATATCTTTCTAATCAAGATCCGGAAAAGGATATCACACTTGTGATCAATAGTCCTGGAGGTGCAAACACTTCTGGTATGTCTATTTTGGATACCATGGACCTGATCCCAAATGATGTGAGCACTGTTTGTATGGGACTCGCTGCAAGTTTTGGCGCATTACTTCTTCTTTCCGGGACAAAAGGTAAAAGATTCGCATTCCCTCATAGCAGGATCATGTTACACCAACCTCATGTTCCAGGAACTTACCAAGCAAAGGCAACTGATATCGGAATTTTTGCTTCTATGATCGAAAGAGATAAGAAGGAGATCAATCGTATCGTTTCCGAAAGAACAGGCCAGCCCTTAGAAGTTGTGGAAAGAGATACAGATAGAGATCTTTGGCTCACTCCTTCAGAAGCACAAATTTATGGTGTGATCGACGGAGTTTCGGAAAACTGGAAATAATATTAAATTTGTTTAAACCTGTGGCTTTCCCAGTTTAAACAAAAGATTTCCTCTTACTGTGGGCCATTCTTCTTTCGTAATGCTATAAACAACGGTATCTCTTAAGGTGCCGTTTTTACTAATTCGATGATTTCTGAGTATCCCGTCTTGTTTTGCGCCTAATCTCTCGATCGCTTTTCTGGATGATAAATTCATAATATGTGTCCTGAATTCTACTGCGATACAACCTAAAGTATCAAATGCATGTTCCAATAGCAAAAGTTTACATTCTGTATTCACAAATGTTTTTTGGACTGATCTAGGATACCATGTCGCTCCTATCTCTAATCTCCGAGCATCCTTTTCTATATTCAAATATCTGGTAGTTCCTAAAAGTTTTGAATCTTCTTTTCGGATCACAGCAAATGGAAGAGAAAGTCCTGCTTCTTGTTCTTCTAGTGCTTTTTGGATCCAGGCACTCATTCTTTCCGGTTCAGGAATATTTGTATACCAAAGTTTCCAAAGTTCTCCATCATGTAGGGCTTCTGTCAGTCCATCTATATGTTCTAAACCTAGAGGCACAAGTTCTACACGATCTCCAGAAAGACGTATAGGTTTAGGAGGATAATAAGTAGATTGTATCATAATTACATAATATAGAAGATATTACCTGTCTGATCTATAATTTCAAATAGCCAGACAAACACCAAGCACAAACTTCTTCCGTGAAAGGTAGATCTTTTGCTTTTGCGACGACATCAGCAGGAACAGTATGAAAGAAGATCCTATCATCCACTGTCCTTCCGCAAATCTTACAAACTGAAATTTTCCAAGGAGAAATGGTTTCTCCGTCTTTCTCCGCTTGAGAATGGAATCGGAAAGGCCGAACATCTTCGTCATTTTCCAGCTTGGTCCTGAGAGAAAGAATTTCTCCATCAAAACCAATCTCTAAGCGGAAGACATGTTCTCCTTCCATTGTATCAAATCTAAGAAGGTTCGGATCCAATCCTATTTCCTTAAATTGTAATATAGCTAATGCAATCCCTATCTCTCTGCCTTCTTCGTCGAAAGGGTAATCTTCGTAATATTCTGAAAGATCTTGGTAGGATTTTGCTCTGGAAAGATATTCTGTTAACGCTTCTTCTGCTTCAGAAGTAATTGGAGCTAAATTTGCGATCTCTAAAGAAACTCCTGAGCCGGAGTGATGGATCGTGGTCCTAAGTATGGAACCTTCCTCTTTTAATCTGTTTCGTAATTTTAATGGATCGGAGAAGTCCCAATTTGTCTCAAATTCAGCTTCTCTTTCGGTGAATGATTCGGAACTAAGAGGATCCCAGCCCTTCTCCATATAGTAGGAATTCCTACAATTTTCTTTGAAGGCCATTTCGAGCAGGGAATAAATGAGGGAAAGAGAAGGAGGAAGAATATCAGTCTTTTGGTAATATTCCAAACAGAATCGGAGATAATTCTCCACGTTGGATTTATAATATTGGGAAAGTACCACTCCATGAAGAACGATCTTTTTTCCGAGTTCCATCCCTCGGATCAAACGTTCCTTTTTGGCTAATTCTATTTCCATCCGCTTACGGAGTTCTGGCTCCCCGCAAAAGTATCGGAAGATTAAAGTCTCTGTCTGCCTTTTTTTATAGATGTGAGATTGAAAAAGAAACCGGTCCCGGGGAAGGCCTAAGCCCAAAACCTGGGACCGGCTAAATTGGTGCTATATTGGATGGGAAAATATTACGATGTGATCTCCGAAAATTCTATTTTGAGCGCAAAACAAGGCAACGCTTGGCTGAAAGCGGAGTACGACTAGGGTCGATCTTGGCTTTCGAACTTTAGATTAGGAGATAGATGGTGGAGGAATATTCAGCAGATGCTGAGATAATAATTTATTGTGTAGAAATTGAAACCTATCCTGGCGGGAAGGATTTGAGTTAGAGAGACCTGGAGTATTTATCTTAGAAGTTAAAAAATCTCCCCAAACCGTTTCCGAAGGATCGGAGGTTTCGGCGAGATCGCTTAATTCTTCTATATCAGTCTCTTGTCCGATGATTGTTTGTGATTGGTCGGACTTCTTCCCGGGATAAGGGCTGTTGGATGGTCCGGAATGGAGAAAGAATAATAGAGTAAATAGGGCTAAGGAAGCCGAAACGAACCTTAGTTTTTTTCCTCTTAGGACCATACTGAATCTAATCCGAAACCTGAACGAATCTCTGTCAAGCTTTTAGAAAAATCTTTCCGAAATGATAAGTGAAAAACCGATCAATTCCAAAATGTTTCTTTTTGCTTAGACTCCTTTTTGACGAAGGGATTCTCTTAAATTTTCAAAACCTGGTTTTCCCAGTAATGCGAACATATTTTTTTTATAAGCCTCTACTCCAGGCTGATCGAACGGGTTTACACCTAGCACATTCCCCGAAACTCCGCAGGCTAATTCAAAAAAATACATCATTTGGCCTAGGCTTTTAGGTCCGGTGTCCGGAAACAAAATCTCCAAACATGGTATCCCGCCTTCCGAGTGTGCTACTAAAGTGCCAAGAAATGCCTGTAAGTTTACTTCTTCCAAGTTCTTAGAAGCTAAAAAATTCAGACCATCCAAATCATCTGAATCCTTAGGAACCAATACCTTTCCACCAGTACTTTTGGAATAAAGAACAGTCTCGAAAATATTACGTTCCCCTTCCTGCAAATATTGCCCAAGAGAATGTAGATCAGTTGTCAGTTCTACAGAAGCAGGAAAAATTCCCTTACCTTGTTTGCCTTCACTTTCTCCGAATAATTGTTTCCACCATTCGGTCAAAGTACGGATAGAAGGATTATAATTTGCGATCACTTCTATCTTCTTTCCAGATCTATAAAATAGATTTCTGTAAGCTGAATAAATACATGCAGTATTTTTATGAGGAGAAGTTTCCGAGATCAGAAAGTCTGCAGCCTCAGAAAACCCTTCCCAGAAAGAAAATATATCCACTCCAGAAGCAGCAATTGGAAAGAGACCAACTGGCGTTAGAACTGAATATCTTCCACCTACGTTATCCGGAATCGAGAAGGTTGTAAATCCCAACTCTTCCGACATTTTTCTTAAAGCACCTTTAGAACTATCTGTAGTGGCGACTATTCTATCTTTTGCTTTTGCACCGTATTTTTTTTTGGCAAGATCCCAAAGTAAACGAAATGCCAAAGCGGGTTCAGTAGTAGTTCCAGACTTAGAAACCACATTGATAGAAAATTCTTTATTCTCTAAATATTCTAAAAGTTCTGAATGATAACGTGCATCTAAATGATGTCCCGCATAAACGATCTCGGGTGATCCTAAACTTGGAGTTTTGAAATAAGGTTTAGAAGCCTCGATGACCGCCTTAGCTCCTAAATAGGAACCTCCGATCCCTATCACTACGATAGTCTCGGATTGTTCTCTAAGTCTTTGTGCTTCAGAATGAATTTTATCTAATTCTGCTCTTTGGATCTCTTGGGGAAGTCGAACCCATCCTAAAAATTCGGAGCCAGGGGATTTTCCGGAGAGAAGATTTTGTAAAGCAATGCCTGACTCTTTTAATAAGAGATCATAGGTTTGACGATCTGCAAACTCCGAGGCAAATCTATCGTTTATTTCTAAAGAAAAGGCCATCGGTCTTCCTCAAAATCGGACATCCGAGACAAATTACTTATGTTAATTGGAATAGCAAGGAAAAACGAAACAATTCAATGTTCTAATTTTCCAAAATCCCTTGTAAGTATTTAAGTCTTAGATTTTATTTTCCAGAATGTCTCTTTCTATCCGAGAGAATCTTTCCTCTTCTCTTTCCCATACTTTTCCAGAAGCTCCTGGCCTAGGTCCAATTCGTTTTTTCTCCGCGCCAGGGAGAGTGAATATTATAGGTGAACATGTGGATTACGCAGGTGGTCTGGTATTTCCTGCAGCAATCGATTTCAGAACGCACTTTGCTATTCGGACAAACGGACTCGGGACTTTCAGATTGTATTCCTTGGATTTCAAATCCGAATTTGTAACAAAAGAACTTACCTACTCAGAAGAAAAACCTTGGGCGAATTATATCTTAGGAGTCATCTCAGAAGCTCTTAAATTAGGCTTAAAGATAGAAGGTTTCGATCTCGCTTTTACAGGAAACATTCCCCAAGGCGCTGGACTTTCTTCTTCTGCAGCTGTAGAAGTTGGGGTAGCATTTTCTCTGTCTAAAATTTTCGACTGGGAAATTACAAAGGAGAAGATTGCAGTACTCGCTCAGGCCGCGGAAAATCATTTTGTAGGTGTTAACTGTGGGATCATGGACCAATTCGTGATCGCAGTAGCAAAACCTTCTTCTTGTATTTCCCTGAATACAGAAAGTTTAGAATATTCTTATCACAATATAGATCTTCCTGGTTATGAATTTTATCTCATAGATTCGAATGTTCCACATAGTCTAAAAGAAAGCGCATACAACGACAGAAGAAAAGAAGTAGAATCTGCGACTTCAAAATGTAATAAAATTTCTCCAGAGGTTCAAACCTTAAGCCAAGCAGACTTCTCTCTAATCGAAAAAGCAGGATTAACTCCGGCCGAATTTAAAAGAGCCACTCATATTTTAGGAGAAAGATCCAGAGCCCAAAACGTTATCCGCTCCTTAAAGGATAAAAATGCAGAGAAGGTAGGAGAAGAACTTTACTCTTGCCATGAATCTCTCTCTAAAAACTTCCAAGTCTCCTGTGAAGAAACAGATTTTATAGTAGAATGGTTCCGCTCTGAATATGCATTAGGGGCTAGAATGATTGGAGGAGGATTTGGAGGTTGTGTCCTAGTTCTAGACAAAGAAGGCAGATCTTCTTCCTTATTCTCCAAATTCGAAAAGGAATATTTCCAAAAATTCGGACTAAATGCAAAGATCTATAAATTCTCTATCTCAGAAGGTGTAAGAGAAGATATTTAGATCGTTGAAAAATGGGATAAAATCCTTGCAGAAACGGCTAGTAATTCGATAGTCTTCGCATTCGGTAAAAATAAGCGAACAACATTATGGCAGATACTCCTTGGAACCTGGACAGTAAAGATTTTGATCATGATGCACCCGAGTTAGGTGTATTTCTAGATCAGGACAATATTCCGGAAGGTCTTCCTAAGGAAGCAGTCGTTGTAAAAATTTCTGGTGAGATCAATTTATACTCAGCCCAGATCATGAAAGAAAGATTCTTTCATCTACTCGATCGAGGATTTATTTATCTTCTAGTGAATATGGAAAATGTGAAATATATAGATTCTTCCGGACTGGGAGTTTTTATGGCGACACATTCCAGACTAGTAAAGAGCGGCAAGGGTGGAATCGCAGTCTTCTCCCCTTCTTCTCAAGTGAATAAAATTTTAGAACTTACTAAATTAAAAAGTCTGATCCGAGTAGGTAGCACTTCCAAAGAGGCTTGGAAACTTTTATCACCTTGATCCGTTTCGGATGAACGATTCTCAAAAATTCAAAAAACATATAGAGACATTACTTCATTGCAGACTTTGTCCTGACATGGTGGGCAATCCTGTGCAAGGTGGAATTCCTGGCGCAAAAATTATGAGCATAGGCCAGGCTCCCGGCATCCATGAAGAAAAATTCGGAAAACCATTCGCATACACCGCGGGTAAAACTTTATTCAAATGGTTTTTATCCATAGGGATAGAAGAAGAAGTTTATAGATCTAAGGTAAATATGGCCGCGGTTTGCAGATGTTTCCCAGGCAAAGCAAAAAGTGGAGATAGAAAACCAAATCCTTCCGAAGTAGAAAATTGTTCCAGATATATACGTTTCGAAGTTGAATTCAATAAACCTAAACTCATCATTCCGATAGGAAAACTCGCGATCGATCAATTGGTAGAAGATAAAAAATACAAATTGGATGAGGTTATAGGTAAGAAGTTTAAGAAAAACTATTATGGAGTGGAATTGGATTGGATCCCTTTACCTCATCCATCCGGCTTAAATGTTTGGAATCATTCTCCTGAAGCTAAGATATTGATCGCAAAATCCTTGGATTTAATCAAAAAACATCCTGCAGTCAAAAGAGAATTCTTTTCTAAAAATTAGGATTTAATCCTACGCTCGCATTCTCCCGAAACCACTGTTTTGGACTAAAGCCAGTTTTCTTCTTAAATTCACGAATAAAATGTGCCTGGTCATAATAACCCGCCTCTAAGGCGAGTTCAGTAAGATTGGAAGAAGAATTATAAAATCTGAATATATTCCTAAACCGGACAAGTCCTGCGTATTCTTTCGGACTTAATCCTACTCTGGATCTGAAACCTCTTTCTAAACTGCTTTGGCTCACACCCAGATCTTCCGCTAAACTCTTGATCCCAATTTCTCCGAGCGATGATTTGATCCTAAGCACTGCTTCTGGTAAAAATTTTTCCTTTTCTTCTTTTATGGGAAGAAGGTTCCGAAATTTCTCCAGCCCCTGAGATGCCTCCTGTCCTTTCCAATCCGCTTCTTCACAATCTGCTATTAATCCAGAGATCATTTCTTTAGAAAACAGATCTTCTAAAGATAAACTTGAATCGCTGATCTGGTCCATCGGCACAGAGATCATTCTGGAAAGAACTAAGGGAGAAATATAAACCAAAAGTGATTTTGTATTTTTTTCAGAGATGAATGTTCTTGGTCCTCTTAAGATACCAGTGATCCCTGCCTTGGCAAGAGCCTTGGACTGTTTGCCCGAAGCTAAAGAAATTTTTCCCTTGGTTTGGACTCCAATTACGCATTCTTCTCCCGGAAGAACTGTGTAAGTTTCGGGAGATTCTTTATGGGTCCAGGAAATTCGGATCAAATCAGACAAGCTGTTTGTCCTTCCAGAACCACCATTTCATTTTTTCTGGTTCAGGATCGGAAGTCCCAGAAACATATACTGCACAACGAAATACGTACAGCATACATAGATCAACATGACCACCTTGGTATTCACAAATTTCTTGGTATAATTTTTCAGGGTCTAGTTTAGCAAGTTCTGCTTTACTGCGAACTCCCAAATTCCAAAGATCTTCTGCGATTACCTTTCCCACTCCAGGAAGAGTGCGAAATTCTTTTAATACCTCGGATTTATCCGACTTCATACAAAGATCTTATAGGATATCAGTCCAAAAATCAAGTGAGTTATATGGTTTATAATAAACCAATACCGAAGTTCAGGAGAAAGTTTTTAACATTTCCTCGAATCTATTTTTGATCGGAGTAGGAACATTTGGAATCAAATATTTGGCCCAAATTTTAAGTTCATCTCCACCCAAAGAACTCATGATCTCTTTTTGGTGATCATCCAATTCAGCATCTGAAAAGTACACATGTAATCTAGTTTGGGTTTCCTCTTCTTCTCTTGTCATATGAGAAAAATAATCTGTTTGGAAACGAATTAACTTTGTGTAAAAATCTTCGGATAAAACCTGCGCCTGCTCACCTTCTTCTTTGATCCTATCTAAAAGTGATTCTAATTCTTTTATTTTTTCTTCCAGATATTTATGTTCTTCTTTGTCTTTCTGAGAAGCTTGCGGGTCTTTTTCTTCCAAATGTTTAAGGCTCACTCCTTCTTCGTCTCTCGCGTGAATTTTTAACATTAGAAAGATCTCTTTTCCTAATTCTAAAAGTTGGAGTATATCTTTTGGATCGGAATAATCAGTTCGTCCTGATTCTTGCACAAATTTTGAGATCCCATAACGAATTGCTTTATGAGGGAAATCGTATACTTTTTTGCGGTTGTTCAACATTCTATTCTCCAATAATGGAAAAATCCTAACAGTAAACTAGGCAGAAAAATTGTATAAAATCGTCAGAAGTTAATTTTTTGAAAAAATTGCTGCGGCGTTTTAGTTTAGTTGATCACTTCTCAGAATAACCTAAAATTTCCCAACACCAGCGTTTTTCTAAAACTCTATCTGCAAATGTTACAGATTCAGGATCTGCATTTTCTTTTAGGACTTTCCATGCGGCCGAGTTCTCGTTTTTAGAAATGATCCTTGCTCCTGGAAATTCTCCCCCAAGCTCTGCTGATTTTTGGACTGCTTCTTCCCATTCCATTTCTTGAAAAACAGGAATATATTCTCTAATTTCAGAAACCCATTCTAATGGGAAAGAAACTCCATGAGGAAGAACAAGAACGATCCTATGAAGCATATTTTCACCACGATGAGCGAGTGTGCGAGAAAGATAAGATGCAGGGACCTTGGAAAATTCTTCCATAATCTCTGTAATTAATTCAGGATCAAAAGAAGTTTTAGGATACAAAACCAGATCAGTGACTGCAAAAGGATCTTTGGCAAATCGATAATTTAATCTATCAAAGAATTCTTTTTTAGATTTTTCTAAATTATCTCCTCTCCACCAAATAGAAACATGTCTTGCACCTGAGATGGAAAAATCTTCTAATCCGAATTTTTCTGCGAGTCCTGGAGAAAAGGAAAATATATCTGCAACTGAGGGATCAGGATCAGACAAGAGACTTCGAGGAGTTTCATCCAACCTTCTATCCAATCTATCTTCTGAACGGAATAAAGTAGAACTAAGAGCTTCTGCACTGAAATTAGGAGTTCGGATCACTCTATAAGGAGGTTTAGGAAGATAAACCAGACCTTCTGACTCTGCATCTTTTCTCATTGCAGTTCCAGGCAAAATAGATAACGGAAATACTTGGACCCATTCTCCTAGTCCATGTCCATAAAAGAATTCGATCCCTTCCATCACATCGTCTGGAGTATCTCCAGGGAGCCCGATGATCAGATCTAATAAAAGTTCAATTCCTCTATCAGCCAACATTCTCGCTGCTTCAGCAACCTTCTCCGGACTTCCAAAACGTTTCACACGCTTTAAGGTTTCCTTATTGATGGATTGCATTCCTAATTCGATCCGATTGAAACCTGCTAATGCAAGTTTGTCTGCGATCTTCTCAGTAATTCCTTCAGATCTTAATTCTCCGAACATAGTCATGGATCTGTCTGAGTTTACATCTATGATTGCATCTAAAAATTCTTCGAAACCAGGTCTATGATTGAATGTTGGATCTAAGAATACTAATTCTTTGGCGCCTTTATCTTTTAAATTAGCAAGAAGTTTGATCGTCTCAGGAATATCTAAAGTTCTTAATACATTACTACTCTTAGGATAAAAACAATACGTACATTGAGATCTACAGCCTCTTACGGTCTCCAAGTAAGTAGATCTTGCCGGATCCACAGGCACAAATCCCTGAAGATATGGAGAAGGATAACTCGTCAGTGGAAAGGAAGCATTCTCCTCTCTGGAAAACATTCCCATCTTTCCATCTTGTTCTCTGACTGCGATATTCGGTAATTTTCTTGGATCTTCTTTTTTAAGAAGTGTATCCATAAGAGCAAAGAATGTATGCTCTGCTTCTCCGGAGACTGCTATATCATAACCTGTTTCAGAAAGAACAAACGGATTGTCTGGATTTACTTCAGGTCCACCAATTAAGATCTTAGTGGATGGAGATCTACGTTTTACTTCTTTTGCGAGATGAAGGCTTCTTTCAGTATTCCAAAGATAAAGTGAGAAGCCCAAAAACTCAGGCTCATCTTTTGCAATCCTATCCGCAAGCTGGCTATCACCTTCTTTATCAGTGATATCAGGATCCAGAACTTCTAGCTCCAGACCTTTTTTTTCCAGGCCATTCTCCCGAGCAGATACAGCTAAACATCCCGCGGCCAAAGGAACATTTCCAGTAGCTGCAAAGGCCGTAGGGGGCGGAACAGGCAATTGTACTAGCTTTAACTTTGCCATAAGAAGTCTTTGAGTACAAAACTTTAGACTTCTCCGGTTTCTACAATCTGGAAATCGGTAAATTTTACCTGCTTTTAAGGCATTTTCACCTATTCCCGTTATCGCTAAATCTATCTTAAACGCTCGGATTATATTTTAGAAAAAATGAATAAAACTACTTATTCGAGCGATATACAAAGCTTCCAATCTATGATTATATGTGTCCCCGATTTGTCATTTCCAAGGAATTAACAATTTATTTCCTAACGATTATTCAAATCCGTTTGAATTTAAGGAGCATTTATGCGTTCACGTATTATTAGCGCAGCTTTATTGGTGCTAATTCTTTTACCAATTATAGAGAACTGTAATCCCCACGAACACGAGAGTGAGAAGGAAGTTTCCTTTCTTTCAGGTCTTTTATCCTCAGCTAAAAATTTGAGTTCTACTCATACACATTCCGTAAGTGCGCAAGATGTGATATCAGGAATGTCGGCACAATCAAATTGGGCTTGGTGCCATAAATGTAACGGACTTTTTTATCGTGGAGCGGATCAGCCGAATAGTATCTGTCCCAGAGATAATAAACCACATGAAGCAATACTAAGTGGAAACTATGTAATTCCTTATCTGAGTAACGGACAGCCAACTCCATCCGGATACCAAGACCATTGGCATTGGTGTAGAAATTGCCAAGCTATTTGGTATGATTCTCCAGGAGCGCCTAACGTTTGCCCAAACGGAGGAACGCATAATGCTACAGGAAGCGCTTCTTACGTTCTAGGTTTGACTTCTACTTCTCCAAACTCCCAACAAGATGGATGGAGATGGTGTAACCAATGTGGAGCTCTTCATTACGGACCTTATGTTTCTCAGAGTATGTGTCCTGCGACTCACGGAAATCATAGTACCTCTGGAAGTGGAAATTATTACGTCGATTTCCAACCCAATCAAATGATCACAATGAATCAAATGGAGTTGGCTCTTTCTGTCGAAACAAGTAGTGGAGGTTATACGGGAGGGTTCTCTGCCGCAGGACAAATTTTAGCACAATCCATTTACCCTGCGCCGACGAATCCAATACCTTATTATCCTCAAAACTTAGGTGTCCAAGGTATAAAAATCGCAAATGCGCCTGATCGAGGGCTTAGCTATATTGCGTATTCGAAAGGAAATATAATTCGTTTTGCTTCTGCTCAACGGAATCAAATTACTCCTGGGAATTTTCCTAAAACAGATTTGCCAGCAAGTAATTTTACCTTCTCTACATTATCTTCTTTCGGATTCGTTTATTTTAAAGGGAATTTTTATCTAAACTACTCAGATACGCAAGGAAATCAGGCTATTTATCGAAGTAGCGATTGTATCAGTTGGACTTACTTAACCTCGTATAGTGGAGCGGGTGCTTATAATTATACTTTATCGGCAGTAGTAACAGGTGCCGGTTCAGCGGCTGAAAAAATCTGGGCTACTTTTGCGGGCCCTGGATTAAATGGAGTTAGGATTCGAACAAGTACTGACGGTTCTAATTGGAATTCTAGTTATTACTATTACGATAATAATGGCGGAGATGCATCTTCTGCTCAGCTTGCCGCATTATCGAATGGAGAAACAATCCTAGCATTTATGCGAGGAGGTGTCGGAAGTGTTCCATTACAATATGTGACATCTGTATCCGGAACTTTTCCGAATTATACCTCAAACATATTTCCAAACAGTCCGAGCTCAAATGTCTTTAGGGAAATTGATATTGTAAGTACAGGAACCAGCTCAGATGTATTTCTTACATATATCGATTCCGGTTCACAAAGCACTGCATATTTGAAACGGTATAATTTACAAAACGGGACCGAATTACAATCTACTACGTACACTGCCCCTTCAGGTGGAGTTTTCCAAAAACCTTCTGTGAATTTAATTCCTATATTCTAGGATCTGATTTGGCCCCGAACTTCTCGGGGCCAAATTTTATTCAGTATATCACATGAGAATATAGAACGGATCCATAACTAAGGATTTGTGTTCAGAAAAAAGAAGATCTTTTACATCGGATCCAAAATCTCCATTCGAGTCCGAATAATGCTAGGTGGCAGAATTAAATTTCCAAGTGAAATAATGGCAAGAAAGATACTTACTCCTACCTGGCTTTCAATTTCGTTCGTAAGAACAATTTTAATTTCAGTTTTCTTTCCTTGCTTGACTATAACATTCTCGCAATCGTATTTTTCGATAAGATCCGTTTTTACAGAGCATCTCTTTGTCACATCTTTTGCTGCTTGGCCCTTGATAAAGATCGCTTCTAATTGGAACGAATGAGGAAAATCAGACCCATTGCCTGAAAGTATCCCTGAGTATATTCCCTCTGGGACCTTCAATTCAATCGACTTGCCCCTTTCTATAGTAACGGTTCCATCGGAATGTAAGGTCTCGCAAACATTCGATCCAAATTCTAAGAAGTATTTTCTTTGCGAAAGACATACTCTGGAGAGTTCGATGTAGTTGATCGGAATATACGTATCATTTTCGAATTTAAACGAGATAGTACCTAGATTATTTCGCTCTAATATCTTCTCATCATGGTAAACAAACTGATTCAAAGAACAATTAAAGAAACCAATAATCAGGATCGTTCTGATCAAATTACGGAGAAACCCCATTCATCCCCCGATCATAATTAGTCCAAAGTTCATTATGAATAACGAATATACTGAAAGTTTAACGATCTGCGCAGGATTTATCCCTCAGTCTCTGCTCTTTTAGGAGCGTGTTGTTTACATTCCTGAAGATCTCTAAACTTCTCCTTGGATAGCTCGCATTGCACTTGGAGTAAACTTTTATTCTCCACACAACTTCTGATAATCGCTTCGCTGGTTTCAGGTTTTAACACAGATCTTAACATCAATGCTTGTACACCTTTTTCCATAGTTTCATCGTTCGCGATCAGTTTAGAAATATGGATCTGAGCATCTGAACATTCTTCCAAATTTGGTTTCGTTCTGCTGCAATCTGACAAGAAGAGCGCACTACATAAAAGAAAAGCGGACGTCATCCGCCCGCTTTTCTCGAAACCGAAAGAAAGTTTTACTTTCTTATTTTTCAGTGTCATCAACGGCAGCAGCCGCTTCTACACGTTTACGAAGTTCTCTTACGTAGTTCTTGTCAGCTCCAGTAAGTTTCATTGCTTCTTCGTAAAGTTTGATTGCTTTTTCAAAGTCGCCAGCTTGGAAGTAGTAAGTTCCTAGGTTTGTTTTTGCTCCCCAAGACTTTCCACCAGCTTTTTTATCTGCTTTTTCCCAGTTCTCTTTTGCTTTTTTGAAGCTAGGAGTTTCTCCAGTGATCTCTTGGTATCCGTCGTCAAGGTATCCTGCAACTTCAGGATCTTCGTCGTCTTTGAATACTTTGATATACTCAGTTTTAACTTTTGGAGAAAGTCTGTCTTTGATATAAAGAGCAGCTTCGTCTAAAGCTTTTCCGAAAGAGTCAAGAACAGAAGGGCAATCTAAGTTACCAACTCCTGCATCAACTTTTGCAGGGTTAGAAACTACAGCTTTTTTAACTTCTCCAGTTTCTACTTTGATTAAAGTAGCATCTAGAGGAATAAGCATATAACGGATACCAGTTTGTTTGCTAACAGAACCACTTCCAGTATCAACTTGTTTTCCAGTCGCAATAGAAGCGATTACTCCTACTCCTTTCAAAGCAGCAGCGCCAGTATCAAACATCATCTCGCTTCCGCACTCAGTGTATGGTTTTTGATAACCGATATGTAGAATTGCCTCTGCACCTAATTGGTTTCCGAGTTTAACACGACTTTTAGTAATTCCGGTAAGAGTTAAAGAAGCCTCATTGATAGAGTCAGCTCTTTTGCTCAGGTCGATCAGTTTGTAATAAGTTTCCTTGTCAAAAGCTTCAAAAACTTTAGAAGGCATTTGGTCGATAAAGCTGGAACCTGCTCCGAAAACGGTTTCCCAAAGACTTTTTTGGGGTTTTTCGACTGCTAATCCAACATTGCGGATAGAGCCTAGGAATTTTTGAAGCTGGCGTCCCTCTTTTGATTTAGGAAAAACAGGGTATTCGACTTCAACTTTTTCGCCGCAGTTGGAAACCGAAAATGCAATAGCTCCTGCGAGGAGCAGAGCAGAGATTTTTTTCATTGGGTTAATACCAATCCTTTATGGATGATTTTTAGGAATAACTTCGTATTTGTTCCGGTATTTCTTTTTCTGTCAATTTATTTTAAGAACCCGTCCCAAGGGCCGGGTTCTTGAAGCCCAAAACTCAAATTTTCTAATAACCTTTGTTTTGTTACGGACTATAAGATAGGGTCGGTCAGAGGCAAAAAACTTGGGGTCGCTGGAATGGATGACAGGTTTTGGGAGCCGAACAGATTATAAACACTTGCAAAACCTAGTTCCTTCGGCAATTTTACATTTAGGTTGCCAGACTCCTAAATCTAAGAGTCGAAATTAAAAAAGAGATAGAACCGCCTAAACTTGGCAGGGGGCCCATGAAAACCATAGAGGACATTCGAAAATCCCTGAAATCCACTTACATGGAACATGAGATAGAGGAAAAACTTCCTCTCATCCAGGAGATCAACCGTCTCAAAAAAGAAAAAAACGCAGTACTTTTAGGACATAATTATATGACCCCGGATGTTTTTCACGGGGTTTCGGATATACTTGGAGATTCACTTTACCTGAGTAAGGCTGCTGCGGAAACAGATGCTGATATTATCCTTTTTAACGGGGTCCATTTTATGGCGGAGACTGCAAAGCTTATGTCTCCGGAGAAGAAGGTACTGATCGCTGATCTAAAAGCTGGCTGTTCCCTCGCAGAAAGTATCACTAGAGAAGATGTTAAAAAACTAAAAAGCCAGCATCCTGGAGTTCCAGTAGTGACTTACGTTAACTGCACTGCAGAAGTGAAAGCTGAAACTGATATTTGCTGCACTTCTGCAAACGCTGTCCAAATCGTAAATTCTTTGGATAGCGACACAGTTATATTTCTTCCTGACGAATACCTTGCTGGGAATGTACAGAAACAAACTAATAAAAAGATCATCTCTTTTCCTGGACGTTGTATGGTGCATGAGATGTACACTGCAGAGGACATTCTTTCTGTCAGAAGACAATGGCCTGGAGTCACAGTCATCTCCCACCCTGAATGTAACACTGACGTGGTAGAAGTTTCCGACTTCGCTGGATCCACCTCTCAAATGTCTAAATATATTCGCGATTCAGGAGCTAAGGATGTATTCTTAGTCACTGAATGTTCTATGGGAGACAATCTCAGATCTGAATTCCCGGATAGACAATTTGTTTCTTCTTGCAGGACCTGTCCTCATATGAAACAAATCACATTAGAAAAAATTAAAGATGCACTTCTGTACGAACAATTCGAGATCAAATTAGATCCTGAAATCGTAGAAAAAGGAAGAATGGCAGTCCAAAGAATGCTGGAAGTGAGTTATAAGTAACTTAAATGTTCAGAATAGGACAAGGACTAGACTTCCATAGACTGGAAACTAACGATTCTCGCCCATTGATCTTGGGCGGGGCCGTAATTGATTCAGAATATGCTCTTATCGGACATTCGGATGCAGATATCGTAATACACGCGTTAGCTGATGCAATTCTAGGGGCAATGGGACTGGGAGATATTGGACAGTATTTCCCAGATACTGACCCTTCTCTCAAAAACATGGATTCTAAATTGATTCTGCAAAAAACTTTGGATCTTGCTAAAGAGAAAAATTTCAGTTTAGTAAATATTGACTGTACTTTAATTGGAGAAAGACCTAAAATTTCTCCTCACAGAATTAAGATACAATCCTCACTTTCTGATTTATTAGGACTTCCAGAAGATTGTGTTTCAGTAAAAGCGACTACTACCGAAAAAATGGGAGCCTTGGGCAGAACCGAAGGATTGGGCGCAAGTTGCGTGGTACTTTTGCAGAAAAATTAAAACCTTCTCATAAAATCGCGATCAAATGGACCGCTATTTTATCCATATTCATTACAATATTCTTATATATTCTAAAAGATCCATATTTAGAAACTTCTGCTTATCTATTAAGAAGGGAAGTAATGGAAGAATTACCTCTCGGTAGTTCTAAACGAAAAGTAATGGATTATATCAAAAGAAAAAATCTGGACTTGGTTGGTTTTCATCAAGGACAATTTCAAGACGATCCGGAATATGTTTCCGATATAATGGTATTCACCAAAAAAGGAACAGTCCAATCCAACGCATTCCATTGGATCCCTACCGAGAGTAGTTATATCGAAGTAAATTTGGGAATGTATATCAATATGAAAGAATTCAGATTTTGGAAAAAACCTTTTCCATTGAGAGTAAGATTATACTTTTTATTTTCAAATCAACAATTAGTGCAGATCCGAGTGATCAAGAAATCGTTCCCTTTTTAGCGAACCTTCTCCATTAAGATCGCGTCCTCTCCCGGTCCATAATAAGATTTCCTTCTTCCTGATTCTATAAAACCTAATTTAGTATATAACAAAATAGCAGAAGAATTTAAATTAGAAACTTCTAAAATAGTTTTGGGAAATAGATCGCATAGTTTTTTCAGAATAGATCCTGCCTCTCCCTTTTTTCGTTTTTCTGGAAGAATTCCGATCCGTAATAATTCTGAAAAATCAATTAGATCCATATAAAATACGAAACCTGTATCTTCTTTGATCCAAGCCGGATGATTTTCGATATGACTTTGGATAGAATAATTGGACCAAGAAGAACTTCCAAAAACCGCTTTCTCCATTTGGATCAGAATTTGTAAATCTTCAGGCCGGACCATTCTCCAACCTTGGGGCAGATCATTTTTTTTTCCCAGATCCAATCCATTTTCTCCTTGCGTGAGGCGGGATCTTCCATACTAATTAACGGTCGCTTTGCGAAAGCAATTTTCGATCAAACTCGAGGAGAAAATTTTTATGCAAACAATCGGGAAATATGTGTATGCTGTCCCGTTCCTACTTTTTGGACTGAACCATTTTGTAGCCGGAAGCCAAATGGCAGGAATGGTTCCTGTTCCAGGCGGAGTTATTTGGATTTATGTAACTGGAGCCGCAATGGTTGCAGCTGCGGTCAGCATTTTTATAAATAAAAAAACCAAACTCGCTATGACCCTACTAGCTGTACTTTTAGGAATTTATATTGTTCTTCTACACTTGCCGGGAGCAATCAAAGGAGACATGTCCTCCACTATCAATACCTTGAAAGATCTGGGTCTTTTAGGTGGAGCTTTAGTTATCGCTGGAATTTCCAGAGACAACGCTTAATTAATAAAGGGAGAAGGATTTATGCCTTCTCCCCTTTCCCTTCTTAAATCTTTCTTTTTCCTTTCAAAAAAATTCCTATTTCAGGATTTTCCGTGGACCATCCGTACAGTTCTCGGACATGGTATTTCAAATACGATTTCTTCCCGAGGTGGAATCAAATGAGGATTATACTCCTTCTTCTTTTTGTATTTCTAATTTCCGATTGTAAGAACCTAAGTAAATTTTCAGGAAAGAATACAAAACCTCCAACTGTTGAGGATCTTGAATCTTGGAAACGCCGTTTAAACATGGACGAATCCGAGATCATTGAATTAGAGAAGAAGATCCGGGAAATGACTTCTAAGACCAGATCCGCAGGCGCCCTTAGCTGGAAGATCGCACAAGGATATATGAAGATCGGTGATTACGATCTAGCATCCAAATATTATAACAAAGCAATCCAAGAAGAAGGTTCCGGAAAAACAGAAGTGATCGGCGCCGATGTTCATTTTTTTGAATCTTCTCTTCCTTATTTTGATAAGGCGCAACTTTTGATGCCAGTGGACCAACAGCTTCTTTTTGAAACTGCGTTATCTTATGCAAATGCTTCTAAAGACAGAGGTTGGGAACCTAAAAGAAGACAGATCGCAATCGAGATCTTCCAATCACTTTCAAGGCAGGATACGAGAGATTCCAGATTTCCATACCAATTGGCTCTCATCTATTTTGATTCCTCCATGGCAGATTCTTCTTGGGAAGGGACCAATGCCGGCTTCCAAGACCAAGAGAAAGCATTTACTCTTCTGGATTCTATTTTAAAAAAAGAACCTCGCAATGTTCCTGTATTATTTGCTAAAGGGAATTTTTTGTATAGATTCGGAAAGGCACAAGAAGCAAAAGATATCTATCTACATTTAAAAAATACGATAGAAGGTCTTAAAAAAGACGGATTCATTAAAGAAGATCTAAACGAAAATGAATCTTATAAAAACGTAATTAATAATCTGAATAAAATGGAATCTCCTGAGAATTAATACATAATCCGGTATGGATTTTCTTTCTCTTTCTTCTCCAAGTTTATATAAAATCCTAAGCAGATCCAGATTTTTATCCCAGAGCCTCTCTAAATCAGAGGTTCTGGAAAAATTAAAAGAAATACTTCCAAGAGATATTAAAAAAAAAGCCGAGTCTGATTCTAAAAATTATTCTTCTTCCTTAAAAAAATTAGGAGTAGAGATCGTTTCTTATTTTGATCCGGAATATCCTCCTCTTTTAAAAGAAATTTATGATCCTCCGCCAAATTTATTCTGCTTTGGCAATATTGATCTCTTAAAACTTTCTTATCTGGCTGTAGTCGGTACACGAAAAATTTCTTCAATCACATTACATTATTCTAAACTAATTCCAAATTTTGCAAATTCTCTTGGATTAGATGGCATTATTTCCGGTTTAGCCTTAGGAGTGGATAAAGCAGCAATGTTGCAAGCATTGGACCAAGAAATTCCTGTGATAGGAGTGATGGGCACAGGCCCGGAAAAAGAATACCCTTACGAAAACAGGAATTTGTATAAAAGAATGAAATCTTCTGTCAATGGGTTAGTGATTACTGAATGTCCTCCAGGTTTTGAGGTCAGAAAATATGCATTCCCAAAAAGAAATAGGATCATTACCGGGATCTCTCCTTCTCTATTGGTCATGGAAGCTCCTTCTAAAAGTGGAGCATTATCTTCTGCATCCAATGCCATCTCTCAAGATAGAGATGTTTTTGTTTTTGATCATCCGCTGCAAACTCAGAACAAAGGTGGAAAACATTTACTCTCCGAAGGTGCAAATCCTGTTTCATTTGATAATTGTCAAAAAGAAGGAGAGAAAATTTTTCATTTGGAAGAAATTATTCCTTCTAATTTCGAAGAAGTTCCCGGAATGCTTGCTCAATTGGGAAAAAACAAATTGAATGGTAATTGGATCGATTTAGGAAACGGTTTTATTCGATCTATTCAATAAATAGAAAAAGGAATCAATCTTGTCTATTTGGAATCGGTACAAGTCCGAACTATTCGAACAATCTCCGGCTTGGTCCTTAGGATTTTTCAGATTTGGGTTCGGTATTATCCTATTTTTTATCTCAGCTCGTTATCTTCAGTATGGTTGGGTGCAAAAATATTTTTTAGAACCTAGTTTTCATTTTAAACATTTTGGATTCTCTTGGGTAGGAGTAATTCCAGGACCTTTTCTATATTTTGTTTTTATAATAATATGTATCGCCGCACTTTTTATTTCTCTTGGGATTTTATACAGGACTTCAATCTTAGTTTATTGGTTAGGATTTTTTTATTTTAATCTTATAGATGTTTCCACTTACTTAAATCATTATTATTTAGTCTTTCTTTTACTCATCCTTTTGTTTTGGATCCCTGCAGATCGTTGTTTTTCTTTATCCCATTTTTTAGAAGCCTACAGAAACGGAAGATGGAACATTCCTAAAATTCCAAATTGGTCTTTATGGATCTTACGATTCCAAATTGGGTGTGTGTATTTTTTTGGAGGTTTAGCAAAATTAGTTCCAGACTGGCTGTTCTCTGCGCAACCTCTTAGGATTTGGTTAGTTCGAAATACAGACTTCCCAGTGATCGGAGGATTTTTTTCTTATCCAATCGCAGGATATGTTTTCAGTTATGCAGGATTATTTTTCGATCTGCTCGTTCCATTCTGTCTATTGAAAAAAAATTTAAGACCTTGGGCTTATAGTTTTGTTCTACTCTTTCATATCCTTACTTGGAGACTTTTTCCGATCGGGATGTTCCCTTGGATCATGATCTTCTCCGCTTTATTATTTTTTCCACCAAACTGGCCAATTAAAGCCAGAGGATTTTTAAAAAGAAGAGGGATTTTTCCTTACGGAGAATTGAGAAACTTATTCAAAACGGTTTGGAATAAACTTCCAGTCACAGTCCGGTTTCTTTCTGCAAAATTTTTGCTAACACTTTTACGCGCTTTAGAAAAACCGAATATATGGGGAAGAAGAATAGAAACCAAACTAAGAGAATTTGCTTCTAATTTTTCTTCCAGGTTTGGGATTTGGGCGGCTTCCTTATATATTTTGATCCAGGTCTTATTTCCTCTCAGGCATTTTTTATATCCAGGGAATCATCTATGGACCGAACAAGGTTTCAGATTTGCCTGGCATATCATGCTCATCCAAAAGAATGGGATCGCAAGTTTCCAAGTCGTTAATTTGCGGTCCGGAGAGATCCAATATGTATTACCTGAGTCTTATTTGAACGAAGTCCAAAAAACCATGATGAGCACCCAGCCAGATCTGATCTTACAGTTCGCCCATTTCTTAGGGGATAGAGAAAAGAAAAGGACCGGTGACGATACTGCCGTTTATGCAGAAGTAAGAGTTTCTCTAAATGGCAAAAAAAGCCTTCCATTCATTGATCCAAATCGGGATCTAATGAAGGTGAAGGATGATTTTTTTCACAAAGACTGGATCCTTCCAGACTTTAAATAATATTCTTTTTCTAATATTCTGAATCCTTTATTTAGGTATTTATGATCTCTTCTAATGAGACATAATACTGACCAAATTTAGCGTATAACCTTCCAATTCGGCATCTTTCTTTTTCAAACGAACGTCTGTTTTATTTCATACATGTTATAAATAAATTTTTTCCGGCAAATGACCCTGAAAATACTTTTTATTGTTGCAGATCTGACACACATACGTTATACACCCTTCTCTACATAGATATTTGTGCTTATACGATCGAATTGGATGAAATCTTAAAGGATTAGATTTTTTGAATTTAGAATGCTCTACGGAATATTACATAATTCTGATTTGTTAGATCACTTTAATCAACCAAGGTCCGAGTTTACGAGATTTTTAAGTTAGGTCGCGGGTTCATGGGAATTTTGATTAAAAGATATATTCTCCGGGCAGTCATATCTTTAGCACTTTTATTTTCTTTTGGAGCCTGTTCTGCTTGGCCAGTGCTTATTGGCGCGGCTGGTTTGGCTGCTCGTAAAAAGAGTTCCGGCTTTTTGTTCTTCCCTAATCTTTCTTCGCCTAGTGGGCCCGCCGTTTTAGATCGGATCGAAATTTCTGCCCCTACTAATAGTTTCGCAAAAGCTACTAGCATCCAATTAAAAGCAACAGCTATCTATTCCAATAATACGACCGTGGATATTACCAACGATGCGAGTTGGTCCACAATGGATTCTTCCATTATCCAAATGACCGCTTTGATTACCGGACAGGCAAAAGGAGTGAACGATGGAACAACTGATGTTTCTATAGATTATTTGGGCAAAACGGATCAAATTGTTTTAACCGTAACTACTTCTCCGTTAACCGGTATTACTATCGTATGCGATAATTCTCATACTAGTCTTCCCCAAGGAACAACTAGGCAATGTAAATTGATGGGAAATTTTGCGGACGGCACACATCAAGACCTTACAAATGATCCGGATGTTTTATGGGACTCCGACGACAGTTCCATCGCATCGGTCGACAGCAATGGTTTAGTGTACGGTGCTTCTGTAGGAGATACGGATATCAATGCAGCTTTTGAATCCTTCACCACGGATATTTCAATTTCTGTAAGCAACGCGACTTTAGTCTCTATTTCAGTCACTCCTAGCAATAGTTCTTACGCTTTAGGAAGTACTCAACAATACTCTGCAGTCGGAACTTACAGCGACAATACAACTCACGATATTACTACTCAGGTAGCTTGGTCTTCTTCCGATACGTCAGTTGCAATTATAGACAATAGTACAAATAAAGGTCTTTTAGATACGGAGTCCGTTGGAACTACAACAATTACCGCTAGCTTGGGAGCGACCAGCGCGAATACACAAGCGACAGTAACTTCCGCAGTTCTTACCAAGATCATCATCACTCCGGCGAATCCTAAGGTAGCGAATGGTGATTACCTGAACATGACTGCCACCGGGATTTTTTCGGATGGAACTTCTTCTGATATTTCCGCACAAACAACTTGGTCCAGCCAAGATACAGCTATAGCGACAGTGTCTAACGGAGCAGGCCTACAAGGTAGAGTCACCGGTAAAAATGTAGGCACTACGAATATTACTGCGGCAATCGGAGGAGTCAGCCAATCAATTTCTTTCGAAGTAACTGCTGCGACATTAACTTCTATCCAAGTGGTTCCGGATCAATTTTCGATCCATAAAGGAACAGTCACTTACCTTTTAGCAACAGGGATTTATTCAGATGGATCTTCTAGAAACATAAGTGACCAGGTTTCTTGGTCCATCTCTGATCCTAATATATTACAATCAGGTAATTTGAATTCAATTCCGAAACAAAAAGTACAATCTCCCGATAATGGAAACACTGGAACCACAACAATAACAGCCACCTTGGGAGCGGTTAATGGAACTGTAGATATCACAGTTACCTCCGCTAGCTTGATGTCCATACAGGTAAATCCAACAAACCCTACAGTTGCAAAAGGATTGATGCAGGCATTCGCAGCAGTTGGTACATTCTCCGATAATTCTACCCAAGATCTTACGACTTCTGTTACTTGGAATTCTTTCGATACGAATATCGCAACGATCAGTAATGCGACCGGAACAAACGGACAGGCAACGACCATAAATACAGGTAGTACGAATATCAGTGCAACCTTAAGCGGTATAGTTTCTCCTGATAGTACATTAACAGTTACGAATGCTGTATTGGATTCGATTACGATCACACCGGGAAATCCAAGTGTTCCAAAAGGGACTTCCTTAAGTTTAACTGCGACAGGAATTTATACGGATGGGACAAGTTCAAATATTACCACTCAGGTTACTTGGAGTAGTTCAAGTCCTTCTATAGCTAGTGTAGATAATACAGTTGGACAAGAAGGTAAGGCATCAGGTGTAAATACCGGAACCACAAATGTGTCTGCACTTCTCGCTGGAAAAACAGCGACTGTTTCCTTTAAGGTAACCTCTGCAACTCTTGTATCTATGCAAGTAATCCCGGATAATACATCCATTCCGAAAGGAACATTTACTTATGTGGAAGCCAAGGGTATTTATTCGGATGGCACATCTCAGAATATCAGTGATCAAGTAATTTGGAATAGTTCTGATTCGAGTATTTTGCAAATCGGAACCTTGAATACAGATCCAAAAATGAAACTGATCTCCCAGAATTCTGGAAATATCGGGACGTCTACAATTACCGCTTCTATTAATGGAACAAATGCTACTGCAAATGTAGAAGTGACTAACGCGATCCTCTTATCTATCCAGGTTAATCCGACCAATCCGAGCGTCGCATTAGGCATAGGACAAAACTTTACCGCCGTAGGAACTTATACAGATGATACTACTAAGGACCTAACCACTCAGGTCACTTGGAGTTCTTCTAATACGAGCGTAGCGACGATAAGCAATAGTTCGGGAACAATTGGAAATGCAACCAGTCTTTCATTAGGAAATACGAATATTATTGCAACCCTCGGGGTTACCGATTCACCAGCGAGTGTATTGACTGTTAGCAATGCTGCTCTGCAATCGATCACGATCACTCCCGGTAATCCAAGCACTCCTAAGGGTAGAACATTAAATCTTGTTGCTACAGGTATCTTTACTGATGGTTCTTCTCAAGACATCACTACTCAGGTTACCTGGGAAAGTAATTCTAATTCGATAGTAAGTATTGAAAATTGGCAGGGATCGGAAGGTAGAGCAACCGGTGTGAATACTGGAAACACTACTGTATCTGCTACACTGGGATCTGTTACCGGAACTTCTCCCTTCAAAGTTACGAATGCAATTCTTTCTTCTATCCAAGTGACTTCGGATGAAAATCCACTTCATCAAGGAACATCCACTTTTGTTTTAGCAACTGGTGTATATTCTGATGGAAGCACTTTAAATATAAGTGATCAGGTGACTTGGAACACTTCCGATCCTACTGTAATCCAACTCGGAACAGTAAATTCAATACCTAAAAAGAATATTATGGCAACCGGGGGAAGCCTAGGCACTTCTACAGTAAGTGCAACATTGGGAGCAGTAACAGGCTCTTCTGATATTACTGTTATTGCTGCTGCGTTAGTTTCCATCCAAGTGACACCTACAAATCCTAGCGTTGCTTCTGGACTTACTCAAAGTTTTATGGCGACTGGAACTTATACAGATGGAACAACTCAAGATCTCACTGCACAAGTAGTTTGGAGCTCTTCCAATACGAGCGTTGCAACTATTAGCAACTCTGCAGGGACCAAGGGTCTTGCATCTACATTCTCCACCGGGACTTCTAACATAACAGCAACTTATAGTGGTGGGCCTAGTGCATCCACTACCTTCACTGTGACTGCAGCAATTTTAGAAACGATTACGATCACTCCTTCTCTTCCTTCTGTTCCTAAAGGAAGAAGTTTGGATCTGATCGCCACCGGAACATATTCAGATGGAAGTTGGATGGATCTTACTACTCAAGTCACTTGGGCTAGCAATAATACATCTGTAACAACGGTCGATAATGTGATGGGTAAACAAGGAAAGGCTACAGGCATAAACGTGGGGCAAACAAATGTCACCGCGACCTTAGGAGCAATTTCCGGAGTAGCAACATTCAAGGTCACTAATGCAGTCTTAACTTCGATAGAAGTTTTCTTAAATCAATCTACAATAGCGCTCGGAACTTCTACAAAAGCGCAAGCAATCGGAACTTATTCCGACGACACTACATTAAATATTAGTGATCAAGTCTCTTGGAACAGTTCCCAAGCAACTGTCATTCAAGTAGGCAACTTAGTTGCAGGTCCTTCTAAAATAATGAATTCTCCATCAGGAGGAAGCCAAGGATCTTCCATAATCTCTGCAACTCTTGGATCAGAAACTGGATCCTCAACCCTAACTGTGACCGCAGCAACTCTAGTATCTATCCAAATAGATCCTACAAATCCGAATGTGGCATTGGGACTTCCTCAAAACTTTAGTGCTACAGGAACTTATACTGATGGATCTACATTAAATCTTACAAATTTAGTCACTTGGACTTCTTCAGATATAAGTAAGGCTACGATCAGCAATGCAAATGGTTCTCAAGGAAAGGCGACTACTGTTGCGACAGGAACTACAAATATTACTGCTTCTTATAGTGGAGTAACATCTCCTTCGAGCACGTTAACTATCACTTCTCCTACATTGTCTTCTATTACGATTGCTCCGGCTCCTAGTCTCAGTATTGCAAAAGGTAGAACACAAAACTTTACCGCTACAGGAATTTATACTGATGGAACTACTCAAGACCTAACAATACAGGCTACTTGGACTAGCACTGATACGAGTAAGGTAACTGTAGGAAATTCTGGTGGAAGCAGCGGGCTTATTACTGGTGTGAATATAGGAAGCGCTCAGATAATTGCGACTTACGGCGGCATCCAAAGTATTCCTACGGATGTAACTGTCACATCTGCCGTTCTGAATTCTATTCAGATTGCACCTGTGAATTATAGTCTTCCAAAAGGAAACACAGTAAATTATACAGCGAACGGAACTTATTCTGATGGAACTACATTAGATTTAACTGCTCAAGTGACCTGGGCATCATCTAATACTAGTAAAGCTGTGATCAGTAATGCTTCTGGCAATAATGGTCTATTAACTGCTGTGAATAATGGATCGAGTACTATCTCTGCAACATTGGGATCTGTTACTGGTTCTTCAAGTCTTACAGTTACTGCAGCACAACTTGTTTCAATCTCTGTATCTCCTACAACTCCTACGATCTATCAGACACAAACACAAAACTTTACTGCTACTGGAACTTATACAGATGCGAGCACTCAAAATATCACTACATCAGTAGTATGGAGTTCTTCTGATACAAGTAAGGCTACGATCAGTAATTCTTCCGGAACAGAAGGTAAAGCAACTGGTGTAGCTGCGGGAACAAGCACTATCACAGCGACTAGCGGAATATTAAGTGGAAACACTGTTCTTACTGTAGAAGCTGTAGACTTAATTCCTCCTACAGTCACGAACGTTGTATCACTTACGCCTACTACCATCCAAGTCACTTATTCAGAATCTGTAGCGAGTGGTCCTGCAACAACTGCTGCAAATTATAAAATTGTTTCCACATCTGCATTGGCAGGAAGTTGTTCGGATAATTCTAATTTCACAGCAAGTAGTTCCGCACTTACTGTTTCTTCTGTATCGGGCAATGGAGCGGTATATATTCTAACTTTAGGATCTTCTCAAACAAGCGGGGCTGGATATACATTGGTTGCGAATAAATCTGCAATCGTAGATCTATCTCCGGTTTCGAATGCGTTAACTTGTCCAAACTATGCAGATTTTTTAGGACAAGAACAACTCAAAGTCACTTCGGCAACTTGCTCAACTGTGACTTCCGTGATTGTAAGCTTCTCCAAACCTATCAAATCCGGAAACAATACCACAGGTTCGGCAGAATGCAGTACGACTACAGAATGTGGAAAACGTTATTCGTTCATCGGAACAAATAGTTTGGGAACAGTAAACTCCGCCAAGATACTCGATGGTATTGTTTGCGGCGGTGCTCCTGCGAATTCTTCCAAGGTTTGCGTAACCCATAACTTGATACAAACTGGAGCACAGTATACAGCTATAACTGCGAATAATGCAGACAATGACGGATTCGATAATACATCTTGGGGATCAATCAGAGATTCTGGTTCTACAGAGAATGTCCAATCTTCTCCTCGAGACAGAGCTTCGTTTATAGGTTGTGGAACTTCTCCTGTAAACTTCTCAGACGGCCCAATATCTATTGATCCAAACGGTTCTACTTTCGGGTATCTAATAGACTTTAATGGAAAGATCTATAATGGTCCAAATAACGCAGGAAGTGGAGCATTACGTTTCGGTTATGATGGAAATATTCCTGAAAACGTTCAGTTCAGTTTTACCAAGGACACTACTGCACAGAATAGTGATGCAACTAATGTCAGTTCCAACACTGCAACCACAAGGGAAACTTCGATAGCGGTTCCTCCTTACGTGACTTTAGGACATACTTCCTGTACTACAAACAATGCAACTTTAGCAAGTGGTTGTGGACCAGATAACGAGAATAGTAGAGGTATATTTGTTACAGGTCTATTAGGCACAACTCCATATGTATTTATTGGCGGAGCCAGAACTACTCCTGACGGATCTGGAAACTATCTGTTCGACTATCTGTATTATTCTGCAGATACTTCTACGAACTTGAACTACAAATACATCGATATGTCTACAATCACAGGAACAGTAACAGCTGCTGCTTCTTCTATGGTAGTGCAGAATAATAGGATCTATCCTGGATTTGCAAAAGCAAGTAACCAGGGAGGACCTATCGTCGGAGGGCTGTTAGGTGGTTTGAATGCACCTGATCTTGGATTTATCACATTCAATAGTTCCGATTCTGGCACTACAGGCAACTGTACTCCAGGTTCTAATTGTGATGCTTATGATGGAAGTAATGGAAGAAGGTTCCTGATCAATCATATGCCTTACTTCGGAGGACCAACTTCAGGCGGATTAATTAATAATAACTCTTCTCCTAACTGGGCTTATTATATAGGCGTAGATTCTATGTTCGTATTCAATAATAGGATCTATGCTGCTAACGGCGGACTACATGCTGTAGATCATAATGGTTCTATCATCAGGACCAATACTTTGAATCCAACAACTGCATGTAGTGCTCCAAATACTTGTGCAGACTGGGTAGAAGTAGGACCTAGAGCTAATCAAAAATGGTATAATAGTCCTACGAATAACTACTTCTCCCTGGAATTATCAAAACTGTATGACTTAACTCCTGGAGATAAGGCATTCTCTCAATTCGCTGAGTTTAACGGAAAACTTTATGTAACTCGGACCATCTGTATCCAAGGAACTCAAGCAACTACAATAAGAACAGCCGCAGGAACAGTCACGGGTTGTACGAATGGTAGTGATACGAATAGAAGAGCACAACTTTGGAAATGTGATCCTACTCTGACAGGAGGCTCTGGAGATTGTGATGCAGGAGATTGGACAGTTGTTGGTGATGATAACTCTGGCATAACAAACTTCGGAGATTCTACAAACAGAACAATGTCTATGATCGTGAAGAATGGAACTTATCTATATGTAGGTTTTGATCATCCAAGCGGCATTCGTATCTACAGAACAAACACTGCGGATCCTGGATCAGCATCTAATGTTTGGACCCAAGTAAGTGGTGCAGGATTAACTGATTCAAGTAATGTGCAGCAGATATTCTCTGCGATCTCGGTCCCATCAGGAAGTATTAACTATCTGTATGTAAGTGTTGGTAAAAATAACGTTCCAGTAAGAGTGTATAGGCAGCAAAACTAATGAAGAAGTATCTAATTTTTCTCATATACTTTCTGATCCTCCTAACATCCTGCACCAATATAGGAAGATCGGAACCCTTAAGATTCGAAAGAGTCCAGAAGGATGGCTCTTCTGTTTTTCAAGCACAAGTTGACAGCACTTTAGTCTCGGGAAGTTGGGAATACAAGTTTAGGCTCAAACAAGTGGATCGAGTCAATTTAGTATTGGATATTCACTCTGCAAAAGAAGGACTTTCTATCAAACTAGTACGAGACCGTTTTCTATTTCCAAAAATTTATCACTGCCCTCGTTCTTATGAAAAGAAAAAGTTTTGTAAATTAGAGATCTCTAATCCAGAAGAAGGTGAATATTCTCTGGTATTGGATCTAACCGGAAAAGAAAACTCTGGTCCAGTAGCTTATAGGATTTTTGGGGCAATTCACGGACCTGGATTTGCTTCTGTCGCTTGGGAGGAAGAAATTGTACGCCGTTAAAACATATATTATTATTTTATTAACCTTCTGTTTCTCCATCGGCTGTAGGCATGCATGGGTGAGTTATCCTCAAAAGGTTCCAGAACCTTGTAGATTGTACCAAGGCTCTAAAGAATGCAAATTAGCTTTGGAAGAAAGAGCAAATCATACCGGTCAAACTGGGCCGATCCATTCTGTAAATCAGAGCTATTATTTATTCGGACTCTACCCTTCTGAAATAGTAGTAAATTTGGAAAAATACTGCCCGAGCGGGCCCAAATCAGCCCACCAATTCCAGTCGTTTTCGGATGCTTTTTGGGAACAAATCACACTTCTTATCTATTCCCCTAGGACTCTGGAGATAGAATGTTATCCTGTATAAGAAAAATATGTTTCTCTTTCTACCTGATATTATTCGGGATCTATTGCCATTCTACCGTTTTGATGCATAAATCAGATGTATTGCCCCTAACCCAACAGGAAAAGCCACCCCTTCCTGAAAAAAACCTGAAACAAAGTAGTACGTTATTCGGCACTTACTTCCTTTCTAACAGAGAAGAAGCCATTTGTAAGAATAATATTCCTGCGGAAGTGAAATTAGTCACCACCACCGGAGATTCTTTGATACATTTTTTTATTGGCCCATTCTACAATACCAAGACTGTAATCGTTTATTGCAGGCCTTTGCGCATCCTAGACGGAAATAATTTCGGCCAATAGAGACATAATAAACTGATATTGACGATTTTCTTACGTTAGTCGAAATCAGTTCTAATCTCGAATTTGTTCTACATTACAGAACGAAGAAGCGAGATTTGTATCTGTGTAAAATTTGAGTCAAAGAATTTAGTAAATTAACTTGGAAAAGATATAGATATGCTTCATCTTACATCTCCAAATGTAATCGTACATTTACTTACTTATTTTTAATTTATATTTTAGAGTCTCTAGTCGAATTTTTTAATTTTTGAGAGTAAACGTTCTTAGAAGCAAATAGCAGTATCTAGCTCCTGATAAAAATCTCACCACTTAAGTGATGTTTTTGTAATATAAAACAGGTTCTGCAATTGGCCGAACTCCGACGCCCGATCTTTGGGACGAAGTAAGTATTTACTTACAAAACTAATCCATATTATTTATTTTTTCTTGAAATAGTCGTTAGATATGTATCGTCCGATAGAATTAGGTCGATAGTAGAATCTACAGCGACAGTCGAATTAAAGAGATATATATGAGCTCCGGAATCAACCCCACCAAAAAATTCTACGCCGCGTTGGCGTGTTCCTTCCTTCTTTTCCAAGGATGTGTTGCCTGGCCTTTACTAACGGGAGCTGTTGGGCTCGCGGCAGGAAAAAAAGGGGGCGGAATGATGTTCCTTCCGGGCGGAGGAACTCCTACATTAAGCAGAGTAGAGATCTCTTCTCCAAATTCAAGTTTCGCAAAAACAACCAGCATGTCTTTGGTGGCGACTGCTGCGTATTCTAACGGAACTCATAAAGATATTACTGCGGATGCTGTATGGAGCACCAGCGATACTAATATTATTTCTATGGCTGCGGGTGGGCAGGCAACAGGAACAGGAGTGGGAGCTGCGAATATCGGCATCACTTACGAAAACAAAACTGCACAAATTGCTCTTTCAGTAACATCGGCTCCTTTAAGCACAATTTCCATTTCCTGTGTAAACCAAACGGACAATTTACCTAAAGGGATCACAAGACAATGTACTCTAACAGGTAACTTTGCAGATGGTTCAAACCAAGATCTAACAAACGATCCAAATACTACATGGGGAACTGGAAGTTCAGCTATTGCTTCTATAGATTCTGCAGGACTTGTGACTGCAGTAAATGCTGGAACTACTTCTATCCAAGCTTCTTATAATTCATTCAATGCCACTAATTTATCCTTAACTGTTAGTTCTGCTGCTTTGGTTTCTATCGCAGTAACTCCTACTAACAAGTCTCTAGCATTAGGAAAAAATCAGCAGTACACTGCTACAGGAACTTATTCAGACAATTCTAATCAAGATATTACAAACTCCGTAACATGGAATTCTTCCGACACTGCAGTGGCTACTATCAGCAATACTTCAGGATCTAAGGGGTTTTTATCCACTGAAGATATGGGGACTTCTACCATTACTGCTACTCTGAGTTCAATCGGAGGAAACACTGATGTCACAGTTACTGCTGCTGTATTAGAAAGTATTTCTATCACTCCTTCTAGCCCAAGCACTCCTAAGGGAAGAACATTAAACTTGGTTGCTACAGGTATTTTCTCAGATGGTCATAATGAAACTATTACCGACCAAGTAACTTGGTCCAGCGATAATAATTCTATTGCAACCGTGGATAACGGTACTGGATTTGAAGGTAGAGCCTCAGGGATCGCTGTAGGAACAGTAGATATCACTGCGGAAATAGGAGGGATAGAAGAAACCATATCCTTCTCTGTAACTGCTGCTGTATTAGAGTCCATTCAATTAACTGCGGACGATTCCTCTATCGCAAAAGGAACAAGCACCACCATCTTAGCAACAGGAGTTTACTCAGACGGAACTTCTCAAAATATCACTGGTTCTGTTTCTTGGAGCAGCTCTTCTACTTCTATTCTTCAATTGGGAACATTAACTGCTACTCCTAAAAAATTAGTGAACTCTCCGAACAGCGGATCACTCGGAACTTCTACCATCACTGCAATATCCGGAAGTATCAGTGGCACTGTTGATGTTACTGTTACTGCGGCAAAATTAGTTTCTATTGCGGTAACTCCTACAAATCCAAGTGTTGCAAAAGGTTTAACCAAAGACTTTATAGCAACTGGAACTTATACAGATAGTTCTACTCAGAACTTGACTACCTCAGTTACTTGGGCTTCTTCCGATACAAGTAAGGCTACTATTAGCAATGCTGCTGGAACAGAAGGTAAGGCGACGGCTGTTGCAGTTGGAACTACAAACATCACTGCAACTTTAGGAACAATTACTTCTCCTTCTACCACACTTACTGTGACCGCAGCGGTTTTACAATCGATCACCATCACTCCTTCTAATCCAAGTGTTGCAAAAGGAAGATCCGAAAACTTAAGTGCAACTGGAACTTATTCTGATAATTCCACTCAGGATCTGACAACCTTAGTTACATGGTCAAGCTCCAGCAATTCCACAGTGGGCGTAAGTAACGCAAACGGAACCAAAGGAAAAGCCACAGGTGTGGCTGTGGGAACTGCAACAATCACTGCCACTTCAGGCTCTGTATCTAACTCGATCACATTTACAGTGACTTCTGCGGTGCTTGATTCAATTGAGGTAAGCTTCACGGATTCTTCTATCGCTAAGGGAACTTCTACTCTAGCAGAAGCTACAGGAACTTATTCTGATGGAAGCACTCAAGATATCACTGACCAAGTGGTTTGGGATAGTTCTCAAACTTCTATCATCCAATTGGGAGTATTGACTGCTGCGCCTAAAAAGACATTAACATCTCCTAATAGTGGTTCTTTGGGAACATCCATTATCACTGCTACCTTAGGGACTGTTAGCGGAAGCGCGAACGTCACTGTAACTGCTGCGACTTTAGTTTCTATTCAAGTAGATCCTACAAATCCAAGTGTTGCAAAAGGTCTTACTCAGAACTTTACTGCGACTGGAACTTATACAGATGCAAGCACTCAGGATTTAACTACTTCAGTTACCTGGACTTCTTCCAGTACAAGCAAGGCTACTATCAGCAATGCTGCAGGAAGTAAGGGTCTTGCGACTACTCTTGCAACTGGAACCACAAATATCACTGCAAAGTTGGGATCAGTAACTTCTCCTGCAAGTGTATTGACTGTGACTGCAGCAGCACTTACAAGTATTACGATCGCTCCTTCTTCTACTTTAAGTATCGCGAAGGGACGTACTCAAAACTTCACTGCGACTGGACATTATACTGATAGTTCTACTTCAGATCTAACAACTCAGGTAACTTGGAGTTCATTCGATCAGACTAAGGCAACTGTTAGCAATACTTCTGGAACAAACGGTAAATTGACTGCTCTTCAAGAAGGAAGCACTCAAATCTCTGCAAGTTATAACTCAATAACTAGCACCGATACTGCGGTTACTGTAACTGCTGCGGTCCTGGATAGTATCTCCATTACTCCAACCAACTCCAGTTTGGCAAAAGGATATACTACCCCATTCACCGCAAACGGTGTATATTCTGATGCGACTACATTGGATATCACAGCTCAAGTGACCTGGGCTTCTTCCAATACTTCTTCCTCTACGATCAGTAATTCGAGTGGAAATGAAGGTGTGGCAACTGCGGTTGCGGTTGGAACAAGCAGCATCTCTGCGACCTTAGGTTCAGTATCTTCTTCTACTAACTTTACTGTAACAGCTGCGGTTCTGGTTTCAATTGCGGTATCTCCTACAAATAGTAACGTGTACACAACTCAGACCAAGGACTTCACAGCTACCGGAACTTATTCAGATGCAAGTACTCAGAACTTGACAACAAGTGTTACCTGGGCTTCTTCTGATACAAGCAAGGCCACTATCAGCAATGCTGCTGGAACAAATGGTAGAGCAACAGGTGTTGCTGCTGGAACTATTACCATCTCTGCGACAAGTGGTTCAGTGAGCGGAAACACTCAGTTGACTGTGGTATTCTTGGATACTACTCCTCCGACTGTATCTAACGTGGTTTCTTTAAGCCCGACTACTGTAAGGGTAACATTCTCCGAATCTGTGAATACAACTCAGGCGACCACTGCTGCTAATTATAAATTGGCTCTGACATCTGCAGTAAGCGGTTCTTGTTCGGATAATAGTAACTTCTCTTCTACTTCTAATATCTCTGTTTCTTCGGTAAGCGGAAGTGGAGCAATCTATACTCTCACCTTGGCTTCTTCTCAAACTTCCGGAACCAACTACACTATACTTGTGAATAAGAGTGGGATCCAAGATCTTTCCGGAGTTCCAAACAATTTAGGTTGTGCGAACTATGGAGACTTCGTAGGACAAGAGCAGTTAAAAGTAAGTTCTGCTTCTTGCGCAAGCACTGGCACTGTGATCATCAACTTCTCCAAACCGATCAAATCCGGTAATAACGTAAGCGGCTCCGCAGAATGTAGCAGCGTTGCAGAATGTGGAAACCGTTACGCATTCGTGGGAACCACAGATCTAGGAACAGTTAGTTCTGCTAAAATTCTGGATGGTGTGGTTTGCGGCGGAGCAACTGCAGATTCCGCAAAAGTTTGTGTGACCCATAGTTTATTACAAACCGGCGCTCAATATACCATCATGGCAGCGAATAACGTAAACGGAGACGGATTCGATAATACTTCTTGGGGATCCATCCGTGATTCAGGAGATTCTGAAAATATCCAATCCTCTCCAAGGGATAGAGCTTCCTTCTTGGGCTGTGGAACTTCTCCTGTAAACTTTGGAGACGGGCCTATTTCAATTGACCCGAACGGTTCTACTTTCGGATACCTTGCTGACTTTAATAGCAAGATCTATACAGGACCAAACAACGCAGGTAATGGAGCATTACGTTTCGCTTATGATGGATCTAACCCTGAATCAGTTCAATTCTCCTTCGTAAAAGATACTACAGGTCAGAACTCTGATGCTACTAATGTTAGTTCCAACTCCGCGACCACTCGAGAGAATAGTATTGCAGTTCCACCTTACGTGACCTTAGGACACTCAGGTTGTACACAAAATGATGCAACTCTTGCAAATGGTTGTGGTCCCGATAATGAAAGTGGACGGGGAATTTTCACAACAGGTTCTTTGGTTAGTAATCCATATATCTTCATCGCGGCAGCAAGAACTGTTCCGAGTGGATCGAACTATAATTTCGATTATATCTACTATTCGAACGACACTTCTACCAACCTGAACTATAAATATATCGATATGGGTTCCATTACCGGAACTGTAACTGCAGGAACTTCTTCTATCACAGTTCTGAATGATAGAGTATTCCCTGGATTTGCAAAACCAAGTAATGATGGAACTGGAACAGGCGGCGGATTGAATGCTCCTGACTTCGGATTTATTTCATTCAATACTTCAGACACTGGATCCGGCACAACAGGCTTCTGTACTGCGGGCTCCAACTGTGATGCTTACGACGGTAGCAATGGTAGAAGGATACGTATCGATTATATGTCTTACTTCGGTGGACCTTCCGCTGGTGGAAACGGCGTCGTAAATGCAAGTCCAAACTGGGGATATTATATCGGAGTAGATTCTTCCATCGCATTCAAGAATAGGATCTATGCTGCAAACGGTGGTCTGCATGCTGTTGGGCATAACGGATCAATCATTCGTTCTACTTCTTCGAATCCTACTACTGCATGTTCTTCGAAAGACACTTGTACGAATTGGACAGAGATAGGACCAAGAACCAATACTAAATGGCATAACAGTACCACGAACAACTGGTTCTCTTTGGAACTTGCGAAATTCTATGACCTGATCCCAGCGGATAGAGCATTCGCTCAGTTTGCAGAATTTAACGATAAACTGTATGTGACCAGAACCATCTGCGTCCAAGCAACTCAAGCAACTGGAATCCGCACCGCGGCAGGAACAGTGACTGGATGTACCGATGGAACAGATACAAACCGTAGAGCTCAGCTTTGGAAATGTAGTCCTGCTACAACCGGAAACTCGAGCGAATGTGATGCAGGAGATTGGACTGTAGTGGGAGACGATGGAACTGGTATCACCAATTTCGGAGATTCCACAAATAGAACCATTACCATGGTAGCTAAGAACGGAACATATCTCTATGTGGGATTCGATAATCCAGCTGGTATCCGGATCTATCGCACCAATACTGCGGATCCTGGATCTGCATCGAGTTCATGGACCCAGATTGCGGGTAACGGACTTACAGATTCTGGCAACGTTCAGCAGATTTTCTCCGCTGTTTCCGTAAACACTGGCAATGTTTATTATCTCTATGTGAGTGTTGGAAAAAACAATACTCCTGTGAGAGTATACAGACAGCAGAACTTATGAAAAAGAACTTAAGCCTCTGTTTCCTATTCAGCTTATTCTCTCTGGTCCTTCTCTATAATTGTAGAGAAGACCAGAGATATGAGCCATTACGTTTCGAAAAAGTTACCAAAGCAGAAGCCTCTGCTTTCCAAGCCCAAGTTGACGGAACAATCCTAGAAGGTTCTTGGGAATATAGATTTAGGATCAAACAGGCAGATAGAGTTACTCTTATTATAGAAGTTCTAACAGACAAACCCGACTTGGGAGTGTCTTTATTACGAAAAGGGATCTTATTCGATTCTAAGATCAAATGTGGAGACAAGATCAATCAGCTTTCTCCTTGCAAACTTGAGATCAACAATCCTGAAAAAGGAGATTATTCCTTGGTATTAAACCATCTATCTTCCGATCCGTCGGAAGTTCTTTCTTACAGAATATTCGCCGCAGTGCATGGCCCTGGTTATGCTTCGGTAATTTGGGAGGAAGAAGTTGCGCGCAGATAAAATTTTAACCATACTCGCCATCTCATTCTTAAGTTTAGGATTCGGAGAATCTTGCAGACATGCAATGGTACGTTATCCTCAAAGTCCTCCGGAAGCATGTAGGATCTATCCTACTTCCAAAGAATGTAAACGTGCTTTAGATCTAAGATCAGCTCAAGCGGAACAAGGGGGAGAAGTTCATAAGGTCCAACATACCTATTACTTCTTCGGACTTTATCCTGGAAATCTTGTATTGGACACTTCTAAGTACTGCGCAGATGGACCGAAATCGGTTCATCAATACACAAGTTTTTGGAATGGATTTTGGGAACAGATAACTCTCGCAATTTATTCCCCTCAAACAGTGGAGATAGAATGTTACAAGTAGTCAGAATTCTAATCTTAGTTTTGGTTCTAGGTTTTTTCGCGAACTGCCATACAACCACTGTGGTCCATAAAGGTGGAGATACTCCTTATGCATTGGCAAAGGAAACTCCAGGCCCCGATAAAAAAGCAAAACAAGGAAGTACAGTTTTCGGGATCTATCCCACTGGAGCTCCCATGGAAGCAAGCTGTGATAGAAACCATCCTGAAGTGATCATGAAAACTAGCTTTGTAGACCTAGTCATTCATGCGCTGATCGGCCCCTTCTATACTACCAAAACCGTAGAAGTTTACTGCAAACCGTAAATTGCTGGCCAAGCGCCAAGTATCCTCCAGAATAATCGAATGCCTAACTGGGCCTTCGATTATCTAGTTTTACCCCTCGGAATTTATTTAGCCAGAATGACGGACGTAAGCATAGGCACAGTCCGTATCATTCTAATCTCCAGAGAAAGAAAGATCCTGGCAGCAATGCTTGGTTTTGTAGAAGTACTTCTCTGGTTAATCGTAATCACTCAGATCATGAGAAACCTAAGCAATGTATTCTGCTATATAGCATACGCAGGCGGATTTGCTACAGGCACTTTTCTAGGAATGGTGGTAGAAGAAAAACTCGCTTTAGGACATTCACTCATCCGTATCATCGTTCCTGAAAAAGGAGAAGAGATCGTCCAGAACCTGGCACAAGCAGGCTACCGCACCACTACACTAGAAGCACAAGGAGCCAGAGGACCCGTTAAAGTCATTCTATCCTTATTAAGAAGAAAGGATATACCCATTGTGCTTGGAATACTAAAGAATACTGCGCCTGGTGCCTTTTATACGATTGAGAATGCCCGTAAGACAAGCGACCCGGAACTGTGGAAGACTTCCGGACAGGAAGGAGAAAGTTTTGCCCGCATCCTATGGAGAAGGCAATCCAGGATCAGGAAATGATCCTGGATCTATAAAGAAGAAGCCCCTTTAAGCAGGGACTTTTACTAGGATCTTCTTAATTTCCTTATGCATGAAGGTCGGAAAGTTAAGATTGTACTGAGGCAGTAAAACTTTCCAATCGTCTTTGCGGATGTATTTGCGGCAGTTAGGAGACCCGCAAGCGCATTCAAAAGTCTGGTCGAAGTTCACTACGAAGTTACCGTAGTCAATATTCAGCTCTTCTCCAACTTCTATATCCCTTTTGGCTATAATATTGTCCATTTGATCGTACCACATGTTCGGATCGCAGGAATGGTTCATAAAGTTGGAATGATTGATAACAAATTCAGGTCCGGAAGGTCCAGTGACTAGGCCGAAGTCTACGTCATAGCCGTATTTCATGAAGATTTCCTTCTCCTCTTCCGGAAGTTCATCGGCTTCCGAGACGGAGAGTACTTTCCATCCGAATTCCTCATCTTCGATCCATTCGCTATAGCTGAACAATAAAGTTCCCTTAGCGATTGGTTGAGAGGCGAAGATTCCGTTTTCCCCGAACTTGTTCGTGCGTCTTTCGATCATGCAAGATCAACCTGCTCTTCCCCATTAGGGGCAAAATTTTTATCAGTCAAGACCGAGATCGAAAAAACTTCAATTAAAAATATGAAATACCCCCTAGCTTGGCCCCTAAAAAAGAAAGACCGGTCCAGTCGGGTCTTATTCATAATTGGAAAAAAATTTCAAGCGCCTCGATCAGGAAGAAGATCAGAGATGAGTTCGTAGGTCCAGTCCTCGTACGGATCCTCATCCTTCTTCTCACTCTTGAGAGACCTCCAGTCCTTTCCCTTTCTTTCCATGACTAAAGAAGAAATTTTGAATAGAGAAGTACGGCCGCTTGCCTCTTCGAGTCTAGAACTGTCCCTTCCTATTTCTAGAAAACAAGTCAGAGGAAAAATCCTGCTCCAATTTTCCCCCAAACCTAGGATGGCCTCTTCTAAATCTTCCGACTTAGAGCCGAGACCAAGTCTTGTGACATCCACAAAGATAGGAAGTTCTCTTCCCGCATGACCGAGAGTACCGGACCTGATCTCTTTGCAGAAGTGAACTGCTTGGGAAAAATTTTCTGCGAAGCCCAACACTGCTGAAGAGCGATGATCAGAAATTCTGGAGATCATTCTTCCGAAACTGAGCCCATCTTCTAGACCTAAACTTCCTTTAGGGAGGATGAGTATAGGGCGAACGTCTTTACGAACCAAACGAAACAGGTATTTAACTAAAGCGAAGGATTTATTTCTAGTTGGCTGGAACAAAGTCAGGAACATGTCTTCTTCTTATGTCGAACGAAACTTATCTTTCGTTTAGTATAATTTAGAAGAAAGATGAAATTCTATGTCGCATAAACGAATGCAATTTTCGTAAAATTCAAGAAAAGGAAAAACGCTTGAGTACATTATGCGGATATGTAAGTTTCGGATTTGTTTTCTAAGGGAGGTACTGCGTTATGAGTGGTAAAAGATTTCTTTCAAAGAATGATCATCAAAGGATTCTTTCCACCCTTGAGGTTTCCGCCCAAGCAGCAGTAGTTCAACCAAGTATCTTAGAAATTATACGTAAGACGCTATCTAAGGCTAAAAAGATAGATCAAAACCAAGTTCCCCAAGATCTGATCACTATGAATTCTAAATTCGTGCTCAAAGATCTGGGCAACGCAGAAGCATTTCAATTCACCTTAGTATATCCTGATGATTATGCTGAAAACGCTCCTGCTAACGGTAAACTTTCCTTATTCTCCGCTCATGGTTCTGCAGTATTAGGCGCCAGGGTGGGAGAAGTTGTCCGTTGGGAGATCAACGGAATGGACAAATACCTAAGAGTCCAAGAACTACTCTACCAACCGGCTGCTATTTAGGATAACCGTATAATCCTCCAAGTTCCTTGGAGAGAATGTCCTTATAATCTACTTCGCTGATCTGTCCGTTTCGGATATCGTAAACCCAACCGTGTATCTCCGGAAATCCATACTTCGCCAAAGCATTCTGTATCATTCCGGTCTTATATAAGTTCACGACTTGTTCTGCAACATTCAGATGGATCAGTCTTTCTTCTCTTTTGTCTTCGGGAAGAGCATCTAATTCTTCTCTATGTTTTAGATACACATCCTTAATATGAGTGATCCAATTGTCGATAAGACCTGTGGCCTTTCCTTGTAGAGCAGCTCGAACTCCCCCACAACCAATATGGCCGCAAACAATGATATGTTTTACGTTTAATGCATCGATCGCATATTGAACCACACTAAACAGAGACATATCGTCCACAGAGACCACATTAGCAATATTTCTGGTTACGAAAATTTCCCCGGGATTTGTTTTAGTGATCACGTTCACAGGAACTCTGGAGTCGCTACATCCAATGAATAATGTTTGGGGTGCTTGGCCCTCTGCATGGCGAGAGAAAAACTCAGGATCTTCTGCAGTTCTTTCTTCCACCCATTCTTGGTTATTCTTCAGTAATTTTTGATAAGATTCGCTCATTTCTTTTTTCAAGGATTCGATATCATTTTCCATATTCGGTATCCCTCCTAGGATCACCGTAATCCCTTTACGGTGGGCATTTTTTCTAAATTCGTGGATCAACTCTCGAATATCCTGATCCATATGAAGTGTTCTAGTTCCGTCTATCTCCAAGGTGATCCCAGAAGGTTGGCTTTCTAAAACCGCCTTGATCTTTGCCTTATGGAAGAAGCCTAAGTTTTCCCCTAAAATGATCCTTCTAAACTTACCATGTCGATCTTCTCTGTAGATCGCAGTCCTATGATCTTCGTATAAAACAAAAACCAAAGACACCAAGATACCGCAGAATGTCCCGATCAGAACATTGGAGAAGAATGTAACTATCACAGTAGCCAAGAATGGAAGGAACTGAGAATATCCTTTTTGGAACATCAGTTTGAACATCGCAGGTTTTGCGAGTTTGAGACCTGTAAAAGTCAAGATCGCAGCAAGAGACGCCAAAGGAATGGTATTCATAAATTTAGGAAAAAGTAATACAGTGATCCCGATCCATGCCCCGTGAAAGATCGCGGAAAATTTGGTCTTCGCACCAGAAGAAACGTTTACTGAACCTCTTACCACCACACTTGTGATCGGTATCCCACCCGCAAGTCCGCAGGCCATATTCCCCAAACCTTGTGCGATCAATTCCTGAGACATTGGAGTTTTGCGATTCTCTTCGTCCAGTTTATCCACTACTTCTACAGAGAGTAAAGATTCCAAAGAAGAAGCAAACGCGATCGTCAATGCCAATGTCCATACAGGGCCCTGGTCCCAATAGGAGAAGTTAGGAAAATCCAAATGAGCAAATAGTTCGGAAGGATTTTTAAAAATCGGAAGAGTAACTAAGTGGTCCTGAGTTAAAGCCCCTCCAGGAAGAAGATGACCTAAAAGTAAATTCGAACCAGTTCCGAGTATGATCGCCACTAAAGACGCTGGAACATATTTGAATTTTTTAGCAAAGTATCTATCCCAAATCCAGAAGGATAAAAGGGAAATGATCCCGATCACTAAAACATTACTTTGTAAATTCCGGAACGCGTGCACAAGCAACATTAGAGAGTTTGTCTCTTTTGCTTCATGAGGATCATGATAGGATTCGTTCACGTCTTCTTTGGTGATATCGAACTCTTCTACCCCGAATTCCTCGACGTCGTAACCGATTAAGTGAGGCAATTGTTTAACAACTAAAAGTAGGCCTATCGCGACGGACATTCCGACTACTGTTGCAGAAGGAAGATAAGCGGATAATGCACCAGTTCTCAAGATCCCAAGAAAAGTTTGGATCATTCCCGCAATTAAAAGTGCGAGAAGAAAAGCTTCGAAGTTCCCCAGATCTTTGATACCTGAAAGAACAATCGCAGTCAAACTTGCAGTGGGCCCTGAAACACTTAAGGCAGATTTACTAAAGGTTCCTACTACGATCCCACCTATAAAACCGGAGATAATCCCAGAAAATAAGGGTGCACCGGACGCATGAGCAATCCCCAAACAAAGTGGAATAGCTACTAAAAATACTGCGATACTTGAGGAAAGATCGTAAGGAAGATTGGAAAGAAATTGTTTTGATTTTAAATTCATCGATACTCGGCACGGGCGGGCATATTCTATATAAAGAATAAAAACCCAGAATTGGAAACGGTTTGATAAGTCCGTAACTTTTTCCGACGTCAGTCGAAAGTATCCATAACTACTGAAATTGATCCAGCTTGTGCTTACCAGGATTTTTTGTAAAAAATCAAAATACGAACAAGTGATCAGTAAGAATAGTTAGATTAAAAATTCATAAAAAAATGGAACCACGAGGAACCGTATGATAGAAAATTTGTTCAAACTTATAAGATTAGAATCCATACTTATAATATTCATAATATTTGGTTTTTCGAATATACTTCACTCCAAAGAAAATCCCAAAACAGAAACAGCCATTTTTGCAGGTGGATGTTTTTGGTGTATGGAAGGACCTTTCGAAAAACTACCTGGTGTCATATCCGTAATCTCAGGATATACAGGTGGAAAGGAGATAAACCCCACATACGAAGACGTAGGTTACGGGAGAACTGGACACAGAGAATCAGTATTGATCACATACGATCCCAAAAAGATAGATTATGCAAAACTTTTGGACACATATTGGAGGCAAATAGATCCAACAGATTCAGGAGGGCAATTCGCAGATAGAGGTAATCAGTATAGAGCAGCTATCTATTTTAAGAATGAGGCTCAGAGAAAATTAGCCCAAGAGTTTAAGGATAAAATAGGAGCTTCTAAAAAATTCTCCTCTCCGATTGCTGTGGAGATATTGCAAGCATCAGAATTTTATCCCGCAGAAGAATATCATCAGGATTATTATAAAAAGAACCCTACGCATTATAAACAATACAGAAAGGGTTCTGGAAGAGAGGATTACGTGAAAGAAGTCTGGGGAGCTAAACCAGACTAACTCACTCACCGAGTAAACGGAAGAGGTAAATTGTAAGTCTCTGAAGCTTGTCGCGTTCTGGACCTGGGATCTCTTTTTCTAGATCGATAGTCTTTCTATAAATCGATTTAAGATGGTTTTTCATAGTCCCAGGATGGATACCTAGGTCTTCGCTGATCCGACTCTTATCCTTGCCGGAAGCAATTCCCGCACAGATCTCTGTTTCTTTTTTAGTGAGTTTTGTTTTATCTCTTAAAATTCCGATCAGAGCTTCTCTATCCATACCTTCATATTTTCTGAAAGTATCAGATGGAGATTTTGCAAAATCTAAATTATTCTTTGCTTCTCCAGACTCAGAAAGCTCAGGATTCGCAAGAATAGTGCTTAAGAAGCTGGAAACTTCTCCATTACGATCTTTGATAGGAAGAACATTTTGTTTCCAATCTTTTACGAAACTATTTTTGAGATTCGAATTAGAGATAGAAACTGAACCTTGCAGAACTGATTCCCAAAACTCATCATAAAAAGTTTTAGATGCTCCCGCTCCGGACTGGAATGCTTTTGGAGTTTTTCCTATAAGTTCATTCTCTTTTAAGCCGGAAATTTTTTCGAACTGTTTATTCACCGCAAGGATAACACCTTCTTTATCGGTTAAGAACATTCCGTTTTGAGATTGTTGGAATGCTTTGTACAAAGCTTCCTTCTTTCCTGCTTCTGATTCTTTATCTTCCGTGAATACGAATAGATAAGATTTCTCCGGCATTAGATAAGCATGTTGTTTTGTTTGTAGGAAACTTCCGTCCTTCTTCATTAGATGAAGTCCTCTTCCTTCAAACTCTCCCGATTTGCTTACATTAGGTAGTATAACTGTTTCGAAATATTTTTGATCCGTCTCTGAAAGAAGATCAGTAATACTCATACTCTTAGCAGATTCAACAGAAGCAATGCTAAGCATCTTCCTTCCATTCTCGTTAATATGAAGGATCCTTCCGCTCGAATCACAAATTAACAAAATATCGGGCATACTTTCTTGTGTTTGAATAATTTCTTTAACGTTTTCCAAGCTTAGATCCATCCGATTCATTTTGTATCTAAGAAACCGCTCGATTCTTTTCGAAAAGATTTCTCTCTTATTAATAACTTAAGACATGGATTTTTAAAAAAATCCTACAAACCATTCCTAGAATACTAAGAAGAAGTCTCACTGTTAAATGAATACATCCAACCTTCACTGGATTATGTGCACTTGATCATCTAAATTCTCGAAGCTAATTGTAGCAAAAGAAAGGCAAACTAATTGAAAGCTTCTGTATCAATCTCTACAAAAACTTACTAACTCGAAAGGATTACTTTCTTGCAGAATCATCCCGCCTTGAGAGATCTTAAAGTTATGAGCGATCTGAAACTTGTAATCGGAAATAAAAACATCTCTTCCTGGTCTTTCCGCCCATGGATCCTACTCACTCAATTCGGGATCCCTTTCGAAGAGATCTCCTTAAAACTATTCACACCTGAATATGCAGCCATAATCGATAAGTATTCCCCTTCTAAAAAGGTCCCTGTCTTAAATGATGGAGACCTAAGAGTTTGGGACAGTCTTAGTATCGCGGAATATTTGGCAGAAAAATATGCGGAGAAGGCACTCTGGCCCAAGGATCAAATCGTGAGAGCCAAGGCAAGATCCATAACTGCAGAAATGCATTCAGGATTCACAGGCCTAAGATCTAATCTAAGCATGAATTTTCATGGCAGAAAGTCCGACTTCTCCGTACCGGAAGACGCAAAGAAGGATATCGATCGGATCCAAAACCTTTGGGAAGAATGTTTGAGCTCCTACGGGGGACCGTTCTTGTTCGGCCAAAACTTCTCCATAGCTGATGCGTTCTACGCTCCAGTGGTTTCTAGATTTATAACGTACGGAGTAAAACTTGGGCCTAAAGCAAGCGAGTATGTGCAAACCATCTCTAATTTACCTTCTTACAAATCCTGGGGAGAAGGAGCCAAATTAGAAGTATCTTAAAGAAAGACCTTTCTATACCTCTTCTCCAAAAACTGAGACAGAAGAACAATTCCAAAAATGATAAAAATATGGATTATAGATCCGGACTCGAATATGTCGGGGCCGGACTCTCGTATTTTATAAAAGTAACTTTCTATCCTTCTCCAATCATTAAAACGAACTACCATCCATAAAAACACCCAAATATGAAAACTTATTAAAATGCGAATTGGTTTCGAAAATTTTGTATTAAAATTATGAAATGGAAACTTATATTCTAAGACAAGAGCTACAAACAACACACCGCCAAAAATCAAATTCACCCAAGAAATTCTTAACCAAAGAAAATAGAAGGAACAGAAAATTCCGAGTATCAGAGCGACTGGCATCTTAGAATAACGAATTAAAGAATAAAATCTCTCTTTCAAAAAAATACCTAACGTCCGATTCCATCTCAATAAATAGGCAAATACTGAATCTGCCAAAAATGGAGCCCTAAAGTTCATGGGTAAATCGTATCCGAAAAGTTTTGCAGAACCTCTGGCTATATCAGCATAACTTGAAAAATCTAAATAGATCACAAATGTATTTAGATAAAATCCCAATATCAGGTCTGAACTAGATTTTGCCTCGGATGGTCTAAAGAACACCATATCGGCATATTGCCCAGCAGGATCTGCCAATAAAATTTTCTTTAAGAATCCGTATAAAATCCAAAATAGTCCCTTCCGCATGCAGGAATAAAAAATACTCAGAGTAGGCTGAAATTCCTGCATAAATTTTCTCCACCTAGGTATTGGGCCGGCATTGGAAATGGGGAAAAAGGATCCGAAAAGGAAAAAGTCTAGCATAGAAACCTTTTCGATTTTTTCATTCTTATACAGATCAAAATGAAACTGAATGAAAGCGATCGAATAAAAACTGATCCCAAGAGTTCTATAATATGAAAACGAATCCTTTAAATCGAAAAGTTGAAATATTAATAAATAAAAATCGCGAAAATTAAATAGGAGAACTCCAAGATTAAATAATACTGCAACCCAAGTCCCAAATTGTTTCTTCTTTCTAGTGAATAGAAGGTAGATAGAATAATTTCCGAAAAGAGACACACATAACAAAAAAGGAAATCTATGATCAGTTATGTAATCTTGGCCCCAAAAATAGATTCCTCCGACTAATAACCAACACTTTCTTAAATTCGAATTCTTAAATAAGGATAATATCCAATATACTGCGATGATTATTGTCAAAAACTTCAGGTAAGCTATCGTTACGAATAACATTGCGAAAGAGAATTTTCTTAGAGTGTAATTGATCAATCCTAAAAGAGTTCAGTCATTTTGTAGGACCTCCAACAAAACGCAAACACAATTTTGCTTGTTTTTTGTTTAGTATTTCTTAGAATTCAAACATATGAATTCTAAGAAAAGAGGAACTGAAGAACTTCCTCCAAGTAGATTTGACAAAACCAAAAGAGAAATTTGGCGAGAAGATCGATATGATCTAGGAGAGGAATCCTCTCCTTCTACCCAATTCTTTTGGGAAGATTCCAAATCAGTTCTCACTCGAAATAAATCACCTGACATTCCATTCGATGCGAGTATCAATCCTTATAGAGGTTGTGAGCATGGATGTATTTATTGTTTCGCAAGACCAAATCATTCTTATGTGGATCTCTCACCAGGTCTTGACTTCGAAACAAAAATATTCGTGAAGAAGGAGCCAGCCAAACTTTTAGCGGAAGAATTAAGAAAGAAGAAGCAGGCACTTGCACCAATCACAATAGGCACTGCAACAGATCCATACCAACCGGGAGAAAGGATCTATAAAAATACAAGATCACTATTAGAAGTAATGTTGGAATTCAAACAGCCAATAGCAATCATCACTAAGTCTTCTCTAATACAAAGAGATATAGATATTCTTTCCGAAATGGGAAAATTAGGAATTTTGAAAGTATTTCTTTCTATCACCACTTTGGATAAGGAACTTTGGTCCAAATTAGAACCACGCGCCCCTGCTCCCGTAAGAAGAATGGAAACTCTTCGAAAACTTACAGATGTTGGAATTCCAACAGGGGTATTATTCGCTCCAGTAATTCCATTTATAAACGATTTCGAAATGGAACATCTATTGGAACAGGCATCTTTATCAGGAGCAGAAGCAGCAGGAATGGTATTTATAAGACTTCCATTCGAAGTAGCATCTTTATTTGAAGACTGGCTTACCAGATATTTCCCGCTCAAAAAAGAAAAAGTCCTAAAAGTCATCTCAGAAGCAAGAGGTGGAAAATTATACGAAGCCAACTGGGGAGAAAGAATGAGAGGAGCAGGGAATTATGCTGAACTTCTCCAAAAAAGATTTTCGATCTGTATCAAAAGGTTCGGGCTTACAAAAAGAAGAGAATTGAGAACCGATTTATTTGCGGTTCCTACTAAATATCTGATCCGAAAAAAGAAGGATGAGGATTTACTGCCTGGTTTATTCTAAATTAAGGTGTCTCCCTAAATTTATATGCGATATTTGTTGGAATTCCGACGTTTAAAACTCTATGTGTCCCGTGAACTCTGGGCGAAACTTGCAAGCGTCTTTAATTCACGCTAAGGCGCTAAGAAAAGAAGATTCTTCCGGATATTAAACCAAAAGTTCTTTTCATCTTTGCGGCTTCGTGTGAGAAAAAATAGAGAGGTTTTTTAAATAAACGGAGAACATAGAACTACTAAAGCGGCAGTGATCGCAGCGGGAATCATTACGCTTGTTCAAAATAGAACGAAGAAAGAAGCGGATTGGATAGAAATTTCCTTCCCCATTTTTCAGACAGATCGGATATTTACCGAATGAATTGGGAACAAAACTACCATCTGGAAGACGGAACCTTTGTAGGAGCCGGCGACGTATCCATCTATTATAGAGCTTATCGCGCAAAAGACGCAAACAATCCTAGAACCTTAGTGGTCCATCACGGGATAGGAGAACACGGAAAAAGATACGACAATTTACTCGAAGCTCTTTCCGGAAAAGGATATAATGTTTATCTAATAGATGCCCGCGGCCACGGAAAATCAGGCGGAAGCAAAGGAGTAGTCACTCATTTTAACCAATTTTTAGCGGACCTTGACAGACTGATCAGCATCGCAAAACAAAAAGAAGGAGTGAAACAAGTCACTCTAATGGGACACTCCATGGGAGCATTGATCTCATTGTTCTACGCAGGAGAACCTTCCCACCAAGCAAGTTTAGACAGACTTGTTCTGAGTGGATTGCCTATCGCAGTAAAAACAGACTTAGTAATGAATATCAAAAAAGGTGCGGGAAGTTTACTCGCAGGAGCATTCCCCACGCTTACTGTTCCAACTGGATTAGATGTAAATGCATTATCCAGAGACAAGTCAGTTGTAGAGGCTTATAAAAAAGATCCTTTAGTTCACGGTTCAGTCGGAGCATATTTAGGAGATTTCCTTTTGAACTCAAAAGAAAAAGCTTTAGAGAAAGCAGCACGGATCAATTTCCCAGTTTATCTATTCCATGGAAAAGAAGATTCGATCGCACTTTCTGTCGGAACAGAAGAAGCATTTAAAGTTATTCCTTCTTCAGACAAATCCATGAAAATTTATGACGGGTTGTATCATGAGACAATGAATGAACTTCCGGCGGACAAGGCAAAGGTGTTGGGAGATTTAGTGAACTGGTTACAGACTCATTGAATGTGAGGGGAGGATTCTCCCCTTTTTTTGAATCGATGGGGTATGGGCGAATGTTCGGCCATGCATTGCTTCTTGGGTGGATATGCGAATCGACGCCAATGCTCCATTTACGTCGGATAGGCGAACGTTCACAAAACAACACGTTATGCGACATCAGATAAATTAGCGTATGGATATAAAATTTAAAGATTTCTATGAATTACTATCTAAAGCTTGGCATAGACCATCAACACTCTTAATCTCAATTGTTTTTTCGGTCCTATTATTGGGATGGTACTTTGCTGGTGTTGATGTAAAAAATATAGAACTAATTGAAATTTACCTGATTGGCTTTTCAGTTGCGATAATCATCGCAATTTGGTTTTTGACTGTCAGAATTTGGCCGGTCAGATCTGATAAGATTGGTATTTTAATGGCCTTGGCTTTAGAGAATGAAGATCAGGAAAAAATAATTGGAGAAGATTTTCTTACTACTTTTGAGAAACTATTGCGAGAAGGAGGCGAAACTGAGGATCTAGTTGTAAAGAAAATATCAAGTTGGCAAGCAAAGAAGCTTCTTACGATCAATGATGTTTCCATTATGATGAATCGCATAAATTGCGTAGTATCTATATATGGTCGCGGAAGAATTAGACCAATTGACGGTAAGGATTTCCATATATTAGAACTTAATAGTGTTATAACTCATAAGCCCATTCCAAAATTAATAAGCCAAAAACTTGCAAACGACATTTCAGGAATTTACCCAACACAGCTTGAAATTCCAATCAAAGATTTTCGGACGCTCCAAGATCTATCTATATATACCAACTTGTCTGCTCGTTACATGGTTGGAGTTACTTTATTAATAAACAAAAAAATAGTTCGAGCGCAAAGTTTTCTCGAAGATCTCTATTCAAGAATTCCACACATAAATGATGTCTATTTAAATAAATTAAGAATACTGAGCTCCAGAAGATTGCGAGAAGCTCTTTCTTTCTCTGCAATTACTTGTTATGCAGATTATAAAAAGACGAAAAAGAAGCCTCTGTTGGATACTACTGAACAATTATGCAAAAGAATCTTACAATTAGACAAGAATGATTTTACGGGAAATAATCTTACCGCAATAGTAAAGTTCCTTCGAGATAGAGACACTCAAGGAGCAAAAAGGTTAATTAAAAAATTGAAGGGATTTCCTGGGCCCACATGGAAAATGAGCATGGCCTTCCTGCTTGCTTATGAAGGTGATTTAAGAAATTCTAAAAGTTATTATTTTTCGGCTTTCTCGAGTTCTGATTCACAAGGGGTTTTCATTGAGTCTGAAGAATTTATTCAAGAGATTTATGATGAAGATGGAAAAGTTGAATTATTATTCGTTTTAGGATTTATAAATTACCATTACAAAAAGGATTACATCTTATCTATAGAATACTTTAATCAGTTTATAGAAGCTAATCCTGCTAAATTTCAAGATGAAATTAAAGAATCCAAGGGTTATATAAAGAAAATTCAATCAGACTCTGACGTCGTCTAACTATCGCCCCTGGCAGCACCCACCCAAACAATATGGAAAAAATAGATCTATTCATAAACAAAGTGAATGAGTTTGCTTCTAACAACAATGCAATCGAAGGCGTTGCAATAGCAGGTTCATTCATCTCCAAAGAAATGGATGAATACTCTGATATTGATTTTGTAATTGTCTTAAAAGATGGAATTCAATATCAGAAAAAAGAAATGGTCGATTTCGCAAAAAATTTCGGACCTCTGCTATCTGCATTTACAGGAGAACATGTTGGAGAAAGAAGACTATTAATTTGTCTATACGAGGATCCATTTCTTCATGTCGATTTTAAGTTTATTCAACTTTCAGAATTAAACGACCGAATCGAAAATCCTGTCTTTATCTATGAGAATAATAAACAGATCCCGTTGATCCTTGAATCTGCGAAGGCACAATGGCCAAATCCGGATTTCCAATGGATAGAAGATAGATTTTGGGTTTGGGTGCATTATGCCGGAACTAAATTAGGAAGAGGGGAGTATTTTGAGACAATTGATTTCTTATCATTCATAAGAAATACAGTTTTAGGTCCTCTTCTCCATCTTAAGAATAAATCCCTGCCTCGCGGAGTGAGAAAATTAGAATTCATTATTGATCCAATCGATCTCGAAAAACTGAAATCTACAGTTCCATATTATGATTTCAAATCGATTAAAGATAGTATATTAATTTCAGTTAAGTTATACCAGGAATTAAGATTAGAACTTTATAATTCTGATATTAAAAACTTATCTGAGGCTGAAAATTATGCTTTAGATTATTTAAGACATATGAGCAAATAACGTTACGTGGGAGGTAGCGGCTACACGCCGTTTCCGGGGCATGTAGGCGGATATACGTATATTCGATCGTTATGCGCTATTTTTAAAAATAAACTTAAAAGGAGAAAATATGCAAGATTACACAAGAGTTTCGATCGGAGATCTAATGGATGATATTAATCGAATTTGCTTTTTGCCCGATATTCAGAGAGATTTTGTTTGGCATCCTTCTCAAGTAACTAATTTATTCGACTCATTGATGCGCGATTATCCTATTGGAACTTTGTTGTTATGGTCGATTTCAGGAGAATTCTTAGAAGAAAATAAAATTAAACGTTTAAAATTTGTAGAACGTAGCAATGAAATAAATCAAATCGATTCTTCTTATGAACCAAATAAAGATTTCCTGCTGGTGTTAGATGGTCAACAGCGGCTTACTGCATTCTACTTAGTGTTAAAAGGAAATTATATTATTAGAAATAAACCATACGATCTCTATTTTAACATACTTTCAGGAGAAGAAGAGGTGGATGGAATCTTATATGAATTTCAATTCTTCAATCAAGATAAAGGTCCACATTTTAAAGATGATAAAAGTGATTCTATGAAAATATGGTATAAAGTGAAAGTGCTTAGTTCATTCAAGGAGATTGATGAAATAGCTGATTCTGTTCGCGATGAAATAAAAGAAAATTACGACCTCGAATTAACAAAAGAACAACGGAAATCTTTGACAAAATGTTTTAGGTTGCTTCAGTATGAAAAAATATTGCATTATTATCCAGAGAAAGAAAAAGACTATGATAAAGTTTTAGATATATTTGTTAGAATAAACTCTGGAGGAACTCCTCTTACTTATTCAGATTTATTATTCTCAACAATAAAATCTAAATGGCCTGAAGCTCGTGTTAAGTTTCAAGACTTACTCGAATCGATTAATGGTGCTACTTATGATTTTGATCAGGACTTTATACTCAAGAACATACTTGTTGGCTACGGATCCTCACTTGAGGCTATAAAATATCGAACAAAGAATTTTACTCCATCGTTGATGGCAGACTTAGTAGGAAATAATGGTTGGAATAGGTTTACGGAAGCAATTAAATTAACAAGAGATCTTCTTCACGATCACATTTTTTTAACCCATAAGAAATTGATTCCAAGTAAAAACGCAATTATTCCAATAGTCTATTGGATTTATTATAACGAAAAAACAAGTTTGCTTGGAGCATCTGGTTCTGTCGGTGAATTAGAAATTACGAAAATCAGAAAATGGATTACTCAGGCGATGTTGAGTAATGTGTTTGGCGGACAGTCAGATACAATTTTATACAAGTGTCGAACTGCCATCGGGACAAAGAAAGGTGAATTTCCTGTTGAAGCAATTCGAAGTTTAATAAACTCTGAAACTAGAAGGAATATTGATTTAACAGTAGAAAATCTTGATAACATATATTACAATGATAAATATAGTTATCTTGTTTTATCTTTAGTCTATTCGCATAGTTTAAATTTTACACCTGTTTCTGAATCGAGCATCCCACAACAAGACCATATCTTTTCAAAAGATGAGTTATCGTTAGCAGGTTTCTCGGAAGATAAAATAAATTCAATATATAATATTCGCTATGTAGGGCGTGCTACTAATCAATCTAAATCAAATAAGCCCTTTTTGGAATGGATTACTACGCAAAGTTATGAAGATAGGAAGACACACCTCATACCTGAAGGTAGCTGGAACGTATCAGAATATTTAGATTTTTTGAATCAACGAAAAGCTCTATTTGCAAAAGTTACGCAATTTGCAGAAGAAAAAAACGGCGTATAACTGTCGGTGCTTCCGCTGCGCTTATAGATCGCTAACGCGACTCTCGCTCGGGCTTTGCCACATTTGCTTCTGTCACTTCGTTTGCAGAGCAAACTCGTGCCATCGCGAAACGTCGGAACACCTTGGTCGTTAGCTGCAATTAGCAACAATGGATTTAAAACAGGAATTTGAAATAGAAGGTAACTGGTGGTTACCAAATGAGCCTAATAATAAATCTTATGGGACATTGTCGTATAGCCCTAGACAGGGTGTATTTCTTTCTCTTGTAGAAAGACTTGATGAGCCGGGAAATCCAAGAATCTCAGTATTGCTAGGCGAGAGTTTTGCTTCCCAAAAAATCACTTTGATTAATGTAATCGTAGAACGAGGAAATTTTCCTTTCAATCAAAGGGTTCTCTTATCAGCTTCTTCAGTCTTATTGAATATTCATTATCATAAAAAAGAGGACATAAAGTTTTCAAGCATATCAGTAACTATTCCCGAAATATTTCCGTGGTTTAAAAAATCTAGAATTAAATTTAACGAAAGAAACCCCTTAAAAACAATAGAACTTCAACCTGCAAATTCTTTTAACTTAGAAGTAAACGATTTCGAATTGGAAGTCGGGACTACATTTGGCAGTTCTACTTATAAACCTGTCCAAGATGAGTTTACTTTGAAACAAATTGGATATTATACATTTTCTCCTAAAAAAGGTGAATTGAATTTTGATGAATGCCTTCTAATTATCGAAAATGTAAACTTATTCTTTGCAATTGCCTGTAATTTAGATTTTGTTTCGCAGGAAATTTCTGGGCTTTCCAATGACAGGGCGGTTGAAATTGTTATTCCACCATATAAAGAAATTAAAAAGCAAGATATCTCGGATATAGATTATAATATTTTGTTTTATGTTGATAACTTTGTAGAGGATTTTAAAACGCAATTTACTAATTGGTATTTAAACTTAGAAACTTACAAATTCCTTTATGACTTGTATGCACGAATTTCTTTTAAATCTTTAAGCGGTCACATTGAGAATCAGTTTATTAACATCATTCAAGCGTTAGAAACATTTCACCGAATAAACTATGAAGGATTATATATGAATCCTCAAATTTATCAAAGTAAAGTCTATAGTAAGATTGCTGAAGAATTGTCGAAAATTCAAATTGATAGTAATCTAAGAGATAGTTTGAAGGCGAGATTAAAATACGGAAACGAAATAAGCCTAAGGAACAGACTCAAACAATTGTTGAAAGAACACTGGAATTTCAAAGTTCTATTCATACCAGATCATGACAGATTTGTTAAAACTGTCGTTGATAAAAGAAATTTTATTACTCATTTGGATCCCCAAGCAGGAAATCTGCATTATATCCAAGGATTTGAATTTGCCAAAGCTACAAAAATACTCTTTTATCTTCTAAAATACTGTTTAATGCTCTCAATGGGAGTTCGTGAAGATCGAATTCACAAGGTTATGCTTTCTCATCGGGACCGACTTTCATATGAGGAATATTTTAATCGTAGCTAAAAGCGTCTAACTGTCGGCGCCTCCGCTCGCGGATCGTTAGGCGACATTTCAAATCAATAATCAGTAGTTAAAATTTTGAAAAATCAAACAGATATAGATCGTTTTTCCGGCAGCTTATTAGGGCTAGCATGTGGAGATGCAATTGGAGCGTCCGTAGAATTTTTGCATAAGGGTTCATTTCCATTAGTAACAGATATGCTTGGTGGAGGAATTTTCAATTTAAAACCAGGACAATGGACTGATGATACTTCAATGGCTCTATGCTTGGCTAAAAGCCTGATTCACTGCAATGGATTTAATCCTGTAGATCAAATGAATAGATACTGCAACTGGATGGAATATGGTTATTTAAGTAGCACTGGCGAATGTTTCGATATTGGATCAACGACTGCTAATGCTTTAGGATCATATTTAAAAACGAAAGATCCATATTCCGGTTCTGATGACGTTAATACTGCAGGGAATGGTTCCTTAATGAGAATATGCCCAATTCCTTTATATTTTTTCCCCGACTTCGATCGAATCAGCTATTTTGCAGGAGAAAGTTCACGAACCACACATGCCGCCGATGAGTGCATTGATGCTTGCAAGCTTTTATCAGTTTATATTGGTTTAGCTATAAAGGGATTAAATAAAAATGAAATCTTTCAGCAAACAATATATTCTCCAGCGACACCGAAGATTCAATCAATTTCTAAAGGCTCATTCGCAATGAAGTCTGAACAAGATATCAATCCCTCTGGATATGTAGTGCATTCTTTAGAAACTGCCTTGTGGAGTTTTTATCATACTAGTTCATTTAAAGACGCAATTTTAATGACCGTAAATTTTGGGGGAGATGCGGACACAACAGGGGCTATCTGTGGTCAGTTGGCCGGAGCATACTATTCCAAAAGTAGTATACCGATTTCTTGGTTGGAAAAGTTAACAATGAGATCAGAAATCGAGGAAATCGCTAATCAACTGGTTTTAAAAAATAACTAAACAATTTAAAATAGCGCCTAACTATCGGTGCTTTGAAGATCGCTATGCTCGCTTCGCAAACGTCGGAACACCTTGGTCGTTATTCGCAATGCGGCTGCGAAGGACTTGACTCTTTATCATTATTCATCTAATTCTATGTAATTCATAAGGTGGAGATTTAAAATGCAGCCTGTAAAAATTCTATTGGGGGCGTTCGCCTATTTTATTTCGAGTTTTCTAATACAGGGAATTCTCGCTGCTGTAATTGCTTCAGATTATTTTAACAATATCCCAGTATTCAGGACAGAACCGATTTTTTATTTGAGTATGGGTTCTACTTTACTGAGTGGGTTTGGCTTCGCTGCCCTTTTTCCAATTACAAATTTTGCTGGTTCATGGATACTTAAAGGACTAAAATACGGACTTCTTACTGCTCTTATCATAGTTCCATTTGTTGCATTTGATTTGCCGGGTCGCTTTGCAATACCAAGTACTGAAAAATGGATTCTCATTCAGGGGTTATTAGGCACAATTCATTCATGTGTTGCAGGTGTTTTAACTAGCTTAGTTTATAGAAATCGCTGAAAGCGGTTAATCAGTATTCACTCAGTAATGCTCGCCGTACTGCGTATAACTTTCGCCTCACCGCTGCCCCTCAACCAATCGGCATCTTCTCAAACGCCTTCAACCCAGGATCAATTGCATCCCAAGCTAATCCTCGAATTTTATAAGTAAGCACATGAGGTACAAATCGACTCGGCTCATCTAAACTTCCCGCATGGACTGCGATCAGTTCGGGCATTGCTGCAAAGCGTAAATAAACAGGAGTCCCGCATGTTGGACAGAAGGAGTGGATTTTCATATTGCCACTATCACCAGCAACTTCCCAATGAGTAGCCTCACCAGTGATTGTCATCTCATGCCGCGCAGGAAAAGTTAAGTAAGAACCATGTCCTGTGCCGCTCCTAAGCTGGCAGTCCCGACACTGACAATGGTTTTGAAAGATAGGAGCATGATTGGTTGAATAGCGGATTTTGCCACAAGCACATCCGCCAGTAAATGTTTGGTTCATGAGAGACTCCCATTGGAAGCAGACTTAGGCTTCGCAAAAACATCAATACCCTTCCCTGTTTCCAACAAGGACTTAAGACTAGAAAGAACGATCGGCCAACCTTGTTGGATTCCCTTAGCCATTCCACTACCTGCTTCGAGTTCATCATGAAGAACTGTTAGCTTCACCATATCATCATAAGCTTCTATAGTAAATGTCACTCGGCTATAACTTTCAGGATCATCTGCTTGTGCAGGACTCGCCCAAGAGATAACCAATCGTGTGGGAGGTACTACCTCGACCACCTTACCTACAATATTGACTGTACGATCATTGAAGCGCACATGTTCCCAGGTTGCGCCGGGCTTCCAATCGGAAATATTTTCGTGTCCCCAGTAGAGTCGTGTGATCTCAGGCTTCATGATTGCCTCAAACACCTTCTCTGGCGTCGAGCGGATATAAGTCACGTAGACAAAGCTTGTTTTCTCTTTACTCATTATTCTCTCCTTCGAGTTCCTTCTTCAGGTCATGCAGTAGGCTAAGACGCTGGTGTTCGAATTTTCGTACCCAACGTTCATACACTTCATGCAACGGCACAGGATTGATGAAATGTAACTTCTCCCGACCGCGCCAAACCGTGCTTATCAGATTTGCTGCCTCAAGTATCCCGATATGTTGTGTAGCCGATTGACGAGTCATGTCCAGATGCTCGCAAAGTTGGCCCAAAGTTTGGCCATTCTTCTCATATAGAAGATCCAACAACTTTCTTCGTGTTGGATCTCCCAGCGCCTTGAAAACATTATCAGCGTCCATTCGTTGCGTTTGTAAGAAAATAATATGCAGGTAAAAACCTGCATGTCAACTAGAATTCCTAAAAAATTACCAACAAATAGGCCCATAAATGGATCGACCAACCAGGCAAATATGGGGCCTATACTAGCCAAATGGAGGATTAGAGAAAATGGCAGTGAAACGAATGGACAATGTTGGTATTGTTGTCGAAGATCTTGAGGCTACGATTGCTCTATTCACCGAAATTGGTTTAGAGCTCGAAGGACAAATGAGAGTCGAAGGATCCTGGGCGGACCATGTTGTAGGACTTGAAGGAATGCAAGTCGATATGGCAATGATGAAAACACCTGATGGGCATAGCAGATTAGAACTATCTAAATTTATCAGACCGAAAGCGATAAGCAGGGAACCAAAAAACGCTCCGTCCAACACTACAGGTTATCTTCGCGTGATGTTTGCAGTTACAGATATCAAAGATACTGTCGCTCGACTTGAAAAACATGGAGTTACACTCGTAGGTAAATTGGAACAGTATGAAGATACTTATCTTCTATGTTATTTGCGAACTCCCGAAGGATTCATCGTCGCACTAGCTGAAGAACTTAAATAAAGTCTTAGTAATGAAACGAGTGCCGAGTAATAAATAAGGTAATAAGATCAAATGGAAAATTCGAAAGTTTTTGCTATGTCTTTTTCAAAAGTTTATCCTTTATACATCCAAAAGGCAGAAAGAAAAGGACGAACAAAAGCAGAAGTAGATAAAATCATTTATTGGCTCACTGGATATGATTCTAAAAGTTTTCAAAAACAACTTAAGAATGAAGTGAATTTCAAAGAATTTTTTGATCAGGCGCCTCATCTCAACGATAATGTCTCACTGATCAAAGGAGTGGTCTGCGGCATTCGTGTAGAAGATATAGAAGATAAACTTATGCAGAAGATCCGTTATCTAGATAAGTTAATAGATGAATTGGCCAAAGGAAAGGCCATGGAAAAAATATTGCGAGGATCTGTTTAGAGATCCTTTTGTGCTGCATGGGCGAACATACGCCCATACAACTACCAATTAGAATATATCTTTGCTTAAACGTTTAGATTTATCCCGCAAGCTCTGCCAATAGTTTATCAAGCGATTCACATAATGGTCCCCAACCATCCATTGCTCCTCTTTCCATCTCGCGTATTTCTGCAGAAGCATATTTGATCACGTGAGTCATAAGAGTTAGATCCCCTTCCGTTGTGAAAGTACGCGACTCAACGGTTGCATCCGGATTTTCCGGGCCATCCGGATCAAACGTAGCCATGTCAGTCGCATAATTCTCATTATTTGCAAACTTCTCGGATATAATTACCTCTGTAAATTTTCCATAAATACCCATTTTAGTTCCGTTTGCATCCGCAAATACATACAGGTATTTACCACCAACCTTAAGATCGTTTTCACAAGTCACAAGTTTCCAGCCTTCAGGACCGGTAAGCCAACGAAGCACTAACTCTGGTTTAGTGAAACAATCGAATACCAATTTACGTGGTGCCGCGAAGTAACGTGTGCCAACAATTTCTGTCTCACCTCTAAGCTCTACCTTCAATTCTTTTAAATCTGCTTTCATATTATTCATCTCCTGTTGTTTGCATCGTCTTCAATTCTTCAAGTAGCCCATCAAGTGATTGATAGTTCTTCTCCCACATCTGGCGGTACTTCTCAATCCAATCAGTGGCTTTCTTGAGAGGTGCAGTCTCAAGCCTACGCGGACGTTCCTGCGCTCTGATCATGGTCGAGATAAGGCCTGCTTCCTCCAAAACTTTGAGATGCCTTGAAATTGCCGGCTGGCTCATTTTAAAGGGTTTAGCAAGCTCCATGACCGTTGAATCGCCTTTCGCGAGACGCATAAGAATCGCACGACGAGTTGGGTCAGCAAGTGCAGCAAAGGTAGAGTCGAGATTTTGCATAGCAAGTTTGTTATATAAGGATTTAGATATATAAAGAAATAATGTCAAGCCTTTTTGTAATTTTTCAAAACGAGCTTGTAACAGGCCTTTCTCGGAAGAATTCGAAATTCCTTGCCGCTTATAAAGAGTAGGATTCTGGATTTGATGGTATTTGGAGGCTGAGAGCCCGAAAGGATATGATTTGAGGGTTAAGAAGTTCTGCGGCGGAGAACCGCAGCTATCCATTTGTATCTGTTGTTATTATTTATCCACTATGTAATTTAGTTCAGTTACCCCACATGTAAATTGTCGAGTAGTCAGTAATTTCAGTTTTATTTTATCTTTGATGTCTTCAAACAGTGGTATTCCTCGCCCAAGAATAATTGGATTAACAAATAGCCAATAACCATCAATTAAATTCAGTTGGATCAGTGAATGTGTCGCTCTTGGACTACCAAAAAGCAAGATGTCTTCACCTGACTGTTGTTTTATTTCATTAATTTTGTCCGAAAGGTTATCGCTGATAATTTCTGCATTAGTCGAACTCACTCCTTTCATTGTTTTTGATATAACAACTTTGTGAACTTTTTTATACCATTTTGAGTGTTCAATGTCATGCTTGCTCGCTGTAGGCTCGTCTCCTGCAGTAGGCCAATAACCTTCCATCATCTCATAAGTTACTCTTCCATACAATGCTGTATCGCCTTTGCCTATTCTAATGCCTACATAATCAAAAATTTCTTCATCAACTTTAATCCAATCCATTTCTCCGTTTGGCCCTGCTACAAAGCCATCAAGCGATATATGCATAAATGAAATTATTTTTCTCATATAGTTCTACCTCTAACGTGCAAGATCTTGCAATTGTTTAACTTTTTGGTCCTTCTCCGGAGACTCGTAAGCTTTTAAGGAGAAAGTATTCAGATTATATTCCTTGGTAGTGTAGTTGTTTTCTTTATAAGGACCGACCAATTCTTTATCAGGCTCAGTTGTTTTCGCAGCAAGGATCCTTCTCATTCCTTCTTCTCCCTGCCCGAACCAATCCGGATCAACTGCAAGATTTACCCGATGACCTCTCAATTGGGTTAAAGCATAAGGGCCCTCGTATCCACTTTCTCGGATCAATTTGCCGAAAAACAGAAACTCGACCTCTTGTCTCCCAGCGTTTAATTTGCCGTCAAAGCTCGCCCATGCAATCGGATCCCCATTTCCTGCGTTCACAAGATTGGCTTCTAAATGATAGGTTCCAGCCTTGAATACGTTTACTCCTCCCTTTATGCTCAAAGAGCCGTCTCTTGGAATATCCAAAAAGTATCCGCTCCATTCTGCAGGTTGGTAAGGAGAAGAGAAGAAGGAGGACAGGACTTTACCCTGCTTCTTCTCCTTTGCGTATTCAAATTCCACTTCCATGAACATGTCTCCCCAATCCTTGTAGGTGGGTCTCCATTCGAAGGTGAAAACATTATCCTTAGCGTAAGCATCTCCATCTATCCCCTTATCGTTTCCGTCGGGAGGGAGGGCCACAAACTTGTTGCCGTCGAATTCTTTCCAAAGTTTTACGTTACGGATATTTAATGGAACTTTTTCAAAATTGCTCGTATTAAAACATTCTAAGGTGATATGAATAGGTTCCTTCACGCCAATTGCAGCCCATTGTAAAGGTTGTAATTTGCAGGAATAACCATTTGGCTTTTTGTCATCAGGCTTATCCACCATCGGAATCGGGGAAAGTTGGATAAAATATGGATTTGTTAGATCTTCATTATACTTTGTCAAAGGTCTTGAGTTAGGTGGATACTCAGACCATTCTAAATAATCTTTTAAAATTTTCTCGGGAGGGAGGGACTCATCCAAACTTTCTAAAAAGTCGGGATTGTCCGATGCGGAACCACCACCAGGAGGACTTCCTTTCGCCATCCATTCTGCTTTTGCTTTTTTCTCTTCTTCCGATAAGAACCAACCGTTCTCTTCTGCTTCATCCCTTAATAGATAGAAAACCAAGGCGGCTGCAATCGCAAGGCCAAGGTAGATAAAAATTTTTTTTTGACTCATCTCTAATTTTTCAGTGCCCAGTACAGGCTCACCTATATATGAAATGCGAGGCCTTTCTCAACCTTTATTTTAAGAATCTTTAAAGGAAGAATTTGCTAACCCTTTTGGACTAATTTTATTAGAACGAATTCTTTTAGGTCCTTTTGTTTGGTTTGCCAATCTTCTTATTTTTCACTTACAAACTCTTGTAATAAATGTTTGGAAATAAATTGTAACTAACACTGCATGCTATTGTAGCGATTGTTATACATCATAATTTCATAATATGATTTTTGATTTATGTAATTTTTTACATTCTACCTGTTATGTTAAAAAAAGTCCAATCACTTGACGTAAGAGACCACTTACCCCATACTTGTAGACCGGGAAAATCAAAAGCTAAGGTTTTGGTTTTCCCGAAAGATCGGAGAATAGAGAAGATGAAAAATTGGAAAAGTATGGTATTGGGATGTGTTTTCGCATCGTTATTTGTTGGCTCGCTTTCTGCGCAAACCTATACGGTTTTCATTCACGGAAAGTCTGGCAGCAACCACAACGGAGTGGGAACTACTGACGTGAATAATTATTGGGGAAGCGCACCGAACTCTGTGTCCGGCGCTAAAATTTTCGTTGGATACGACGGAACTACTGACCCAAGAACTTATGGATCGGCAAGAGCGCAGACCAATGTCACTACAGGCTTGAATACATATTGCAAGGGATCAAACTCCTGCAAGATCGTATGTCATAGCGCTGGTTGTTATGCGATTGAGTATTGGTTATCAAACTTAGGTGGAACTGCATCTAGCAAAGGTTATAACTTAACTAAAGTTACTGCTTTAGCTTCTGCATCCGGTGGATCCGAGCTTGCTTCTGCTCTGAATGGTGTTACATTCGGATTCGGCGGTAACGCAATGGATAAATCCCTAATCGTTGGAACTGCTCGTGGAGCTTACAACCACAACAACACTGCAGGTATCACTGTATACCAAGTACCAGGTTATAAAGGTATGGCTGGTGCATCCCTGATTCTTCCAGGCGAGGACGATTACGCAGTCGCTTTCCATTCTTCCTGTGCTTATAACAAGTCGGGCGGAGTTAGCGTTTGCCAATCATCGTTGACTCAGAGCGAAGGTATTTGGCCGTTCAACTCGAACGTAACTTATACTCAGTTCCAAGGTCACACGAGAGCTCCTTCTGTAGGATCTTCCGGATTATACTTGAACCACAGTGAATTGAAAAACGAAGGCTGGAGATAATCCAATCCAAAGTAGCGCGTCGAAAAACCGGCGCGCTATCGTTTATGAAAATTTTACTCATTTTACTCCCCTTATTAATATTCCACTGCTCACAAATACAATGGAGACCTGCAAGTCTTGCAGTCGAAAGAGGCTGGTCTGAAACCGGCAAAAATATAGTTCAAACAGAAGTGATCTATGATGAGAAGGATGCATGGAATCCTTTGAACGGAACCACTCACAAAAAGAATTACAGAACTAAATTCAGAATTTATGAAATATCAGGACCCGGTAACGATTCCGGAGATCCTCCCATTTATTCTTACGAAATAGGATCTTGGACATTACCTGGATCAGTCTATTTTCATTCTGCAACCAATCGTTTGTTTTGGATCCAAGGGACAAATGATGAATACGGTGGATCTATTCGTTTTCCTGCAATATGGTCCCCAAAAGGATTTCATTCCTTCGAACCTAAAAATTTCCAAAAAGAAGACCAAACTATCTTCCAATTTGTACCTTCTCCAGATGGAGGCAAGGCAGCAATTATATTAGGAAAATTGAAATCAGATCTGGGAATAGAAACCCCTACTCTGATTATAGCAGATGTAAACGGACAATCTTCCTCTTATGATAGATCTTATTTTGAATTCCAATTAACAAAATGGGAAGAAACTCCCGAATTCAGGATACGTTGGTCGGAGAATTCGAATCTTCTATATATTCGAGTACAAGACCAAGTTTTTAAAACGAATGAAAAATCTAAAAAATTAGAAGAAGCAAAAGAATTTCCGGTTTGTTTTTATCCTGCTTCTAGTTTCGGACCTGTGGGGATCAGTCCAGGAGGAAGAGGCGGAGATTCTGATATCGCAAGGGATATGGAACCTCCTCCGTATAAACGTTATAAGGATAAACCCTTGGTCAAAAGTTTAAACCAGACCAAGGATTGTAGCCAGTAGTTTAGATTATTTTTCTGCAGCCTTTGATTTTCTCATTTCTCTAATATACTCTATCACCGCAGGCATTACAGAAATTACAATGATCGCAAGAATAACGATCTTGAAGTTTCTTTGAACGAACTCCAGATTTCCGAATTTATAACCGCCGAATAAGAAAATAGCGATCCAAACCACTCCGCCGACTATATTATACAAAATGAATTTAGTATAAGTCATACTTCCGATCCCTGCTACAAAAGGAGCAAATGTCCGAACGATAGGGATGAATCTCGCGATGATGATAGTTTTTCCACCGTATTCTTCGTAGAACTTGTGAGCCTTTTCCAGGTGCTTTTTATTTAAGAAGGGGACCTTCTCCTTTGCGAGGATCTTATCTCCTGCCAAATGACCAATCGCGTAATTAACTGTATCACCTAAGATCGCAGCAATAATGAGAAGTATAAGTAAGATACTAAGATCTAAACTTCCTCTGGCCGCAAATGCACCCAAAGCAAATAACAAACTATCTCCTGGAAGTATAGGAGTTACAACGAGACCGGTTTCACAAAAAATGATCAAGAATAGGATTAGATAGATCCACGTGCCATAAGCAACGATCAATGCATCCAAATGATTTTCAAGATGCAGGAAGAAGTCTAAAAGATATTTGATAGTTTCCAATTTAAGCTCCGAAAGTCAGATTCAAGGGTCCAGCGGGAAAGTCAAATGTTAGAGCGTACTTCCGGAAATAGACCTGCTTGGTCTGGACCTTGTTTATAAATTTTTGTAGGATAATTTAAACGGATTTTTTCGGAGGAAACTCCTCTTTTGTCGGGTCTGATCCTGGCATCAAATTCTACGGGATCACCCTGTTTCAGATTTTGTTTTCTGAAACGAAAAGAATAATAAAAGTCCTGAGCATAGATAACTTTTCTGCCTGAAACCAACAGTTTTATGTCTTTGATCAAGATCCTTGCTTTTTCCGGATTAGGATCTATTGAAATAGATTCCACAGTTCCTCTAAATCTGGTCCTGATTTTAGGCAAGTTTTGGAGATCTTCTTCCATGACTTTCATCCGTTAGACCAATTCAAACCAAAAGAATAGTTTCGTACATTCGTTTTTCATTGTCGCCCATTCCGATTTCGGATGATCTGGAAACGTTCTGAATCCGAACGCGGTCCAACTATTGGTAGGTCCTACGGAGATATATATGACCAGGTTTCAATTATTAAGAAAAAGTTTGAGTTTGTTTGCCCTTCTTTCCCTGAGCTTGCTCGCGGGAACGGGTTGTTATACGAATATTCGCCCGGGAGAGGCAGGACTCAGATATCACCCTTTAACAAATGGGTTACAAAAGGATCTATTGACGAATGCAATTTATTTCTACGCTCCATGGAATGATGTAGTATTGTACCAAACCCAATGGACCTCGTACAAAGAGAAAGTAGATGTTCTTACCAGAGATGATTTGACCATTAACGTTGTTGCTGCAGTCATTCTGAGACCAGTCCCGGGAGAAATTTATAATCTTCAAATAGAGATCGGTCCAGATTATTATGAAAAAGTGGTACGCCCTCAGTTCAGGACATCTGTTCGTAACGCGTTATCCTCTTATAGTATGATCAAAATTTCTAAAGAAACACCTAAGGTATCTCAGGATATTCGCCAAGCATTGGGAGAAAAATTAAGAGGAAAACATGTAGAAATAGATGATGTGATCATAGATGATATTGAATATAGCCGCCCCATCCTGACTGCGATCGAAGGTAAACTTACCAAAGAGCAAGAACAGGAACAAATGAAGTTCGAGATAAATATAGCGAAGAAGGACGCGGAAATCACAGTGATCCACGCAGAAGCTAAAGCAAAATCCACAGTGATCGAAGCAGAAGGAACTGCACAAGCAACTGTGATCGAAGCACAAGCAAGAGCCAAAGCTCAGAAAATGATCGCGGCCCAGTTGACAAAACAATATATCCAGCTAAAAGCTTTCGAAAATCCTAATACAAAACTTCTGTTTGTGCCTACTGGAAAAGATTCTCTTCCTATGATCATAAATACTCCTACGGACGGTCCTAAGGCTATAGATCTTCCTCCTGCAGGAGATAAATAAAGAAGAAGGTCCGTTCTTCAAAAATTACGCGCGCTGAATAAAATTTGGGAAACGGTTCTGCATGAACCTTTCCCAATTCAGCGAAGCCCAGCAAGAGATAATACAAGATCAAGCCAGATTTTTACAAGTAATCGCCGCAGCAGGTTCCGGAAAGACCAGCACCTTAGTAGGAATAGTCCAAAACGAGCTCTCTCAAGGTACAAGCGGAGAAGAAATACTGATCCTAAGTTTCACCCGAAAAGCCGCAGGTGAGATCAGAGAAAGAATTAAAAAGAAAACTAATATAGATTCAGTAAGAGTTCACACTTTTCATGCATTTTGCCTGAGAGCATTGATCACCTGGCATCCGGATTTCAAAAATAAAAGACCTTCTATCCTAACCACTTCTGAAAAGAACCTATTCTTTAGAGAATGGTTCCGTAAAGAATCAGATATCATCGGCGGAATTCCATACGAATTATTGATCGGAGGTTCTGCATTGCCTAGTAACTTTCCGCAAACTTGGAAAAGCCCTCTATTAGAAGATTATAAAAACTTCAAACGAAAAGAAGGAAAACTGGATCTGGACGATTTGGTCACAATGTTTTTAGATTCTTTAGAAAATGGAGATGCCTGGACTGAAATTCCAAAGAGAAGTTTAAAAAGGATCTTAGTAGACGAATTCCAAGACACTGATCCGGAACAACTTAGATTTTTAAAATTACTATCGGAACAATCCAGGATTTTGGTTGTTGGAGATGATAGTCAGGGAATCTATTCTTTTCGAAATGCAGACATCAGGATCTTTTTAAATTTTCCAGAGATGTTCCAACCTTGCAGCAGAAAATTCCTAAACACGAATTATAGATCTCTACCAAAGATCGTAGATACTTCTTCCATTCCTATCTCCAAAAATAAGAACAAAATTGAGAAACAGGTAATCGCTCATAGAAAAGGAAAAGCAATTGTCTCCAGGATCAAAATAGATAAGATCCCGGAACTATTTACTCATTTGGGAGAATTGTATAAACGAAGTGGAGGAGAATTAAAAATATTATGCCGCTCCAATCATAGGATCAGAGAATATTTGCGTGTGGGAGTTCCACCTGAACTATTACTTACGATCCATTCTTCAAAAGGTTTAGAATTTCATACTGTGATCGTGGACTTAGCTGATGGTTGGAACCTCAGAAAAGATTCTCCAGAACAAATCAGGGAAGAAGAGCATAGAGTTCTATATGTAGGGTTATCCAGAGCTAAGGATTGTCTCATTATCCTGGGCAAAAGAACAGGTTCGGGGAGAGAAACCGCTGAAGACTTATTTTTCTCTTATTTTAAGAAAGATGTCCCGATCTTAAAATCTTGAATTGGAGAATTATTTTAAATCCTGATTTTTTTCTGCAACAAAGCGAAAACGATCCGCTCTCATCTAACAATCCGTAAATAAAACCTCCTATTAGGGAAACATAGGATAAAAGATGAAAAAGAATACAGAACTGAAAGAAACTCTTGGAAGCGTAAGGGAGATTATCTCCGATAGCAGCTTCGATAATCCCGCTTATTTAGGGATCGCTTATTTTATCCGGGACCTATTCTTCTTCTCGGTTACTATGTTTTTACTTTGGAATGTAGAAACTTGGTATTATCTTCCTTTTCTTTGGGCATTTGCGGGCCTAAGCATCGCTTCTCTATTTATTATTGGCCATGATGCATGTCACGGCGCATTATTCAAAAACGAAAGACTTGCGTATTGGATCGGACAGATCGCAATGCTTCCTTCTCTTCATGCTTATAACCAGTGGGGATATGGACATAATCGGGTCCACCATGGTCATACGATCAAAATAAAAGGTGATTTCGTATGGCATCCAGTCACTCCGGAACAATATAAAAATTTTGGAATATTCAGAAAGGCATTTCATAGACTTTCCTGGTCCGCATTAGGTGGAGGGATCTATTATCTGGTAGAGATCTGGCTAAAAGGAATGGTCCTTTTCACGGCTCCAATGAAAGAAGCTCTCAGGGACAAATTGCTTATGCTCACATTCGCATTCGGTTCTGCGGGAGCGGTTTTCTATTTCGGGGGAAATACTCCGACCGGTTTTGATCTTGGATTAGGAGGTTGGTTTTTCCTAAAAGTGTGGCTTCTTCCTTTTATTTCTTGGAATTATTTTATCGGAGTCACCGTATATGTGCATCATATTCGCCCAGAAGTTCCTTGGAAAGAAGCAGACGACTGGACTCCTTTTTACGGACAAATGAGAGGAACCGTAAATTATCATGTGCCTAAGTTTCTGAACTTCTTCATGCATAATATTTTCATCCACTCTCCACATCATGTTCATATGAAAATTCCTTTCTATAAATTGGGCCAGGCTTTGGAAGAGATCAAAGTACATTACGGAGCTTATGTGGTAGAAAGAAAGTCCGTTTGGAAGGATTATATTGAGTCCACTTCTAAATGTAAACTTATGAATCCTGATACTAAAAGATGGATGACCTACTCGGAAGCATTCAACGATGAAGATGAGTCGGAGCCTGAATTAGAAGCAGCTACCTAAAAATTTCAATTTTAAACGATTGGGAATTGATTTTTAAAGGAAGCCAGCAAGTCTGATTTCCAGAATGAAATTTTTCCTGATCGAATTAGAATATTTAGTACCCCTCGAAAAATTAGACCAAGCGGTCCCTGCTCATAGAGAGTTTTTACAAACCTTGTATGATGTTGGGACCCTTCTTCTTTCCGGACCTAAAGAGCCAAGGAACGGCGGAATGATCATCGCAAAATCTATCTCATTAGAAAAGATAAGCGAGTTAATGAAAGACGATCCATTTGCGAAATTAGGTTACGCAAATTATAAATTCACAGAATTCCATCCGGTGAAACACCAGACATTCCTAAAAAGTTGGATCGAAGGCTAAAGAAAAAAACCGCCTCCCGACTCCTTTCGGAGCACGGGAAGCGGGGAGCAAAGTGATTGGATGGGTGCTAGATAGTTATCAGAGCCGCGTTCGCAAGCTCGTATCCGCCAGTTTGGTCTGGATGAAAATCTTTTTTGAAATATAAAAGTGCCGCGCTGAAAAGCTGAGGATACAGAATCTTTCCGATCTTGCGTGCAGACTTCATATCTTGGAAATATTTACGGAATCCCACTTTCTTATCAGTGAGTAAGAACCAATGTTGCAGACTTAAAGCATATCCCCAGAACATGAAGGATGCTACGATAAATCCCATAATTCTTAGGAAATGACTTTTAGAAACTGTTTGAAGAACGTCATACGCAACAGATTTATGCTCTATCTCTTCGCAAGCATGCCAAAGAAGTAGGCTTCTCATCTCTCCATATGCATCATCATGGAAATTATTGCGGATAGAAATTTCAGCCATACTAGCAGTATAATGTTCTAGGCCTGCAGTCACCGCGAGTTTTAGTTTTTTACCGAAGAAAAATTCAAACACAGGCAAGAAAAAACTGAAAGCAGTCCATTTATAAACCTTCTCCATAAGAGTGATAGGTCTTCCTTGGCCTTTTAAGATCTCTAGGATCTTTTCGTGTTCTTTTCCGTGTTGGACTTCTTGTCCTATAAAAGCTTTCACTCTGGAAGAAAGACCTGGATCTTTTACTTGGTCCGCAAAAGCTTTTACACTCTTGATAAAAAATCTTTCTCCTTCCGGAAAAAGGATATGATACGCATTCACAGTGTGGGTCATGAATGAGTTATTTGCGATATAATGGTCAGGTAAATTTTCCAGACCTTCGAAATTCATCTTACGAACTGTAGGAGAATTTGCATCTATTGATTTTAGATTTTTATTCTTAGTTTGGGTATTCATTGTGTTCTCCTCTTAAATAGTTGCTAATGCTTCGTTAGCGAGATCGTATCCACCGGTTTGATTCGGATGGAAACCAGGTTTGAAATATAAGAAAGCTAATTTTCCAACTTCTACAAGAACCACTTTAGCGTAAGAACGAGCAGAAAAAAGATCTGAAAAATATCTTTTGAATCCAATCTTAGGATCAGCAAATATAAACATATGCTGAAGAGTGAATGCATATCCCCAGAACATAATCGAAGCTACGATAAACCCGAATGTTCTTAAAATATAACTTTTAGAAACTGTTTGAAGAACATCATAAGCAACAGACTTATGTTCTATCTCTTCGCATGCATGCCAAAGGAGTAGATTTCTCATCTCACCTTCTGCTTGTTCATGAAGTCCAAATCTTAGAGTAACCTCTCCCAAAGAAGCGGTATAATGTTCTAAACCTGCAGTCACTGCAAGTTTCAACTTTTTACCAAATATAAATTCTAAAACAGGCCAGAAGAATCCGTAAGCAGTCTTATTATAAAAATTCAGGATCTTAGAAACTGGACGTCCTTGTTTTACCAACATCTCCAGAGCTTTTTCATGCTCTTTCCCGTGTTGTACTTCTTGTCCGATAAAACCTTTAATATTATTTTGTAATGCAGGATCTTTCACTTGATCCGCGAACGCTTTTACACTTTTAATAAAAAATCTTTCTCCTTCTGGAAAGATCACATGGTAAGCGTTAACCGTATGTGTTAGGAAAGAATTTCCAGCAACGTAATAGTCTGATAATTGGTCCAACCCTTCGAAGTCCATCTTACGAACACTTGGAGAATCACCGTTAATTGGTTTAATAGTCCGTTCTTTTTTTTCTGCCTTCACTGACATTTCTATCTCCCCTTTTTTTCGGGTTTCGTGAGGCTTACTATAAACCTTTCCAAACGGGTCCGCCCGCCGATCCCGGAAAACCCTTGCCGATTTCGAAATCGGCCAGAAAAAGAAGGAAATTTCTTCCAGAAAGCACTTTTTATAACATTCGTTTTATGAAAAATCGGCAATCGAAACAGTAAATTTTAGAATCAGCGGACCTTCTTCTTTTTTTAAAAATGCAGAGAAGAGTATTATTTTGGAGAAGATGGAAACTTCTTCCTTGAGGCCTTGGAAACAACAAAGACTTTACGCTCAGCTTTGGACCTAAATACTGACTATTACCGGGGGATTAGCTCAGCTGGTTAGAGCGCTACCTTGACATGGTAGAGGTCACTGGTTCGATCCCAGTATCTCCCAGGGTTTACTTCATTACCCTTCTTCCCATAACCCGTAAAAACAAAAAAGCCCCCGAACTCGGAGGCTTTTTTATCTTAACACTTTAAGAAAAGATCAGTCTTTCAAGAAAAGAGGAAGATTCGCAGGCATCTTGAATCCTGTCACACTTGCCAGGTCCTTTTTGATCTGCTCTCTTACCATTTGGTCATGCTCAATGAGTAATGCTTCTCTGAGAGAATATTCTCCAGCTTTTAGATCCACTTCTCCCACTGCGATAGAAGCTCTATAACGAACCATTGGAGATTCATCTTTTAAGAACGCACATAGGTCATAGAACTTTTGGTTTGCGATACGATTGATGAATACAATCGCATTTAGGATCGCAACTTTTGAAAAAGGATTTTTTTCCTTATCAATCGCAGAGTTCAATTGGGAAAGTGTTTCCTTACGATTTAGATTTTTCAATCCGTCCGCCGCAGAAGCTCTTACATAAAAATTCGGATGGTTTAGAGCGTTTACGATCGCTTCTTGGTTTTCCTTTGTATAAGGAAGAAGTCCTACATTTCGGATCAATTCTCCAGCTGCGATCACCAGATTATAACCTTCAGGAGAACTGAATGCAGGGTAATCTCCTTCTTGAACGATCGCGGAAATCTTTTTAAATTCTTCCAACATTCCTGGTCCGGCGATATCGGACTCCATTGCTCCTAATGCTTGAGCAATAGTGAATTTTAAAGTAGGAGAATTTTCTTCCGATTTAGGAACATTCGGATTTCCCTTTAACGCTTTCAGAAGAGGGCGAACAGCCAGTTTGCTGCTTACGAATTTTAGATAATCCGCAGCTTGGATCCTTTCTTCTAGGTTGCCGCTTTCCAATTTTTTGACTTGGTCATAAAACAATTGGTCCAACTTCTCATAGATTTGTTCCTTTGCGGAAATCTGAGCAGTTAGTGATAATATGATTCCGAGGACTAGGATTCTTAAGGTCGACATGGGTTCCCCCTATGTTGTTTATCGGATTTGGTAAGGTCGATCTTAACTTTAGGAGGCCGCAAATCCCTTAAAGGGGCTCGGTTTCCTTGACTCTTTCCGCAATCTTGCGAATTTTCTCCGATAGATCCTCGACAGCCAATTCCTTTTCGCCGCCTTCTTCCAATTCTCGACCCACTTTTTTGAGGTCTTCCTGGATCTGTTCGCTGTTTTCGCTGGCTCTTTGGGCCAAATGAGTGAGTAGGTCCTCACGGTAACTTTTCACTTCTTCCAATCGAAGCTCGCCTAAGGCCACCATACTCTGTAGGATCTTGTCCATTTTTTCCTTGGTTAGGTAGGCGAGGCCTATCCCTCCCAGGACCAAACGGCCAAATAATGCGCTGATATCTTTGCCCGTTTCTCGGATCAGGGCGGAAAGCATGTAATTTGAAAATTCTTCGTTTCTTTGACCCAAACTTACTTTAAGAAAGGTCTGGCCTAGGATTTTAGGAGTGATGTCCTGACCGCTCATATTATCGATCACTTTGATCTCTTCGCCCGCGATGATCATCTCGGCGACATCTTCTAGAGTAATCGTTTTGCTGGTTTCGGGATCGTACAACCTTCTGTTTGCGTATCTTTTCAGAACTTTCATTCTTGGTTTTGCTCGTAATCAACGCTTTCAGGACAAGCCTGCAAACTTGTTTTTCTTTCCGATTCCCCTTTCTAGTTGCGGGTTTTCCGCAATGCACCAATTCTAGGATCGGATGAAAATCCCCAAGGTCAAGGAAAAAACCCTTCCTTTGCAAAGAGATGAACTTACTATCCGATGCCTTACTTCTGCACCGACTCAGCTCGGATGAACAAGACTTCCTAGTCGCTTTGTTAAAGTGGAAAGGAATAGATCATCTAGAATGGGTAAGAAGTTCCGGGTTCCCCTCTTCCACTAAAGAAGTTTTAGTTTGGAAGAAGGATGCGAGTCCTGAGGATATCCGCTCCGCTCATGATTGGTCCAGAGAAGTTTCTTTGATCGGAAGATTTGATGCAGAAGAAAAAAATTCTTTCGTAAGAGCCGGAGCGACTCGGATCTACGATCTGAATTCATTCGCGTTGGAAGAATTTCCATTTTTTAAATTTTCAAAACCACTTCATCCTGAGATGGTGGTACTCACCCAAAGTCCAGATCTGTTCGCTAAATATAGATCTCTTCTTAGAGCATGCGGATCAAATGCACATTGGTGTAAGGATATATTAGGACTTCCTAATATGTTAAAAGAAACCAAACCTGGAGTTTTGGTGCTGGATTCCGAATCATTTTCTATCAGAGAACTTGTTCCTAAGATGAAAGGACTTTTAGGAACTCCTTATTTTCCTCTTAGCTTTTGTTTGATAGATTTTAATAAAGAAAATGTGTACCAAAATTTGGCCACAGGTTTGAAAGATATTGCAAAGGCATTTTTTGAACCTAAGGACCTTCTTCTTTTTTTAAGAGATAGGCTGGCACTTGCTTCTCCTCCTAAGGATTCATTTTTCCAAGCAATTGATTGGTCCGGAAGTCCTAGAAACATCAGAGAATATGAATTTCCAAATGTTCCAGACGGAATGTTAGAAAGAGCGGAAGCTGCCTATTTGTACAGGATCCGCCGTTTATTTTTATGGCTGGGAGAAGGAGCCAATAGAGGAACTGAGATCTCTGCTTAAGCGTTTGTCTCTGATTCTAATTTATCAAACACCTGCAAGAATAGATCTACTGGTTGTGCGCCTGAAACCGCGTATTTTTCATTAAAAATATAAAAAGGCACACCGGTTACTCCGAGCATCTTACCCTCATTTTCTTCTGTTTCTATTTGGGTAAGTAAAGAAGGATCTTTGCGAACTTCTTCTAATTCAGATATTGGAACTCCAACCTGAGTCAGGCTTTCTTGGATAATTGAATCATCAGAAAGATTTTTACCTTCTGAGAAAAACTTTTGGAAGAATACTTCTGCGAGTTCCCCTTCTTTTCCATAATTTCTGGCCTTACGAATGAGAGCGTGCAGAAGGAAAGTATTCGGTTGGTGACCTTGGAGAATATTAGCAAATTCTAATCCGTCTTCTTTTGCGATATCAGAAACTCTTTGGGTCATCATTTGCACTCTATCTAAAGAGCCGAATTTTCGGACCATATGAGCTTCTCTATCTTCTCCCTGTTCAGGAAGGTCAGGATTTAATTGGAATGGTTTCCACTCCACGATGATCTTGTCTTCAGGATGATTAGATTCCCAAGATTCAATCGCCTTCTCTAATCTTTTTTTACCTATATAACACCAAGGACAAACTACGTCCGAATAAATTGAGATACTAGTTTCCAATGCCTTCTCCTGTAATTCTTAGACTTACAAGGCCCGCGAAAATCGCATTCTTTTTTTAGTCCAATTTTGGTTTCGATTTGGAAGAAATAAATGTTTCTTGTAATTCTCTTAAAAATTTTCTCTGTCGACATTTTTAAACATTTAACGATCTTTCATCCTGCGGAGACCGAAATTCTTGAAACCTAAACATTATAATATTCTTCCATTTTTTCTGATCGTATTTCTTCTTTCATCATTCTGCGCTACGGTCCCAAAAGGTTTCGGACATGTATCTCGCAATGACTTAAAGGTGTTTCGTAGCCCTTCTGCAAAAAGTGAGATCGTATTTTCCGTCGATAAAGCAAGTTCTTACGACGTACTTATCACTAATGTTAAGGACATGGATTCTACAAACGGAACTCCTTGGCTAAAGATCAGACAAAAAGATAAAACAGGATTTATCCAAGAGGAAAATAAAAGTTCTAAATACGGGATACAGATCTTCCTACCGGCGATCCGAGAAAAATTTGGGATCGTTACCGCTACACAATTACTATTGAGGGATTATCCCGGCAGTGAAGGAAAAGTTTTAGGAAAATTAAAGACTAGAGAAACTTTAGAGATCTTAGCGGAAGGTCAGAACAAAGTTTTAATCGATGGAAACTCCGGGACTTGGGCAAAGGTAAAATCCAATGATGGCAAAATAGGTTTCGTTTTCGCTCCCTATATCATGAGGGGAGAAGATCCCAATATTCTTTTAGCCCAAAAAGATATGGAAATGAAGGAAGAAGGTTGGGCCTACATTCGAGAAACCCCGGATAAATTGTACGATTTTAAAAATGGAAAATTGAAAGCACAGAGTGAATCTCCAGATATTCGTTCTGAAGAACTTCTTCCGATTACGGGAAGACTCGTCCGATCAGACGGTAAAGTTTATTTCAAAGTATATAAAGCCGATGCAAGCAGACCAGGATTCGAGGATGATGTCAAGGTTACTGTTATGGCAAATGGCTATCTTTCTTCAAATTTAGTAAAGACAGCTAAAAGATACTCTTCTCTTTATATATCAATTTACCCTCAGGACCCAATAAAGAAAAAGATCATCGAAAAGATCGATCAAAATGGAGGAGACGATATTGATGTGGAAAGTGTGCAGGTTAACACTTTTAAACATAAGAACAAAACCTATTTTGTGGCGATCCTAAGATATCTTAGCGGTTATAGCAGCTGTAACGGATTCGGCTGTGGTGAATATGATACTGTTTTTGCTTTTTCTAAAGTCGGCAATAATTTAGAAGAAATATTTACAAGCGATGGAGATCATATATTTTTTTATGAAGGTGATCTAACAATCAACATAGAAAGGATCTCACCACCGGAAGGAGAAGGACCGTCAGGAGTTAAAACCGAAACAGTATACAAATTTAATGGAAGCACTTTCCAAAGTGATTAAAGATACGTATCTTCGTCCAGAAGTTCCGCTGCTTCGATTTCTTCCAGACCACGATTAGGGAATGCCTGCTCATAAAATAGTGCTGCGAATAGATCGAAGTCCTCGTCTGCCGGTAGATTTTTTTTCTCCCAGTATTCGTTCCTTCTTTTGATCAGAACTGAAATTGTCTCGTCTTCTAAAGAGAATTCTTTTCCACCTCTGTTCATTCTGCGGATTAGCCAATTCAGATTGTGGATAAAAAAATTTCCTGTGAACTCTAACGTAGAAAGAGAAGGTTCTCTTTTCATTAGATTTTCAGTATGATACAGAGGAATTCTTAAATAATAAGGGTCCTTAGTCTGCTGGTACTGCTTGAATCCGTTAGAAATAGATTCGAAAAACGGCCAAGAATTTGTATAAGAAGTTCGGATCAGTTTTTCTTTTTCAGGATGAAGCCTGGCGACTTCTACCAGATCCACAAACTGATCATTCTTCAGAGCTTCTCGTAGAATAGAATCCATGGGAGAAGGTCTTGCTTCCGAATTTACAAGATAAACGTAAAGATATTTTATCTCGTAGGCAAATCTGGATTCTCTTGGAATATAATATTCTATCCAGATAGGTTCTTTATAATAATTTACTAATTCTTCTTCAGGTAGATCAGGAGTGACACTAAGCGATTTTAACTTTTTGACGTCGTCTGTGATTACTTTTTGGCCGTGAACCCGAGTCCTGGAACGTTTGATCTGTTTCAGTTCCGACTTATTTAAAAGTGGTTTCGGTTTGTACGAGTCCATCGGATTGATTATCGGAAAGGAGAGGTCTAAAATTCAAAGGTGAGAAGAAAGAAGGACATCTTTTAGGACGATCAGGACCATAAAATTCTTGCCCAGATTAGCCTTAGGAACATGCCCAAAGGACTCATAATTCCGGACTCTGCGAATCTTACCTTTCCTTCTCCGTCCAAAATATAAAAACTAGGATAACCCCTGATCCCCCAATCTCTAAGTAACATTGGATTTCCTACAATCACAGGAAAATCGACAGCTTGTTTTTCGAGATAGTCTTTGAGAGCGGAGGAATTTTCTCCTTCTTCTACACTTATGAATGCAAAATGATTTTCGTCTTTGAGTGTGGATGCATACCACTTAACTAGAGGAAGATTTGTATTACAAACTCCACACCAGGTTGCCCAAAAATATACTACTGTGGTCTTACCTTTTATATTCGCTTTTTCTCCGATAGGAGTCCTGAATTCTTTTCCATCCAGACTCACTACAGGTTCTGTATCCAAGGCTCTAAACCAGGCTAGAAAAAAAGTCGCGGAAAGAAGAAGAGCCAATGCTCCTCCATATTGAAATCCCGCTTTTACATTTTTGTTCATGCCTTAGTTAGACCTAGACTATAACTGAAAAGGAAGACTTTGTCCGGAACCTGAATACATTATCCAAACAACTAGTAAAAGCCATAAAAATCCCGCCACAAGGACACCCCAGTCGGTCAAAATCGCCTTAGTAGGATTATGGCCCATGTTCTTGATATAGATAATATACAAAGATCTAAAGATCGCATAAACTACGATCGGGATCGTATACACCATTTTATCTGTGCCTAAATTTTCGATCGTACTCGGACTAGTAACGTACATAACGTAGGTAACCAAAGTCATTGTGGCAACAATTCCCATCATCAAGTCTAAGAAGTTCACAGAATATTCTTCCAGGATCTTTCTGTGGCCTTTGGCTCCTTCTTCCAAGATGATAAGCTCTCCTCTTCTTTTTCCGAAACCCCAATAAAGGGCCAACATGAATGTACAAAGAAGAAGCCAAGAAGAGAAACTCACTCCAACTACGATAGAACCTGCGATCGCTCTCACTACGAATCCGAAAGAAATGCTCATCACATCTAAGATGACCATATGTTTTAAGAAGCGGCTATAAACTATATTAAAGATCAAATAGCCAACAACCCAATAGAAGAACTCAGCCTGTAGTCTGAAGGAAAACACCAGGGTGATAGAAAGTAAAATTGCTGTCAGTAGAAGTGCTATAGTAGGGGAGATTGCTCCGGAAGCGAGAGGCCTATGCTTTTTTTCAGGATGAAGTGCGTCTTCTTTTCTATCCAGAAAATCGTTTAGAACATATTGGCAGCTTGCGGTGAGTGAAAATAGAAAAAATGCGTAAATCGCTCTTTCTACCGATTCCAGGTCTCCTAATTTTTTACCGAATATGATCCCAGCAAATAGGATGATATTTTTAATCCATTGATGGGGTCTTAAAAGTTTTATATAGGAAAATAACATTCTCTCTCCAGAAATCAGTTCGCTTTAGGGGCCAGATTGATCTGAAATAGAAGGCTTGCAAGGGAATTTTGGCTCTAAAATGGGAGGAGATTTCTCAGGTTTTGGGTGGAGGATTCCACAAGAGACAAAAACAAAAAACTAGTCTGAAAGGATTAAAATCAGAATCTTCACATTTTAATTTTAAGCTTTACGATTACTCATTGTTAGCTTATCAAATTCACACTATGAACAGCAGGAAAATCACATATAAGATCGTAGAAAGTAAGGATCCATTAACGCAAGATGCGTTCGATCCGTTAGGAGCAATAGGTTTCGAACTCATTTCAGTAGTTCATGATCTAAAAATGGATCGTTATATCTATTATTTTAAATTGGCAGAAGCTCACCAATTATCTTAGAGATTGTTTATCCTACTTGGATCTTGACTCCATCGTCCTGGGCGCCTAAGGTTCCTAATCCAGAATGGCCAGTAAATGCGATCAGAAGAGTGAACACTCCTACTCTTCCCACATACATAATACAAGGATATAAAAACTTTTCTACTCCAGTGATATAAGGAGTTAATCCTTTCGTTAATCCAACTGTTCCGAATGCAGACATGACTTCGAAAAAGATTTCCTCTATTCCATGTCTATGTCCGTTTGCGATCGTGATCACCAACATAAAGAATACGATGGAGATCGTTGCTAAAAAGTAGATCCGAGTGGAGATCGCGATCGAATTTTTAGAAACTTCTTCTCCCATGATGGTCACTCTTGCCTGAGGACTGATCACATTTCGCAAATACATTAATAGAATTACAAACGTTGTGATCTTAATTCCACCGGCGGCACCTTGAGGACCACCTCCTACAAACATCAAAGAACAAAGAAGAACGTAAGTTGGGCTTCTCATTTCAGAAAGATCGAATGTATTAAATCCAGCAGTTCTAGAAGATACGGAAAGGAAGAAGGAGTTGAATAGTTTATCTACGAAGTCCAGTTTTCCGATTGTTTCAGGATTGTCCCATTCTGATAATAATACTCCGATCCCACCCACATGGACCAATATTATAGTTCCATAAAGTAGAAGTTTCATTTGGATCCTGTTGGCTTCTCCCTTTAATGCCTTTCTATAAAGAGCGAGTCTTTCCTCAGCCCAAAAAGACATACGGATCAATACAAGATAGATCCAAGAAGGTTCTTTACCTTCTTCTAACGCTCGGGACATTAGATAAGTTTCCATGACTACTTCTACCCTATGCATTACATTTCTGAATGCTTCGAGTAATGTTTTTTCAAAGAATAAAATAACTGGGAAGCCTATACCTCCCATTACTACCAAACTTTCTACCACCAAAAGAGAGAGTGGTTCTTTGGATAAGAATGAGAGATCATCTACAATCGAAAATCCTGCGTTATTGAATGCAGAAACAGAAGTGAATAAACTTAAAAAAACTCTGTTTGGATCGCCAGGCAATCCGCTTAGATCTTCCGGCATTGCCCAATATAGTAAAAATGCACCGACCAATTCTATCGAAACCGATATATTCAGAATAGATAATAAGATCCTTCGAACATAAGGAGCGTTTGTACTTTTTCCATCTGCCGATTCATGTGAATCAATTGCCTCGAATACAAATGAAGCGATACGAGTACTTCTGGAAAGTCCTCGAACCACTAAGATCCCAACTAGAACTGTAAATGTGATAATTCCTAATCCACCGATCTGGAATAAGAACATGATAATGACTTGGGTGGAGAATGCGAGCTCGCTGATAGTAACAGTAGTAAGACCAGTTACACAAATGGCTGAAGCGGACAGATAGAATGAATCTGCGTAGGAGATCCTACCTTCTTCCGAAGCATAGATCATAAAGGACCCAACCAAGATCGCTCCTGCAAATGCTAGACAAAGGATCCTTGCTACTGATAATAGCAAAAATGCCCTGGCGATTCGGTTTACGTTTCTTTTGAAGAACTTAAATGAGCCCATGTATAAGGGCAAAACTACCCTTTCAGAAACTATTTTGACCCTGGCAAACCGGGGCAATGAATTTCCTAGTATTGGAAGCAAACGTGAATTGGTTCCTAAATCAGAATGAAACTGTAATCTATATTTTATCTAAGAACAGGTTATACAAGCCAGGATCGGCAATCCATTCTTGGAAACGATCTTTACAAACGCGGCCCTTTCCGAAAATTGGTAAGAATTAGGGTTCCTTTACCTAGGGAACCCAGTCAGATTAGTATCCACGTAAAGTTTCTATTCTGCTCCGTTAAAGAGTATAATTGGATTTTCCGTGTGAACTTTTAAAGAGGACTCAATGAGCACTGCAGTTGCGGACTTCAAACCTACCGAAAAACTCCTAAAAACTAGGAACATCGGAATTTCCGCCCATATCGATTCAGGGAAAACCACTCTGACCGAGAGGATTCTATTCTATACTAACCGTATCCATGCGATCCACGAAGTTCGCGGTAAAGATGGGGTCGGAGCAAAAATGGACAGTATGGAATTAGAGCGCGAGAGAGGAATTACCATCCAATCCGCAGCTACCTACTGCCAGTGGAAAGATTATACTATCAACATCATTGATACTCCGGGCCACGTGGACTTTACCGTTGAGGTAGAGCGTTCCTTACGGGTTCTGGATTCCGCTATCTTAGTTCTTTGCGGAGTTTCTGGAGTTCAATCTCAGTCCATCACTGTGGACAGACAGATGCGCCGTTATAATGTTCCTCGTGTAGCTTTTATTAATAAGTTAGACCGTACTGGAGCAAACCCTTTCCGTGTGATCGACCAATTACGCGAGAAGTTAAAACATAATGCTGTTCCAGTTCAAATTCCAATCGGTCTCGAAGGAGACTTAGTAGGGATCGTAGACTTAGTTACGATGAAAGCCGTTTATTTCGAAGGAAAAGACGGAATGGAAATCACTGAAAAAGAGATTCCTGCTGAATTACAAGAACTTGCTAAGAAGAAGAGAGAAGAACTCTTAGACGCAGCTTCTATGTTCTCAGACGAATTGACTGAAGCTATGCTGGAAGGGGAACCTACTGTAGAGCAAATCAAAACTGGGATCCGCAATGGAGCGATCGCTTTGAAACTGACCCCAGTTTTCATGGGTTCCGCTTTCAAGAACAAAGGAGTTCAAAAACTTCTGGATGGAGTTTTGGATTACCTTGCTTCTCCTGTGGACGTAGTTAACTCCGCTTTGGACGTTAAAAACGAATCCGAAAAAGTTGTATTACCTTCTGATAAAGACAAACCACTCGTTTGCCTCGCGTTCAAACTTGAGGACGGACGTTATGGTCAGTTGACCTATGTCCGTGTCTACCAAGGAAAGATCCAAAAAGGTATGACCATCTACAACATGTCGAACAACAAGAAACATAACGTTGGTCGTCTATGTCGTATGCACTCAGACGAGATGGAAGATATCGACTACGCAGAAGCTGGTGATATCATCGCATTATTCGGTATCGATTGTGCTTCCGGGGATACTTTTACTGACGGAAAAATGAACGTTTCCATGGAATCCATGTTCGTTCCTGCTCCGGTAATCTCTCTTACAATCGAAGCTAAAGAATCTAAACACTTGAACAACCTTGCAAAAGCTCTTAACCGCTTTACCAAGGAAGATCCTACGTTCCAAACTCACGTAGACCAAGAATCCGGACAAACCATCATCAAAGGAATGGGAGAACTTCACCTCGAAGTTTATATCGAAAGGATGAGAAGGGAATACGGAGTAGAGCTGATCACTGGCGCTCCTCAGGTTGCGTATCGTGAAACTATCACTGCTCGCGCAGACTTCGACTATACGCACAAAAAACAAACGGGTGGTCAAGGTCAGTTCGGTCGTGTTGCTGGATTCATCGAGCCAATCCCATTGGAAGAAGATAAGAATTACGAATTCGTAAACAGCGTAGTGGGAGGAGCAATCCCTCGCGAATTTATCTCTTCTGTAGATAAAGGATTCAAGAGCTGTTTGGATCGTGGAAGTATGATCGGATTCCCTATCATCGGGGTAAAACTGACCATCAACGACGGTTCTTACCACGACGTGGACTCTTCCGATATGGCATTCCAGATCGCAGGACGTTATGCATTCCGCCAAGGTTTCAGCAAAGCAAATCCTCAGATCCTTGAGCCTATCATGAGAGTAGAAGTTGACGGTCCTGCGGAATTCCAAGGTCCAATCCTTGCTTCCCTGAACCAAAGACGAGGAATGATCCTAAACACCACTGAGCAAGATGGATATTGCAAAGTGGAAGCTGAAGTTCCTCTTTCTGACATGTTCGGATATTCTACTGTGATCCGTTCTTCTACCCAAGGAAAAGCGGAGTTCTCCATGGAATTCTCTCGTTACGCTCCTGTTCCAAGAAACGTAGCAGAAGAATTGATGAAAAAGTACAAACCGAACTCCAAAGACGAAGATTGATCTTAAGAACATTCTTCTTTTTGGAAAAAAGGGAGCCAATCCGGCTCCCTTTTCTTTTTGGTGGAGAGCGAAATTTGCCGATATTTTAGAGTATGCGGGAGTTCCATTTCATTCGTCTGATATGTTTCGCAATGTTGCTCATTTCTTTTCCTTCTCAAATAACTTCCGCAGGAACTCAATTAAAGATCCATACTGTCCAACCCAAGGAGACTGCATTTTCTATCTCCCAAAAGTACAAATTGGATTGGAGAATGCTTCTAGAATGGAACGGCAAAAAAGAAAACGAAGGTTTGAAGGTGGGAGAAAAACTGAAAATTCCCCAAAACCTATCCTACTCTTCTAAGATCGAAAAAAATCTCCCTGAAGACCTGCCTTCTTCCGGAGCACCTAAGTTCCATTCTCCTTTAAAAGTACTTCCTCCTGTTTCGCTTCCTTACTCTAATTTATCTTTTTACCCGAACAAGGGAGTTCTGTTTAAGGCAAGCAGACATAAGGATGTACATCCGATCCGGTCCGGCAAAGTAGTTGTACTGGACCAAATGGACGGTTACCGGAAATATATTATTTTAGAGCATAAAGGTGGATACTCCAGCGTGTATGCAAATCTCAGATCCGTTTCTGTCAAAGAAGGCGAGACGGTAAAAACGGGAGATTCCTTAGGTGAATTGGAAGAAGGCAAAGGGCTTTATTTCCAGATCAACCAAGGCACCAAGGCTGTGGATCCGATCCCACTTTTGAAATACTGATCGCGGCTATTAAGTATATTAGGTTTTTGCACTGAATGGAATGGGAAATTGTAAATTCTAAGGCCGTAACTCCTCAAGGAGTAATGGAGAATGCAACTATCCGTATTAAGGACGGAAGGATCTCTTCTATCTCCTCCGGGATACCTAAAGATGTTCTGCCTATCCGTATCAATCTAAGAGGGAATTTCGTTTATCCAGGACTGATTAATGCTCATGATCATTTACTTGGCACATATCTTCCCAAAGTTGGAACAAACCGTCCTTATCTGAATTGGCTTCCTTGGGACAACGATCTCAAATCTTCTGTAGTTTATGCAGAAAGACAACAACTCGAGCCTGAGCAGCTTTATCTATTAGGTTCTTATAAAAATCTGATCAGTGGTGTGACTTCCGTTTTGGATCATATCCCCCACTTCGTCCAAAAACCTTTTTTAGATAAATCTCCAGTTCGTATCTTAGAACGTTTTACTCTTTCTCATAGTATTTGTTCTTATTCTCTTGGCTGGGGAGATGGCCCACAGATAGAATACGCAAGAGCAAAAGAAGGGAATCTTCCTTTCGTAACTCATATCTCTGAAGGATTCGACGAAGAATCCAAAAACGCCCTAAGAGAATTAAACTCTATTGGTTGTTTGGGAGAAAATACTGTACTCGTCCATGGGATAGCTTTCGATCCAGAAGATATCAAAACAGTTTCGAAAACAAAGGCAAACTTGGTCTGGTGTCCTGAGTCCAATTTGTTTATGTTTGGTAAAACTGCTCCAATCCAGGAAATCCTGGAAGCAGGGATCAACGTGAGTTTGGGCACGGATTCTCCAATGTCAGGGTCCATAAATATTTTCCAAGAGATCAAAGTGGCCAGAGAATTTTTTGCCAAAGAATATGGAAAAGAATTGGATCCTAAAATTGTTTTTAAGATGGTCACTGAAAATCCTGCAAAGGCTCTTCGGGTAGAGAACGATCTGGGCAAATTGGAAATCGGAAAAAAGGCGGATCTTTTAGTTCTTTCTTCCGAAAAAGAAGACGCTTACCAAACACTTTGCAGCGCGGATCTTAAGTCCGTACGCTTGGTGGTAAAGGATGGGAGACCTTCCTACGGCGACCTTTCTTTGAAAGATTTTTTTGACGAAACTGGTGTGACAGGGCGCGAAATTAAGATCGCCGGAACCGATAAATACCTTGCAGGAGACCCCCTAGGGTTGCTAGAATCGGTCACCCGGGCCCTTGGTTACAAAAAGGATTTGGCATTTTTTCCTGTCGGGTGAGATTTAGAGTGGAAGGTAACGGTCTTGGCTGGGCCCATAATCCGAACTTATAAAGGCGGTTCTATTATTTACTTCGAGAAAGATCGATCGGAGGATATCTATGTCCTCAGACAAGGTCGAGTCGTTCTCACGTACACCGCGATCGATTCCGGTTACGAAGTAAAAGAAGATGTAAGACTGGGAGAATTTTTCGGAGTCAAATCCGCACTCGGAAAGTATCCTAGGGAAGAGACCGCTCAGGTTGTAGGCGGAGCAACCGTCCTAGTTTTCAAACTTTCAGACTTCGAAACATTCGTAGCAGAAAAAACCCATCTCATCTTAAAGATGATGAAGGTATTCTCTAGCCAATTGCGACTCGTTCACAAAAAATTGAGAGAGATCTTGGGTCAGGCAGAAGCTAGAAACCCTGCATTCGAGCTAATGAACGTTGCCGAAGTATTTTATAAAAACAATAACTTCGAACACGCAGCTTACGGATTCGGAAAATATCTGGAACATTATCCTAGCGGGCCTTATGCAGGAAGAGCAACCGAGCTACAAGACCTAGCAAGAAAGGGAACTCCTTACCCTATCAATATGCCTCCTTTAGTTTACGATGCAGCTTCTACCAGAGCGCCTATGTCCCAGGAAAATCTGCAGAATATTATGAAGCCTGCTACTGAGAAAACGAATCTGGGAGCCGGCACAGACAATACAATTACTTCTCTCTATAACCGTGCTCATACATTCTTGAACGTAGGAAAATTTGAAGAAGCAGCTGCTATCTTCAAAGATCTGATGGTCCGCACTGACTTCAAATATGATAGCGAGAAGAAGCTCGTGGACAATGCACTTTTCCAAATGGGAGTTTGTTTCCTAAAGCTGAACAATTTAGATACTGCGAGCAATACCTTCTCCGCTTATATTAAAAAGCATCCATCCGGAGAATCAGTAAAAGAGTCTTTATTTCATTTGGCAGAGATCGCGGAACAACAAGGAGATCGTCAGAGAGCAGGAATGTTATTCGGCAAGGTAGCATTACTTCCTCCGGAAAGAGACAGTCTCTCCCAAAAGGCTCGCCAAAAAGCCAAGGAGCTCAGCACCTAAATGGATTTAATGCTCGAGTCAATGTTCTCAAAGTTCGGAAAAACTTTCGAACCAAACCAGATCATATTCTGTGAAAACGAACCAGGAAACGATTTCTTTTTGATCCAGGCCGGAAAGGTAAAGATCACTAAAACTGTGGGGAATTCCATCAAAACCTTAGATATCTTAGAACAAGGAGATATCTTCGGAGAAATGGCGATCTTAGAAGAACAACCTAGAAGTGCGACTGCAATCGCAATTTCAGAAGTGAAAGTTCTTAACTTCAATAGAGCAAACTTCGAACTATTGATGACCAAGAACCCTACACTTGCACTTAAGATCCTAACAATATTCTCCGTAAGGATTTACGATGCAAAACGAAGATTACTTATCCTATTACTGGATGATATCATCGGTAAAGTAGCCGACGTATTCTTAATGTTGTATGAAAAAATGCATACACATACTGAATTCAAAGAGGTCGTGCTCAACGTAACTGTAGAAGACGTCGCAGATTGGTGCGCCCAACCGGTGGGAGAAGTCCAGAAGGTTGTGAACCAATTTGCTAAAAGCGGTAAAATCGAGATATACTCCGACAAAATCGTAATTCACAATATTAACGACTTCCAGAGAATAGTCTCCCAGAAGCGCAAACCTTCTTAAAAGAAAACCAGCGTTCTAAAATGGTCCCGTAGCTCAGGTGGACAGAGCAGAAGTTTCCTAAACTTTTGGTCGGAGGTTCGAATCCTCTCGGGGCCACCATCAAATCATGGCAGATTCCCAAGACAACGTTCTGAACCTACTCAAGAAATCGGAAGAATTTCTAAAAAAGAAAAACATACCTTCTGCAAGATTGGACGCGGAGATATTACTCGCAGACCTACTCAAGATCCAAAGAGTTAAACTCTATATTGATTTTGAAAGACCACTCTCTCCGACAGAAAAAGACGAATATAGAGAAAGGATCGTCCAAAGATCCAAATTCAGACCTACAGCTTATATCATAGGGAAGAAGGCATTTTTCGATTCAGAATTCCACGTAAATGAATCAGTCCTTATCCCGAGACCAGAAACAGAAGAATTAGTCGCCTGGGTATTAGAAGAATATCCCAATAAAGAAAACAATTTAGAAGTTCTGGACCTATGTTCCGGAAGTGGATGTATCGGGATCAGCCTAGCCAAGGCCAGAAAAGAATGGAAAGTATCCTTCACAGATGCTTCTGAATCTGCATTAGAGATCAATCGTAAGAATATTCAAGAAATCTTAAATACAGAAAAAAGTTTTGAAATTTATCAAGGAGATCTATTCTCCCCTATTCCAAACGAGACCAAATTTGATCTGATCGTTTCTAATCCTCCTTATATACCTGAAGCAGATAAGTCTACAATCATGCCGGATGTAATAGATTACGAACCTCATCTTGCATTATTCGTTTCTGATTTCCAAGGATTTCATACTAAGATCCTAACAGAAGCAAAGACAAAATTAAAACCAGAAGGCAGATTGTATTTAGAAACTCATCCGCGTTATTCAGGCTGGCTGAAGGAAACTGCACTTTCTCTAGGATATTCCGAAGCAGATCTGAAAAAGGATCTGTCCGGCAGAGATAGTTTTGTCAGATTGAAAGTTTAAAATATAGGGACCGCCGCTCTGTAGACGCGAAGACCAATCCCTATAATAGAGTTTTATTATTCATTCTTTAAAAGTTTCTTTATGGGCAATGTAGATAACTACTAAGGGAAGAATTCCAAGCAAACGTCGGATCAAAATCCGTTTTCAAACCACCACCTATGCCCGAGAAAGCGCTAATCCCATGTTGTAACATATAAACAGGATTATACTTCGGAGGTCCGAGTAGTTTGACACGATTGCAAAGAGATAAAAGTTCATTCGACCCGGGTTGTAGCTTATTTTTCATATAGTCCTGGAATGCTTTTTTACGGTCTGCATCCAGGGTTGTTAGATTATTCATCAGTAGTACTGTAATTGCCTGATGAGCTGTTTTATCATTAACTCTTAGAATATCAAATCTGCCATAAATCCCGGCAACGGCAAAAAGTTCCACAGCATGTTCAAAATCATCCTTCTCCAAACATAAACGAGTTCCCGGTAATAGATCTGCAGGAGTATTCGTGTTCTTAAGATCAGAAATACTTACACATCCAACAGGCTCGAAAGATTGCAAATTTCCTTTGCTTTCGTAATTTATAGTCTGGGAATTTTGCCCTCCCGGCCTCGAGACGCAACCGAATGTAATAATTGCAAAAAATATAATAATTAGAAATTTCAAGACTGACCTTCTTCTATCCATTATTGAATAGGTTTATTTCTTTTAGAGATATGAAAGTATATGTCAAGGTATTTTAATTAAGAAATTCTTGATAAAATAATATTCTAAAATACGTTTTAAATACTGGAATGCCTCAGGGGATTTAGATACGACCTTGGTCATCTTTCTATAAATACAAGGCCTCTCTTATGATATGAGTGCGAATTAGAAATTGAGGGTGAAAAATTTTGTATGGATTTTCGCTCTTATCTCAAATGGGATATTGTCCCAATGTTCAACCATCACTATCTCTGTTTTATAATTTATAGATTTCCCGGAAACGGAGGGACCTTTGAACTTTCAATAGAAGACCTTACACCTTTAATAAGCAATTCCTTTATCCAAGAATTGTTTCTTGTATTTAAGATCTACGTATTCTTCCGTGAGTTCCAGAACTTGAGAAACTGTCTTTTTGCTCTTTAGGTTAGTTGGGGAATAATTAAGATGACCTGATCGAATGAGGAAAATTGTCCCAGATATTATAAAAATGAGCCCAAGAAAAAAGATGAACTTTCGTTTCAAAGGATACCTCCAAGGCATCCTTCAGATGTATTAACGCGAACTCAAATTCTATTTTTTTCTATAACTTATCCCATTTCGTAGATCTAATCCCTTCACTCCGAAATCGCCTTTAACTGATTTCCAGGATCGAAGATCGTACATTCAATACCTTTGGTTTTCAGAATAGGTTGTAAAAACAATTCGTCCTCGCTTAGGGTCCATGCTTTGCGAATCTTTAATTTATCTAGAGCCACCTCATAATGGTTTCCGATAGTTACTCCAGTCTTACGCATTTGTATTTTTAAGATTGCGAGTATGACTTCTTTTCCATCTAAACCGGGAGTAAAACATTGAGCAGTAACTCTGTTTAATATCTCTTCGTCTTTTTGAGGAATATCCAATGTGATAGCATGTAAGATCCTCCATTCGGTTATATTTTGGGAGATTTGGTTCTTACTTTCTAAAAACGCAAAAATATGTTTTGGATCTGCCTGATAAATATTTAGATATAAGCCCTCATTTATAATATGAGTGCGAATTAATTTTATAGATCGGATAGGATGATGATAAACTAGTCCAGTATAGGAATTAGAACCTGGAGGCAAAAAATCTGGATGTTTAAAACTTAGGTAACCTCCGAAAACCCAACCTTCTCCTTCTTCACTTTTAATCTTGTACCAATAATTTTCGAACCCTTCTATATGCGCTAATCTTTGGTCCTTCTCCAAAATTTTCACTTCTCCCTTATACGGGATCGTTCCCATCTTTTCAGAAGAAAGTTTAGGAGCAGATCTTATCTTAATCCCTGCTCCATTGCTTACATATGCAGATTGATAATTAGAAAAACATCCTAACAGGAATGTCGTGTAAAATGCTACAGCGATGTATTTTAGAAATCTAATCATAAGAAACACGGATTAGATATATACTTTTAGAATAATATCGTCTAACAAAAAACAAACGATAGTAAGCTCGTACATAAAAATGGGGCCGGTAAATCACCGACCCCGAAGCTAGTTTCGACTCGTATTGGGGAAGAATTAAATCGCTGAGCTTCCTCTTTCTCCTGTGCGAATACGGATTACATCTTCGAGAGGAAGAATTAGAATTTTTCCGTCTCCGATCTTTCCGTCGCCAGTTTTGGCAGCTTTTAAGATCGCATCTACGGTAGGTTTTACGAACTCGTCGTTTACCGCGATCTCCAATCTTACTTTTCTAAGAAGGTTTACTTGGTATTCGTGTCCACGAAATACTTCAGTTTTTCCTTTTTGCTGCCCGTAGCCTTGCACGTCACTTACGGTAAGTCTATAAATTTCATTCTTAGTAAGCTCCGCTTTAACCTCTTCCAGTTTATGGGGCTGGATAATTGCTACGATTAATTTCATATGCTCTCCTTTACTTAATGTATAAATTCAAAAGGTTATATAATATAACCTTTTTCTCCGTGAATCTCGGAATCGAGTCCGGCAATCTCTTTCTCTTCGGAAATCCTGAATCCGATTGTTTTCTCGATGATAAACACTAAGATCAAGGATACTACGATAGAGTAAGCACCGGTTGCTACAACGCTGATAATCTGAACGATAATCTGGTCTCCGCGAGTAACTCCCTCAGGAATATAATTCGAAAGTGCGAATACACCCGTAAGGATCGCTCCGATAGCTCCACCAACTCCGTGAATTCCGAAAGCGTCCAAAGAGTCATCGTAACCAAGTTTACCTTTTAGAAGGATCGCACCGTAACAGATAGGAGATACAATTGCTCCCATGATCAATGCGCCTGTAGCGTCTACAAAACCTGCAGCAGGAGTGATCACAACCAGACCTGCAACGATCCCGGAAGCTGCTCCAAGAGCGGTAGCTTTTTTAGTGTGAAGATATTCGATCAATAACCAAACAGCACCTGCAGTTGCCGGAGCAACTAAAGTTACAACGAAAGCTCTCGCAGCCTGACCATTAGCAGCAAGACCGGAACCTGCGTTAAATCCAAACCATCCGAACCATAGGAATCCCGCACCGATTAAGGTGTAAGTCAAGTTGTTCGGAGCGATAAGTGCAGGACCTTCTCCTTTACGTTTTCCGAGTACGATTGCTGCAGCAAGACCAGCGATACCGGAAATCAAGTGAACCACTGTTCCACCCGCGAAATCCAATGCAGTCTTTTTAAAAAGCCAACCGTTATCAGACCATACCCAGTGCGCGACTGGATCATAAACCAATGTAGACCATGCGAGAATGAATACAATATAACCGGAAAGTTTCACTCTTTCTGCGATCGCGCCGGAAATTAGAGCCGGAGTGATTAGCGCAAACATTCCTTGGAATAGGAAGTGAATGTATTTCGGAATAGTTCCTGCCAATGATTCGTCGTTAATTCCATTCAACAGGAAGAGTTGAAAATCGCCGAAAAATGGACTATCTCCGGAGAAAGCTAAGCTGTATCCGAATAATGTCCACTGGATTGTGAGGACAAGAATCGCAACAAAGCTGTGCATCATTGTTGAAAGAACGTTCTTAGATCTTACGATACCGCCGTAGAACAGCGCGAGTCCTGGGATCATGAAGAACACGAAAGTGGAAGCCACGATCATCCATGCGGTATCCCCTTTATCCAAAGTAGGAGCAGCTGGTGCGGCTTCTGGTGCTGGTGTAGCGTCTTGACCCCAGATCAGTACTGGAGCGATTAAGATCAAGAGCGCGATAAGTTTTTGGGCAATTTTCATTTTCTCAAATCTCATCTCGAAAATATGTTTAATCCAAATAATGCAAGAAGAGTACCTGAGTGAAAAATTAGTTCAAAAAAAGATTAAAAAATCGGATTAGGAATCATAGAGGCCTGAAACGAGGTTTTATCTAGGAAAAATTACCCAAATTTATAGATAAGGCAGATTTTTCCTTAGTTTAGGGAGAAGGTTTCCAGATTCAGCCTAGCAGTTTGCGTACTTATTAGGCAGATTTTTGAGACCTGCCGGAAAAATAAAATTTTAGAAGTGAAAAACTATACTTAGGTATCATTCTTCCGAAGGAAATTACATCCGGAAGATTGCGTAAGAAGGTTCTATACCCTTAGGAGAAAGGTCAGAATACAGCGCCAAACCTAAAGCTTCTCGAGTACGAGCTGGATCCAGAACACCATCATCCCAAAGTCTTGCAGTAGAATAGATACAAGAAGAACGATTATCATAATCTTCTAATATAGGTCTTTTGAATTCTGCCTGCTCTGCTTCGGAGAGTGATTTTCCTTCCTTCTCCAATTGTTCCTGCTTCACCGTGAGTAGAACATTTGCGGCTTGTTCTCCTCCCATCACAGAAATTTTAGCATTTGGCCACATCCAAAGAAATCTAGGCCCGAATGCACGGCCGCACATTCCATAATTTCCAGCACCGTAGGAACCGCCAATCACCACAGTATATTTTGGAACTACAGAAGTAGAGACTGCGTTTACCATCTTCGCACCGTCTTTTGCGATACCCGAGTTCTCATACTTCTTCCCTACCATAAAACCTGTGATGTTTTGTAAGAAGAGTAAAGGGATCTCTCTTTGGTTGCAAAGTTGGATAAAATGAGCCGCCTTCAAGGAACTTTCAGAAAACAGAACTCCGTTATTAGCGATAATGCCTACAGTCTTTCCATAAATATTCGCAAAACCTGTGACGATCGTTGTTCCATAATATTTTTTGAATTCTTGGAATCTGGAGCCATCTACCACTCTCGCGATAACTTCTCTCACATCATAAGGTTTACGGATATCTTTTTGGATGATCCCATAAATCTCTTCAGAGGGATAAAGAGGTTCTTCGTAAGAGATCTGCTCTTCTAATTTTTTGGCTCTCGCTCCCAAACTAGAAACGATATGCCTAGCAATCTCGAGTGCATGCGGATCATTCTCTGCATAATGGTCTGTAACTCCCGAGATCCTACAGTGAACATCAGCGCCACCTAGTTCTTCTGGAGTAACGATCTCTCCTGTTGCTGCTTTTACAAGAGGAGGTCCACCGAGGAAGATCGTACCATTTCCTTTTACGATCACAGACTCATCTGACATCGCAGGAATATATGCACCACCTGCAGTACAACTTCCCATTACGACGGAGATCTGAGGGATTCCCATCCTAGAAAGATTTGCTTGGTTATAAAAGATCCTACCAAAATGCCATTTATCAGGGAATACATCATCCTGCATCGGAAGGAATGCTCCACCTGAATCCACAAGATAAACACAAGGAAGACGATTCTCGAGTGCAATCTCTTGCGCACGAATATGTTTTTTGACAGTGAGTGGATAATAAGTTCCACCTTTCACTGTTGCGTCGTTTGCAACGATCACACAAGGAGTTCCTGAAATTTTACCGATCCCAGTTACGATACCGGCAGAAGGAACGTCGTCTGCATAAACCTTCTCCCCAGCCAATGCGGAGAATTCTAAAAAAGGAGTATTTGGATCTATTAATCCCTGTATCCTTTCTCTTGCAGTGAGCTTTCCTCTGCTCTTATGTTTCTGGATGGATTTTTCTCCTCCGCCTTGTCCGGCTTTTTGGAGAAGTTTACGTAAATCCGCGACCTTCTCTGAAAGGTCTTTGAAATTCTCTTTATATTCAGGGGAAGACGTACTAATACGCGATTCCAAAACTTCCATGGAGCCTCCGGTCCTTTTTTATTTCCGGACCTTGGTTTCGTATAAAATTCTAATAAGTTCTGATTCGGAATGAGAAAGTTCTCTGTTCCTTCTTGCCATGATCTTGCGTGAATCGCGAAGGAATAGATCTAAGATATAAGGTTGCCCATCTGCCCAAATAAAAGGAGGAAGATAACCGCTCGCCTTGGAAGAAACCACGTTACATCCAAAGTCTATCACTGTTCCTGTGTTCAACATCACTCCGATACCTATCTTAGAAAAATCTCCAATGATAGAACCGAATTTGATGGAACCTGTCGTGATTTCGGTATGTTCTTCTCTGATCTTGACCACACCATAATTATTTTTTAGATCGGAGGTAGTAGATAATGCGCCTAGATTGACCCAACTTCCCACCAAAGAATGTCCTAAAAACCCTTCGTGGTGTTTATTCGTAAAATCTAATATAATACTATCACCCACTTCTCCGCCTATTCTGCACACATTCCCTATGGAAGTGTTTCCGGTAATGCGAGCATTATCTACATGAGTACCTTGGCCTATATATAAGGGACCTTCTAAAAAGCTGAAAGAAGTTACTTTTGCATCCTTATCTATGATCACAGGCCCAGAAGTTACATCTATAACCACGCCAGGATATATTTTAGCAGAAGGATGGATATGAACGTGTTTGGATTTTCCGACTACTTGGAAATCACCGGACTTTACTTTAAGTTTGCGGGCCCATTTGCGAAGATCCTTATGATTTTCCAGATCTTGGTCTATGTTTTTACCCACAGACTCCAAGGATTTCCAAGGTAGGAATTCCTCAGGACGGATGATTAGATCTACATCCTTATCATCATACTCAGTTATCTTAGGATTTCTTTCGAAGAATGTTTTCTCGAATGCAGGGTTTGAATGAGAATACAATATCTTAGAATCAGGATACTGCTCTTTTAAACGTTGGAGTGGAGTTAAAACCCCGTCTCGAATCTCTGAGAAAGACCGAATTCTGGTTAAGGCTCCCAAACCGGGAGGAGTTTCCCTCTCATCGATCCAAATTCTCTGAATTCTGCCCACGCTCACTACTCCACTGTGACGGACTTTGCTAGGTTTCTAGGTTGGTCCGGAGGACAACCCCTAGCCACGGCAGAATAATAGGCCAGAAGTTGGAGAGGAAGAACATTCAGTATCGGACTTAAAATTTCCGGACAGTCCGGAACTTCAAAACAGTAGTCTGAAAGCTCTTTTGCCTCTTTATCCCCTTCGGTTACGATGGAGATCATGATCCCATTTCTGGCCTTAATTTCCTGGATATTGGAAAGCATTTTGGTGTAAATTTCGGATTTGGTCGCGATACATACAACCGGCACTTCGTTTGTGATAAGTGCGATCGGTCCATGTTTGAATTCCCCGCCTGCATAACCAGAAGCGTGAATATAAGAGACCTCTTTTAATTTCAGAGCGCCTTCCAAAGCGACTGGATGGTTGTAAGTCCTGCCTAAGAATACAAAATCTTTGGTCTTAGTAAAATCTGCGGCCCATCTTTCTAGAATATGTGCCTGAGACAAAATTCTTTCCATTTTGCCTGGAAGAAGTCTGATCTCTTCTATTAAAGTTTTAAGCTCTTCGTCGGAAACGATCCATTTTAAGCGAGCAACGTATAATGAAAAAAGAAGAAGGTTGATTACCTGTGCAGTAAATGCCTTTGTACTCGCGACCCCGATCTCAGGACCAGCGTCAGTTCTAATGAATGAATCTGATTCTCTTGCGATTGTGGAGTTCACATTATTCACCAAAGAAAGAACTTTGATAAACTTTGCTTTTGCTTCTAAAAGAGAAGCAAGAGTATCTGCAGTTTCTCCTGACTGAGAAATTCCTACGATAAGAGTATCACCTTCTACCACAGGGTTTCTATAACGGAACTCCGAAGAAGTTTCGGTATCAGTTTGGATCTTTGCAAAATTTTCCAGATAATGTTTTCCGAGCATTCCTGCATAGTAGCTAGTTCCTGCTGCTTGGATGATGATACGGTTTACCTTGGACATCATCTCTCTGGAAATTGTACTTTCAGGAAATTCGATCTCTCCACTTTCTCCGATACGAGACTGGATGATCCTGCGGAAGATCCCAGGTTGTTCGTGGATCTCCTTGATCATATAATGCGGATAACCGCCCTTATCTACGTCTTCGAATTTAATATCTTGTGCTTTAAATTCAAATTCCTTCTCGGAACCATCGAATCCGAAAATTTTACATTCGGTTTTTGAAAAGTATCCCCATTCTTTTGAGTTAATATAATAAACTTCTCTACAGTTCCTAGTTAGAGGAGAAATATCAGAAGCAAGATAGTATTCTTCTTTTCCTCTTCCTAAAAGTAAAGGTGCGCCGTCTTGTGCAAAATACACTCTGCCCGGCTCGTTATCGAATACAACTGCGATGGCCCATTTCCCATGAACTCTATTAAATAATTCTAAAAAAGCATCCTTATTGGATAAGCCTCTTTTTCTGCTCTCTGCCAAAAGATTGGGAAGAACTTCCGTATCCGTCATACTATGGAATACGAAACCTTTTTGTTTGAGTTCTTGTCTGAGTTCTGAATAATTTTCTATAATTCCGTTATGAACTACTGCAACAGTAGCTTTGGAATCTGTATGAGGGTGAGCATTGATCTGATTTGGTTCACCGTGGGTCGCCCAACGAGTATGACCAATTCCAACATTACCTCGGATTGGATGTTCCTTTAGGTAATTCTCCAGATCCTTAATTTTGCCTTTTTGTTTACGGACTTGGATCTCTCCTCTATCCAAAACTGCAATCCCGGCTGAATCGTATCCACGATACTCCAAACCGATGAGCCCTACTATGAGTACGGATTCTACGTTCTTATCGCCAGCGTATCCTACGATTCCACACATATATTATGAATTCTCCATGATCTTTCCGGCTTTATTTAAAAGGGATTCCAGATCCTTTTTGGTTCTGGCTTCTCCAATCAACCGGAGGATCGGCTCGGTATTCGAAGGTCGAATATGTATCCAAGAGTCATGATTCACTAAACGTAATCCGTCTCTCGAATCTTCTTTATATTCGGAGAAGGCGCTGCGAAACTTAGAATAAATCTGCTCCGTCTTCTGACCCGCGATCTTGTAGGCAATCTTGCGCATATGGACCGCAGGAAGACCACCTATCACAGTTTCAGCATCTTCCCCCTTTAGGGCAAGCAGATTCAGTATATGAGCCACCCCCGAAAGAGAGTCTCTTCCGAAAGAAGGGATCGCCGGATCAATGACTCCTCCGTTTCCTTCTCCGCCAAAAACAGATTTACGGTGTATCATTTCTGCCACAACGTTTGCTTCTCCCACCTTAGATCGATAAGTCGGAATTCCAACAGAGTCCGCGACCCAATCATTCACAAAACTTGTGGAGAGGTTCACGGTGATGGATGCTTTCTTAGGAATAGAGTTAGAAGCAAGGTAGGACATAAAGCTGAGAGGAAGAGTTAATTCTTCTGAAATAGCTCCTTTTTTAGGAGATAAAACCACAAGCCTGTCTGCATCTGGATCCAAAGCAAAGCCAATATCTGCCTTAGATTTTTTGATCAGACGAGAAGATTGTTTGAGTGCATCAGGTGTAGGTTCAGGTGGACGAGGAAATGTTCCGTCGGGAGTACAATGTTGCAAAATGACCTTACAACCCAAGCGACTTAACAATTCAGGTAAAACGAAGCTTCCCCCGCCGTTGACTGCATCTAAAAATACTATGAACTTTTTACGTTTGATCGCAGATACATTCACTCGAGCCAAAACGGAATCTATATGAGCTTGGATCCTATCGGTTCCATCTTCGACATCTGTATTCGGTTTGAATTGGAAAGGTTTATAATCTTCTTTTCGGACCAGATCTAAAAGGCCTTCTAAGTCTTCTGAGTTTGTAAAAAAACCACCAGGCCCGATAAACTTAAACGCATTCCAGATCACTGGATTATGAGAAGCGGAGATCATGATCCCGCCAGCGGCTCCTGACTGAGCAACCACTGCTTTAACAGTAGGTGTAGGAACAATCCCCAAACGAATGACTTTTTTGCCCATTGCGAGCATAATCCCGATCGCGATATTTTCTATATAAGCGCCGCTCGGACGAGAATCTCTTCCGATGACTACTGTGTTTCCTTTGAGTCTGGACCCAAAAGCCATAAGTGAATGGAAAATTACGTCGGGACTTAATCCGGTGGGAATAATTCCTCGGATTCCGGACACTGAAACCATCAAATCCGGATGTTGGAAGACCGGTTTTTGAGGATTTAGAGCCATGATTCCGAGGAATGTTTTTTAAATTGGGATGAGAACATGGGCGATGACAGGATCGAACTGCCGACATCCTCCTTGTAAGGGAGGCGCTCTCCCAGCTGAGCTAATCGCCCGTTATGAAAACGGTTATTATGCGGTTGCAGCCTGATTGATACGCAATGCCATCCGACTCTTTTTGCGGTCAGCATTTTTAGAGTGGATCAGGTTGGTTTTCGCAGCTTTGTCCAGAAGAGATGCATATTGTCCGAACAAAGATTTTAAGGAGTCTTTTTCTCCGTCTTGGAGCGCTTTAAGGATCTTTTTAGCTTGGGTCCTAAGGCGATTCCTGTTTTGAGAATTCGCCGCATTTCTGCGTTTCGTTCTACGGATATCTTTTTCTGAAGATTTAATATTCGCCAAGGATCTCTACTTCCTATTCAGGGATTGAGCCCAGATTTTCGTACCCAGGCAGCCTGTCAACGAGCTTTTATATCTTTTGGTCCGCACGAAGAACACAGAGAGGTTTGTTGGACAGAGTATTTCCGTATTGGCCTACTTTATTTGCAACTCTTCGAGCCGGATTTATTGGTATTCCTTTCTTTTGTCACGCGAAGTCGCGAAGCTGAAAAGAGCCTTTTACTTAACTTATTCAAAAATCTTCTCTTCTTAGCGGCTTTGCGTGAGAAAGAGCGACGTGCCAAACAAAGCGAAGATCCGCCCATGTCTCGGCGGATACGCCCAACCCAACGCTACATACAAAAAACCATTTCGAATTTGACGATTGCGTTATTCGCACTTAAGTAATTAGTTTTGTAACTGCCTTGCTGAAGTTCCAACAGTAAGGTTAAACCGCGCCTCTACCTTAAACGAGGTATGTCTGAAATAAATTTCCTAAACTAAGGTCTGAAGAAAAATTTTGCTTTGCTTGCAAGGATTTTTATTCTATTTTTTGTAATTCGAAAGATTGGAAATTAATTATACGTCCTATAGGAAGACCCAGGACGCCTCGCATGATATCAAGACAAGCACAAGACTATATCATCGTGAACTCGATTGACGAGATCGATCCTAATAAACTTTCTTTGGCTCAATTAGGAACCAAGTATTTGGATAGGAACGGGAACCGTTATGCCGTTCGTTTTAATAAAGAAAGCAGAAAGGCGGAGATCATTCGTATCACTCTTCAAAAAGCTTCTGAAGCAGAAGCAAATAAACCTAAATTAGGTAGAGTAAATCCTAAGGCTACATCCAATCCTTTAGATTTACAGAAATTATCCAATCTTCTTAAAAGTACAAAACATCCAAGTGCTGACTGGGTAGAAAACCTGGCGGAAAAAACAAAACATACTAAGCCAAGCTCTGCAAATTCAGAAAAACCTGCTTATATTCCTAACACTCCAAAAGAATTAGATATCACTCCTTCTGAAGGTCCAGATCTTTCGGCCAGAATGAATTCTGTCCAAAATGATATATTCGATCTTTCGAAAGTAGATCTGAATATATCAGATGCAGGGCTTTCTTCTAATGTTGGAAAAGAAGATATTCCGGTCTTTATAGAAAATATAGAAGCTGGCTCCAACAGAGAAACAAAATATATCGAAGATAGCGTTCAACAATTCCAGAAGATCAAAGATAGGATCGAATCAGTATTAAATAATATTCGAAATTCTAAAATTTTCGAAGCTACTGGAGATCCATCGGAGAACAAAAACATAGTAGGCAACCTAGCAAGAGAATTCGATATAGAATTCTTCCAAAAGTTGGATAAGATATTAAATTATCATAAAGAGTTAACTTCTTATCCTAGATCCATCACCTATTATATAGCGAAGTACGAATCTCATCGTAAACAGGCGCTGCAGTCCAAAACTTCTGATATCGAAAAATTAAAATTAGTGATCCGCTGGGAAATGCAGGAACTTCTCTTGGACCTGACTAGAAAAGTCAAAAAAATGGTCCTGAACGCCTTAAACGTACTAAATACTAAGAATGAGAACCACCTAAAACAAGTAGCATATAACCAACAACAGATGTATAAGGATGCCAGAAGCGCCTTATTATATTGTTCAGAAGATATAGGTGGACTACTTATCTCCTTGCAAAAATGGGCCGATAGCGAAGGATAGAAACCTTTTGCATGGCACTTAGCGATCAAGAGATAAAAACAATCGTAGAAAAACTCCGAACCGAATACCGGGAAGGGTCCAAACAAAGTCCTAAAGTTTTCGACGCCAAAGGTTTTGAGGATCGTTATATCCAAACCCTAAAACATAGGGGAAATCTGGACAATTTCCTAAAAGACGAAGTAGACTTTCTGGAAAAGATCAAAACTAAACATAAAGAACTTACTGAAAGAAGGAACGCCTCTAAGGGAGAAACGATCAATCGTATCCTGGACGAACAAGAGGAAAAACTTTCCAAATACCAAAAGGTGGATTTCCATCCATTAGCCAGACCGGAAATGAGATTTTTTTACGGGGCTATGACTGCATTTGCAGAAACTGACCTTCCTGTCCTAATCCATATATTCAGAGGAACTCCTGAATATTCTGCCTTCCAAGATAGTATCTCTATGATCGAAAGGGTCGGAGTTACAAAAAGAGGGATGCCTTCTCTTCGTATCTCAGAACATATTAAGGCATTATTAGATGCGAACGGGAACCAATCCGCAATGGAAAGGGATTCCCAGAACATTCTGAAAGAAGTATGTATCGCGCTCGCAGCACTCAGAAAGACCGCTCTAGAATGTGTGGAGAAAAACAGGGTCAGCGACAGAATGACCGTACAAGTCAGCGATAGAGACTATCCGAAAGCTTCGGAAGCGTATAAGAATTTACTTTTCGGCATCGCATTGGAAAAAATAATCGTTAAAGCCGAAAATATCATCCGGGATTTCCGGATGAGCGACTTAGTCGGTCTGGACGCTAAATGAAACTTTCTATTGTAATTCCCTGTTATAACGAAAAACAGACCATCAAAAACATTCTAGAAACCGTAAAGAAGGTCCCATACAAGGATAAAGAGATCATCCTTGTGGACGATTTTTCCACGGACGGAACGAGGGAACTCCTACAAACCGCTCCTTTTAAGAAGTTGGTGGACCAGCTCATATTCCACGAGAAAAACCAGGGAAAAGGCGCTGCACTCCGCACGGGATTCAAAGCTGCCAAAGGTGATATAGTTATCGTACAAGACGCGGACCTTGAATATGATCCGTTTGAAATTCCAGATGTGATCGATCCGATTTACAAAGGAAAAGCAGACGTAGTTTTCGGAAGCAGATTCATGGGTGGAAGACCTCATCGAGTCGTTTACTACTGGCATAGTCTAGGAAATTTATTCCTTACCACTCTTTCCAATATGTTCACGAACATTAATCTGACTGATATGGAAACTTGTTATAAAGCATTCCGTAGAGAAGTAATCCAAGGAATCGATATTAAAGAGAATCGTTTCGGATTCGAACCTGAGATAACTGCAAAAATTGCAAAGATCCCAGACATTCGCGTTTACGAAGTAGGGATCTCTTACTATGGACGCACTTACGCAGAAGGTAAAAAGATAGGTTGGAAAGACGGCTTTAGAGCAATCTACTGTATCCTAAGATACAATTTATTTTCTTAATATTCCATTCATCTCTTTGGGAATTTCGTATTCTCGATATTCCCAAAGACCTTTCGTTTTCACTTCCCCCTCTTTCCAAGCATGACCAAATAATTCCAGCCAAACAGGACGGATCGCCGCCTCTGCTAATACTTTCATGCGATATTTATGCATTAAAATATTATTCGATTCAGGAAGTTTTGCAGCGTATTCCACCACAGCATCCGAATAAGAAATAAATCCCACCTTCTCACCAGGATGTTTTTTAGAAAGAAAAGATACTATAGTATCCATTCCTTGGGCAGAAGTTTCATTATGAATACATAATACTCTCTTCTGGAAATAAGAAGGTCCGATAGATCCGCAAAGAACATCATCCAAGAATAATAAACTAGACGCTTGAGAATCCTTGTAAATAGAACGGATTGACCTTATCTCTTTAGAACTTCTTTGATAATTTACAAATCCGGCCAAGGTCATTGTAAAAGAATAAATTACTAAAATAGAAAATGCTAAGTTTTTGCCTGATTTTCCAAGCTTCCATCCCAAAACTTCAGTCACTTCTTTTAAAACCAAAACAAACGGGATCAATGCGAGTCCTACATATCTTGGTCCCCAATTGGAAACACCATCGTTTGGAGCTAGGAAAGCGATTAGTATAATGAATACATACGCGCTAATCCCTAAATGAGTGAAAGAAGCTTGGATCTTTCCTTCTTTGGATTTTTTCACAAAAAAATATAGAAGAGGAAGAAGTATCGGTAAATAGATCAAAAGCCCTGGCATGGAATAAGTCCCGATCAGGATTGTGAATGCCCTGGACAGAACCGTCCCTTGGTCTTCGCCAGTATTAAAATTTTGGAAATATCTAGGTCCGATTGGATGTTGGTAATCCAATGTATGAAATAAGAAAAGTAGAAGTACTATAGCTGAAAAAGATACAGAGAACCAAAAAGATTTTTTCCACCAATCTTTTCCGAAAACAATCCAACCACTCCCCCAGAAGATCACAAAAAAGATCAGGACTTCTAATCTTAACCAAACTCCAAGTCCTAAAACAAAACCTCCGATCAGCTTATTCAAAATTTTATCTTCTGTTTTATAAAAGAAAGTGAGCCCTAATAATTCTAAAAGAAGAAGAGGAGGATGTTCCGAAAGTTCGGGTCCCATCAAAAAGATATAAGTCCCGAAAAAAGTAAATGCGAGCCAGAACCAGGAAAGATCCCAAAACCTTCTCAAAATATAAGCAGAGATAAGATTGAATATTCCCATCAAAATGGAAACGATAGGAACCCAACCTAAAACTAAAAATGGAGCAATTAGAAGTGTGAGAAAGATCGGATATTGACCGATCATTCTATCTCCGATCTGGAAAACCATCGGTGCTTTCCAAAGAAAATAACTGTAAGTCGGATCTAGATCCAAAGAAGGATAGATCAAATTTTCGGTGCTGAAACCGGATTGGAACATGGAATACGCTTGGTGGTATTTCAAAAACTGATCTGAAAAAAGTGCCTCCCAAGGTTTTAGTAAAATTAGGATCGCGAAATAAATTGCGCTAAATAGAAAGAATCCTTTTGAAATTCCAGTTGTTTTCATGATCGAAGGCAAGCATCCCCCACCCCCTAATTTATGAAACGAATTCTTGCCGGTACAAACACCCACCCTTCCCTTTTTCGAAATAAATTTTGTATTTTTACTTGTAATTTCAATAATTACACCGGCAGATCAGTCTAAAACCCAAACATTCTCAAAGGAGAAATTCACTCGTGAAAACGAAACTTTATCTGATCCCTAGCCTTCTGGTGCTTTTAACTTTCGGCAGTCTTCAAGCTGGAAATTTCAAATTAGATAACGCTCATACTGGCGTTGGCTTCAAGATCAAACACCTTACCATTTCTAACGTATCCGGAAGTTTTAAAGACTTCAGCGGAAAATTCTCTTACGATGAAGCTACTGGCACTCTTACCGACCTAGACGTAACTATCAAAGCAGCTTCTATTCACACTAACGATGAGAAAAGAGACGGACACCTAAAAGGAAAAGATTTCTTCAATGTTGAAGATCATCCTTCTCTTACTTTCAAAGCTAAAAAAGCTACAGTTAAAAAAGGTGGAGTTGCAAAGATCCAAGGAGAATTAACTATCAAAGGAGTGACTAAACCAGTTACTTTAGATGTTAAATTTGCAGGTTCTGCAAAAGACCCGTGGGGAAACACTCACCTAGGTTTCGAAGCAGAAACTAAGATCAAAAGAGCTGATTTTGATATCGCTTGGAACAAACCTTTAGAAAAAGGCGGACTTTTGATCGGAGAAGAAGTTTCTATCCGTATTGAAGGCGAAGCACTTCCAGAATAATTCATATTATTCAATCGGGACTTTCGAGAGAAGGTCCCGATATTTCCGATCTTTCTCTTCTTTTCTCTTTCCCCTGTAACCATCCAATCCATCCAACGAAATAAAAACAGATCGAATGATCCGAATTCGATCTAGATTAATTCGTCTGGAGAAACAAAAGCATGAACGATCTGACAAAAAGTATGATCATAGGCGCAGCTTTAACTGGTTTATTTACCACAGGAGTTATGGCTGAAAAGAAAGAAGCAAAAACAGAAGAGCCAAAGGGAGAATGTTACGGCATCAATTCTTGCAAGGGAACCGGAGACTGTGGAGGAAAAGGACATAGCTGTGCTGGAAAAAATTCCTGCAAAGGAGAAGGTTGGATCTCTCTTACTAAAAAAGAATGTGATTCTAAGAAAGGCACATTCAAGAGTTAACTTGGATTACTAAACCGTTTATAGTCATCCCCGAGAGGAATTCTGAAATGGATCCGAGTCCTTTCGGGGGATTTCCCGCAATTTCCAAAGACTCTAAAATAGTTTTTCCTTCCTGCAAACTTTTACCAAAAGTCCATTCCCATTCATCTAGTTCCGATACGAATAAATCTGATCCTTTTTTTCCCAGGACGAGATATTGTTTTTTTTGATTTAAAAATTCAGGAAGTTTATCCTGATCTTCAGTTTTCCAAAGATCATAAACCGGATAAGAATATTCTAAAAATAAAATAGAAGAATGAAAACTAATCTTTAGATCTTCTGCTTCTCCTTGAGGCAAACCGTTTTGCAAATTGGTTCCTTCATTTTTAGGAAGATGGAATATTTCAAAAACTTGATACTCAAAGTCTGAGATTTCTGCCAAAACTGGATGCTCTGGAAAATTCTCTTTCAAGAAGTCGGGAAATTTTTCTCCATAATCTGATAGGTTATAAGAATGTGATGGATTCTCCTTAATAAAGTTCTTTGCTGTTTCAAAAAAGTCATCGTCTCCTAGGACTCGCCAAACTGTTTCGTATTTTTCTCCAAGTGCATCCGTAAACCTTGCACTATAAGCGTTTTGATAGACTGCAATTGCAGAATCAGTATCTAATTTCCCGCCGGGCAGGATCTGATCCGACAATAGCGGACCTTCTTCTTTTCCTAAAAGTACACTTGAAAAAATTTTCCTGAATTCTTCTGGATTCATATTATTAGAGATCCCAAGATAGATTTTGCTTTGAGTGCTTCTTCTTCCATTTCTGGAAAACTTGGAATGTCTTCGTCCCATTCGAGTAAGATTGGAATCCCTCGGATCTTTTCCGCAAAGGAAGAAAATAGATCCCAAACTTCTTTGGCAACCGGCCTAGAGTGAGTATCGAATAAAAATTCTCCAGTATCTGTATGTCCTGCCAAATGGATCTGGCCCACATTCTTCCAAGGAATAGAATTTAGATATTCTTGCGCTGAAAATCCATGATTGATGGAATTTACATATATATTATTAATATCTAATAAAATCCCGCACCCGCTTCTTTTAGAAAGTTCAGAGATAAATTCCCATTCAGTCATTTCGCTCTGGGGAAAACTCAAATATGTGGAAACATTTTCTAATAAGATCTTTCTTCCTAAAAGTTCTTGGACTTGTTGAGCTCTATCTATCGCAAATTCTAAAAATTCTTTTGTAAATGGAAAAGGAAGAAGATCGTGCAGATAATTTCCGGATTGTTCTGTCCAACAAAGATGGTCAGAAACTATAAATGGATCTATTCTTTGGATAAGCTCCTTCCATCTTTGTATATATTTTTTATCAGGAAAAGTACCGCCCAGAATAGATAAGGAGACTCCGTGTAAAGCCACAGGAAAATTTTTGCGGACTGACTCTAACATTTCCAAGGGACGACCTTGGGTATCCATATAATTTTCGGTGATTGCTTCGAACCAAGAGATCCGAACAGGCTCTCCCTTTCTTAGATATGGATAATGTTCTTTTCTTAAGCCAACTCCTATGGAAGACATGTTTTCTCCGATGTAACCTATTTCGATTCGATCCGAAGAAAGATACATGAACAAGTCGTATTTTTTACCGATCGTATTTTTACTTCTTTTGGACTGCGGAAGTAGACAACTCGTGGAGCCAGTTTTTAAACCTGATGGAAAAACCGCAATCAGCGGTTACGATCCAGTTTCTTATTTTACTGAATCCAAACCTAAAGAAGGAAATCCTAAATTTAGTTTTCGTTGGAAAGGTGCTGACTGGAGATTTTCCTCTCAAAAAAATCTAGAATCATTTAAGAAGTCACCGGAAAACTTTGCACCTCAGTATGGAGGTTATTGTGCTTATGCAATGAGAGATGGTGAAGCTTATGAAACAGATCCTAAGGCTTGGAAAATTGTCTCTGGCAAATTATATCTAAACTATAATGAGAAGGTTCACGGTTTTTGGGAAAGGGATGTTCCAGGAAATATTACAAAAGCGGATAATCAGTGGAAGGTTTTACCTAGAAAGGAATCAAATCCTTAACTAACGATCTTTCATTACTAAATAATTATATGAAGCGATGATCTTTTGTGTCATTTCCAATCCGTTCTTGTTTACGTCAGGATGGTATTTTTTGATCATCTCTTTGTATTTATTTTTTAATTCTGCTTTTGAATAATCTTCGGAGAGACCTAAAAATTCGCGATGCTCTCTTGTTTCCGCATCTTCATCTTCGTAAAACGATTTCGAAGTGAATTTTTTGCGGAAGTTCGATTTTTTCTTTTTAGTCTTTTCTTTCTCTTCTTCTCTAAATCTTCCGAAAATTTCGTAATACGCGCGGTCTCTGTATTCTGAAGTGATTTGTCGGATAGGGAATAATTTTGTATTTAAGATCTGAAAGAAATAATTCCTCAAGAATACGTCGGCCCCGTAATCTCCTGAAAATCCTTTTCTTTCCAGAAATTCGGTGATCCCATTATCCACTAATCTTTGCACATCGAATTTATCGTCGAAGTACGAATCGAACGCATCTTCGAATTTTTTGGTAGAAGATATAAGTAAAAGTAGAAGTTCCTTGTCCAGATCATGCCTTTCTAATTTGGAAAGAACGATCTCTTTCAAGAAGGCACGGAATTCGTCCAAATAAGCGTCGTCAAAATATACTCCGCCCTTTGCGAATTCGTAGGCGAGGCCTTCGATTTTTAGGACCTTTTCCAATAATAAAATAAGAAGATCCGCGTTATCTTGGGTGAATCCTTGGGAACCTTTGGAAGAATATTCCCTTTCTCCTCGGAGAGTATATAGAAGTTTAAAATAATCCTCTCGTCGGATCTCTAAAATTTCGATCAGTTTTTCGGAGGAAATAAACCACTCACAATCGTTGGTCCCTGACTGTAATTCAAAGATTACGTCTTCTAAGGATGATTTGACCTGATCGAAACTACGGGCGTTCAAAGCGAAAACCTATACTTAGACCCTCTGGCCTTACCTGAGTTTGTCTATTCATTTTCCCGAGAAAAAAGATTTGATCCGGGCCGCATAAAACGAGATTTTTCCCACATGTTACCCCTTCTCGCGGTTTTCGGTTGTTTCACTCTTTATTTTTTAGGTTATAAGTTTTACTCCGGATTTTTATCCAAGTCCATCTTCCAACTCAAAGACACTGTGGGTGATACCCCAGCTCATAAGTTCAATGACGGTGTGGATTATCTTCCCACAAAGCCTGCAGTCCTATTTGGACACCATTATGCTTCCATCGCAGGGCTCGCTCCCATCCTAGGACCTGCTGTCGCAGTGATCTGGGGATGGTTGCCTGCAATGCTTTGGGTGGTATTCGGAGGAATTTTCATAGGTTGTGTTCATGATTTCGGAGCAATCGTAGTTTCAGTCCGCAACCAAGGAAAATCAATCGGGCAAGTTGCTCAGGATCTTTTAGGACCAAGGGCGAGAAGTTTATTTCATGCGATCATTTTTTTCTTAGTCGCGTTGGCAATGGGCGTATTCGTAATCGTTCTCGCGGAAATGTTCTCTGCGGATCCTAAATTGAAACAGGCGCCTGTTACTCCTCCTCCACAAATTGAACAAACTCAAACCACTCCGAGTATCAAAGACCATGTACATCCTTCGGAAGTTAGAGTAGAAACTCCTTCTTCTCCAATTAAACTTAGAAGCCATTTCCCAGAAGCAGTAATTCCTACTGCAGGGATCATGGTATTTGCTATTTTAGTAGGATGGCTTCATTATAAAAAAGGAATGAAGCTTGGACCTCTTACATTTGCATCTGTGGCACTTACTTTGGTTGTAATGGTGCTCGGAATGAATGATTCGATCCTAACCTGGACGGGTCTGAACGATGTGGACAACTCTCCTGGTGTTCCAATCTGGAAAATTATACTTCTTGCATATGCTTTTTTAGCGTCTGTTACTCCAGTCTGGCTACTTCTCCAAAGTAGGGACTATATCAATTCTTTCTTATTATACTTGGGAATCATCGCTATCTATTTCGGTTTTGTAAAAGGAAGTATCTTCGGAGAATTTTCTTCCTTTAATGCAGAAGCAATCCGAACTGAAAAAGTAGATATGGATATTATTCCTTTTGTGTTCATCACGATCGCATGTGGGGCAGTTTCAGGTTTCCATGCATTGGTAAGTTCTGGAACTACTGCAAAACAATTGGATAGAGAAGTTGACGCAAGAGTGATCGGATACGGCGGAATGATCGGAGAATCTCTTTTAGGTCTTACATCGGTCGTTGCATGCACGATCGGATTTGCATCTGCTGGAGAATGGTCTTCCTTCTATAAATCATGGTCAGGTATCCAAGGTTTGGCCCCTTCTGTAGGAGCTTATATTTACGGAACCGGAAGATTTATCTCTCAACTTGGTTTTGACGAAGGTTTTGCACAAGGTTTTATCGCACTTGTAGTTGTAAGTTTCGCTTTGACCTCATTGGATTCTGCAACCAGATTATTAAGATATAATATAGAAGAGATCGCAGAAAGTTTTGGATCAGAAACAATCAGAAAGACTTTAGGAAATCGTTATGTTTCCAGTATTATTGCATGTGTAGCGATCGGATTTTTTGCATTCTTACAGATCGATCAAGGAGGCAAAAAGACCACAGCTGGACTCGCACTTTGGAAACTATTCGGGACTACAAACCAGTTACTTGCAGGACTTGCTTTGCTTGTAATCACAATCTATCTATTGTATTCTAAGAAAAAGACCTGGATCAGTTTTATACCAATGATATTCGTATTGGGCGCTACACTCTGGGCAATGGTTATTAACTTCTACGATTTCTTATTCTCCAAATCGCCTAGTTATTTACTCGCGACTGTAGGAGGAGTTTTGATCTTTCTAACCCTTTGGTTATTAGTAGAAGCTATCCTGGCTTGGAGAAGGTTTTCTAAACCATGAAATTTTGCAGCGTTTGCGGCTCTGAAGTAGTCCAAAAAATCCCGGAAGGAGACAGTCTCACAAGACATGTTTGTGAGAACTGCGGGACCATACATTACCAAAATCCAAAGGTAATCGTTGGGACCATTCCTATCTGGGAAGGAAAAATACTTCTCTGCAAGCGTGCGATTGAACCTAGAAAGGGATATTGGACTCTTCCCGCCGGATTTTTAGAAAATAGAGAAACAGTAGAAGAAGGCGCGGCCAGAGAAACTTCTGAAGAAGCAAACGCAAAGATAGATATCGTTCGCCTTCATTCTGTATATAGCATTCCTCATATCAGCCAAGTTTATATGTTCTTCCTTGCAAACTTGATCGACGGCATTTTTTCAGAAAGCTCAGAATCGGAAGAAGTAAAACTATTCTCCCCGGAAGAAATCCCTTGGGAAGAGATCGCATTTGCTTCGGTCACATTTGCATTAAAACGTTATACTGAAAAACCTGGAATGTCCTCTGACGCAGTGACTCATATGGGTTCTATCCGTAATAGAAAACTAGAGGATAAAACATAAGTGCATTTTTTCTCGGAAGGAATTTCCTAGTAGCATGTTCGGAAAAATTTTTCCTTTTTTAGGTCTTCTGGGAGTTCTATACTCATCTTCGATTTCCGCAAATTCTCTTATCAGCACTGAATCCGGCTCCTTCTCTCCGAACTGGGATGGGGTCTCTGACATTCTAAGATTCAAAATACAAACTTCTTCTTTGCCAAAATTGCAAGATTGGGAGCTAACAATCCGAAGCGCCTCTGGAGAAACTGTTCGAAAATTTGAAGCAGGAAAGATCCGAAAAAAAGGATTCACATTATTTTCGGACGAGAACGAATTCGCAGCAGAAGATATTTATCTACCTTCTATACTAGAATGGGATGGAGAAAATGAAAACGGAACTCCAGTTGGAGATGGATATTATACGTATCAGTTATTTTTGCTGACCGCAAACAAAGAAAGGATCCTTTCTGAAGAATCTACATTCTACTTAGATGCAAGACCTCCCAAAGCAGAAGCAAATTGTAAGACTAAGTTATTATTGAGCGATGACAGGAATTTATCCAAGATCATCATACAACAAAAGACTTCTGGAGAATCTGCAGATATTTTTATAGGAGAATTTTTAGACTTCGAAGGCAGATCCTTAAAAGCTTATACTTGGAGAAATAGAGAAGTTCCTTATCAACTCGTATGGGATGGAACTGATTCCAATGGCAAACCAGTTCCTCCAGGTCTGTATACATATAAACTCACAGGAAGAGATCCTGCGGGAAACGAATCCATTGATAGAATCGAAAACCTTACTGTTAAAAATGATTCTTCCGGAGTAGATTTAAACGTAGAAGGAGATTTATTTCCTTCTGATCCAAACAATCCATTAAATCGTATTAAATTTAACTCATTCGTTTCTTCTAAATTAAAATCAGATTCTTATGAACTGGAAATTTTCAAGAACGAAGCAAAAGAAGATAATTTAGTCTTCTCCCAAAAATCTTTAGGTGAACCTCCTGCAGAACTGATCTGGGAACCAAAGAACAAAGAAAACAAACCTTTAGGCCCAGGAATTTATTTTTATCGTCTAACGGTTTATAATAGATACGATAAACATATTAGTATTCCTAAAAAATTCCAACTTTCAGACCAAAAGCCAAAATTCTCCTACGATGTTTCTCCCGGTGGATTTACGCCTGATGGAGATTGGCAAAAAGATCTGGTCGAGATCCGTCTAAAATCAAAGGGACTTCCAATCGTTTCCTGGAAGATCAATATTATGGAATCTTATTTTGACGGGGACAAACAAGAAGAAAGGATCGTACGTAGCTGGAACGGAACCGGCAATGGTCCAGACAAATTAATCTGGTATGGTTTGGACGATCAGGGTAGAAGAATAGGATCTCTTGCAGAACTCAGATTTGTTCTTTCTTACAAAGACGTATTTGGTGGAGAAGAAGAATTAGAATTAGGAGATATCAAAACAGATATCCTAGTAGTAAAAGAAAAAGAAGGATTTAGATTTTCAGTCCCAAATCGGATCTATGAAGACAAATGGTGGACATTACCTTCTAAACTAAAATCAGTCTTAAGTAAATTTCCCGGATATAAAGCAGAGTTACAGATCCATACTTCTCATAGAGGAGACGATGAATATAATCTAAGAGCTTCTGAAGAAAAAGCTAAAAAAGTATTCCAATCTTTATTCGGAAAAGATTATGAATTCGGAAGATATAGATACAGAGGTTATGGAGAAACATTACCTTTGATCCCAGGCAATGGAGCTTACGAAGTAGATCGAAATGAAAGAGTAGATTTCTTCCTAAGTGTAGGAAAATAAAATGTGCACTTCTTTAATCTATAGAGACCCAAACAAAGGAATACTTGGAGTCGGATTTAACAGAGACGAATCTACCAAAAGAAAACCTTCTTTATCGCCTCAGCTGTTAGAATCAAATTCAGGAAAAGCAATCGCTCCGATCGATGGAGAAGCAGGCGGTACTTGGATCGGAGTTTCCCAAAGAGGCGAAATTATCTGTCTAGTAAACTACTACGAAGCCACCTTAAAATTATTGCGCAATCCTGTGAGTAGAGGACTACTAGTTCGCTCCATTCTACTTGGAGAAAGAACTCCTGAATCTTATACGGAATCAGAGTTGGAAAAATATTATCCGTTCAAATTATTCAAAGCAAACAAAGAGAAGACTGAAATATTTATTTGGGATGGTAAAACTTACCAAACAGAAACAGACTCCGAAACATTTTCAGTTTTCGGAAGCTCCTTTACTCAAGGACCAAAAGCCCAGGTAGCAAGAAGAGAAACCTTCGAAAAAAATTTTCGTCCTTCTTCCCTTCCTGATGCCGCAGGTTTTACAAATATTGCTAAGGCATTCTTATCTTCTCATTTGCCTGAACAAGGCGCTCTATCGCCTTGTATGCATAGAAGAGACGCACATTCAGTTTCCAGAACCGTAATCATTTTGGACGGATCTTCTGTTTATTTCTCCTACAAGAATTCTCAACCTTGTGAAGAGGGACCAGAAGAGGATTACAATTTCACTTTGACTGAATTTCGAACTTCTGCATGATTGTCGTATGGCGGGCACTAACTCCCTTTTCGACGATAAATACGAATACCGGGACCCTTCTCAACAGAAGAGGAAGAACGCTCGCGTCAAAATCACCATCGACGGCGATTTTATAGTTAAAGGGCGAACTCAAAGATTTCCAGTATTCATCGTTGATATAGGAACTGGAGGAGCTGGCATTGAGACCCGCACTTCCGTTTTCGAGGGAGACCGGATCATCCTATACGGAAATATCAACGGCAAAAATATGGAACTCGAGTCAGAAGTAATCCGAGTTTCCGGAAAAAAAGCCAACGTAATCTTCATTACTCTTTCCGAAGAAGACAAAGATCTTATCCAAGACCTGATCCACAAAAAGTTTTTTGACAAAGACAAAAAGCCTCTATCCTGAAAAAAATCACCAAAGCAGTCTGGGTTCTTTCATTCATCAGTCTTTTTACTGATGTATCCAGCGAAATGTTATATCCTATCATGCCTCTTTATTTAAAGAGCATAGGATTCTCAGTCGTACTAATTGGAGTCCTAGAAGGATTTGCCGAAGCGATCGCAGGATTAAGTAAAGGTTATTTCGGAAAACTTTCAGACCAAAATGGTAAGAGAGTTCCATTCGTTCAGTTCGGATATTTATTAAGCGCAATCTCCAAACCAATCATGGGGTTTTTCACATTCCCAATCTGGATCTTTTTATCCAGAACTATGGATCGATTGGGAAAAGGTATCAGAACAGGTGCAAGAGACGCATTACTTTCTGACGAAGCAACACCAGAAACCAAAGGTACAGTTTTCGGATTTCACCGTTCTATGGATACTTTGGGGGCAGTACTAGGACCTACATTCGCATTAGTATTTTTGCATTTTTATCCTGAGAATTATTCTATTTTATTTTTTATTGCGGCTATCCCAGGTCTTTCAGCGTTCTTGATCTCAGGTCTTCTAAAAGAAAAGAAGAAAGAAAAAAACGTCACACAAGAGAAATCAAACTTTCTATCTCATTTTCTTTATTGGAAGAATGCGCCGATTTCTTATAAAAAAATAGTAATCGGCCTCTTAGTCTTTGGACTAGTTAATAGTTCAGATCTTTTTCTTCTTTTAATGGCAAAAGCAAAAGGTTTAGAAGATTCTCAGGTGATTGGAATATACATATTTTATAATTTAGTATATGCTTTATTTTCTCTTCCAGCAGGTATCTTTGCGGATAAGATTGGTCTTAAACCAACTTTGGTCTTCGGCTTATTTGTATTTGCTTTTGTATACGGAGGAATGGCTTTCGCAGAAGATAAGATCCACTTCTATTCCTTATTCTTCTTATACGGAATTTATGCTGCCAGCACAGAAGGTATTTCCAAGGCGTTAATCACTAATATAATTCCTAAAACTGATTCAGCTTCTGCAATCGGGACATTTGCAGGCTTAAACAGTATTGCTGCTTTGGTTGCGAGTAATCTCGGAGGGTTGATCTGGTTTTATTCAGGACCTAAAAGTATGTTCCTTATCACGGCTTTAGTTTCTGTAATAGTTTCATTCTATTTCATCCGTCTTTCTCTTTCCAAATCCGGAAATTAAGATTGAAGGATCCGATCTTTCCTTTTTCCGAAAACTTTTAATAAAAGATTTTACTTTACAAAAGTGAGCATTTACTCACTTTTTAGTTAATTATTTCTTATCGGCTGATTCGTATGGACTATAAAAACAAGGTAATTTTAATCACGGGAGCTTCTTCCGGTATTGGAAAAGCGACTGCATTAGCCCTGGCTAAATTTCAAAATAAAATAATACTTACCGCAAGAAGGGAAAATCTCCTCCAAGAAGTCTCGAAAGAGATCACGAAATTAGGAAGTGATTGTATCTCTTTTGCCGGAGATGGAAGAGACAAGGCCCATGCAAAATTTGTAATACAAGAAATAGTAAAGAAGTATGGAAAGATAGATATCGCTCTACTTAATATCGGGATCGGTCCTCCTTCTAATACATTAACCTCAACCTCTAAAACAATCTTAGACTGTATGAATATCAACTACAGTTCTTTGATTAACTTTTATGTTCCCCTTATGAAGCAGATGAAAAAACAAAAAGAAGTATGTATGATCTCTCATATGAATTCGTTGGCGACCTATTTCGGAATCCCAATGCAAGGTGATTATACTGCTTCCAAGGGCGCCGCGCGTCTTTTTTTAGAAACTGCAAGAATGGAATTAGAACATTTCGGAATAAAACATATAAGGATCCAAACAATACATCCTGGATTTGTGGATACGGAAGCGGTAAAGAATGACGGAATTCCTGCTCCGAATCAAATCAGTGAGAATGAGGCTGCTAACCTAGTCCTAAAGGGCTTTAGAAAAGAATGGAAAGAAAACCGTTTCCCATACGGAACCGCTTTGGCTACTCGGATAGGGAGGATCGTGCCCCTTTGGCTCAGAACAAAAATTCTTTTGTCGGAGACTCCTAAAAATTTTTGATCCATTTTTTTATATAGGAAAGGCGATTAGGAGTACATTTATCAATTACTATAATGAATTTTTAATCGTATCCTTCTAACTCTTCTAAGATAGGACAATCCGGTCTATGATCTCCATGACAATGTTTTGCTAAATGAGTGAGAGTATCACACATTGATTGTAATTCTAAAATTTTTGCCTGCATTTCTTTTACATGAGTTAGAGCCAAAGATTTGACCTGAGCACTTGCCCTGGATTTATTTTTCCAAAGTCCCAATAATTGTTTGATCTCAGGCAAAGAAAATCCAAGACCTCTGGCTCTTTTGATAAATCTCAATGTATGTATGTCTTTTTCTGAATATAGTCTATATCCGGAATCTGCACGAATGGGTTTAGAGACGAGTCCAATGGATTCATAATGCCTGACTAATTTTGGGTTTACCCCGGATAATTTGGCGACTTCTCCGATATTCATAAATTCATAACCTTCCAGTCATTAGAAGGTTAGAAAGTCTTATTTTTTATGAAAAATCGGATTTTTTTGGATTTGGGCCTTGACCTTCCCACTATTGGAAGGTTGACAATAAGATTATAGATCAAGGAGAAATAAAATGTACGAGATCAAATTATCAGGAATGACCTGCAATCATTGTGTAGGGACCGTATCTAAAACAATCCAATCCTTCGATTCAGAGTCTAAACCAGTAGTGGATCTAAACTCCCAGACTGCACGTTTTGAAACCAAGAAGGATATTTCCTCTCTTCCTAAAATGTTGGAAGAAGAAGGTTATCCAGTGGTTTCCATCAACCAGGAGTAAAAAGATGAGCGAGGAAATCACATTAGATCTTTTTGGAATGACCTGTGCAAACTGCGCAAGAAGAATAGAAACAGGTTTAAACAAAGTCCCGGGTGTAGAAGAGGCTCGAGTCAATTTCGGAAGGGAAACTGCATTCGTAAGATTCAATGAGTCTGTAAATTCTACACAATTATTTTCTAAAGTAGAATCCCTAGGTTATTCTGCAAAATTGCACTCAGAGAATAATTATAAAGAAACAGAAGAGCTACATAAAAAAGAAAGATCCAAATTGAGATCTAGATTTTTTATCTCACTTTTGTTTGCTTCTCCCCTATTCTACTCAATGGTTTCCCATTTTTCTTTTTTGGAATTTTTACCTAATCCAAAAGCACTCATGCATCCTTGGATACAATTTGTATTGGCGTTTCCAGTTCAGTTCTGGATCGGATTTCCATTTTATAAAAGTGCATTCAGAGCAATCAAAAACGGAAGCGCAAACATGGATGTTTTGGTTTCCTTAGGAACCTCTGCGGCATTCGGATATAGCTTTATACTTTCTCTCTTACAAGGGACCCGACAAGGAGATCTGCTCTTCTCATCTTTCTGGGTAGAAGGCGCACATATTCATTCACTTCCGCCGTTATACTATGAAACATCCGCTGTATTACTTTCTTTTATACTCGCAGGTAAATGGATGGAAGCAGAAGCAAAAGGGAAAAGTTCTTCTGCAATCCAAACCTTACTGGAATTAAAACCGGAAACAGCTCGTATTAAAAAAGAAGAAGTTTGGTCGGAGATACCAACTGAATACGTAAAAAAAGGTGATATCCTACAAGTCAGACCTGGAGAAAAATTTCCAGTAGATGGGTTAGTATTAGAAGGTTTCAGCTCAGTTGATGAATCTATGTTAACAGGTGAAAGTCTTCCCTTAGATAAAAAGAAAGACAGCCAAGTGTTCGGGGGAACAGTAAACGGGAACGGAAACCTGATCGTCCAGGCAACCTCTGTTGGTTCCGAAACAGTTCTCGCATCCATTATCAAAACTGTCGAAGAAGCACAAAGTTCCAGGGCACCCATCCAAAAGATTGCGGATAAAATTTCTGCAGTATTTGTTCCTGCGGTAATCCTGATCTCTTTGTTTAACTTTTTATTATGGTTCTTCTTTTTAGAAGCAGGAGAATTAGGTTCCGCTTTAGAAAAATCTATAGCGATCTTAGTGATTGCATGTCCTTGTGCTTTAGGACTTGCCACTCCAATTTCAATTTTAGTCGGAACAGGAAAAGCAGCAAGCCAAGGGATTCTATTCAGGAACTCAGAAGTTTTAGAAACCACAGCTTCTCTCAATCTGATAGCTTTCGATAAAACCGGAACAATCACTCAAGGAAATCCTTCCGTAACAGATTATAAATTTGCAGGAGAAGAGTCGGGTCTTCTTTCTTCATCTGCATCCGCAGAATCTGCATCTTCTCACCCTTTAGGAAAGGCGATTGTTTCCTTTGTAAAATCAAAAGGTCATTCTATACTTTCTCCTGAAAATTTACAGACTGTTCCAGGCCTTGGGGTCACTGCTAAAATAAATCAAAATATGATCAAGATAGGAAAACTGGAGTTTTTCGAAGAAAAGGAAAGTTTACCTAAGGATTTATTAGATATTTCTAATTCTTGGGAAAAAGCAGGAAAAACAGTAGTTTGGGCAAGATCCGAGAACGGGAAAAGTGTCAACTCTAATAGCGCGGCCGGCTCTACCACTATGAATTCTGCCGTAAGCGCCGATGTTGGAACTCCTACATGGATCATCTTCGCAATTGAAGATACAATCCGACAAAATGCAAAATCCGCATTAGAAAAATTAGATTCTCTTGGAATCGAAACACTACTCTTAACCGGAGACCATTTATCCGTAGCGGAAAATATCTCCTCTAAAGTCGGGATCAAAAATGTGCATGCGTCTCTTCTACCAAAAGAGAAAGCAGAGATACTTTCCGATCTACAATCCAAAGGAAAAACAGTAGGAATGACCGGCGATGGCATCAACGATTCACCTGCATTAGCAAAAGCGGATGTAGGATTTGCAATGGGCACAGGAACAGGTGTAGCGATCGAAACCGCTGGAGTAGTTTTGGTAAAAGGAGATCTGGAAAAAATTGCAGAAGCAGTCCTGATTGCAAAGGCGACAACTGGAAATATCAGGCAAAATTTTTTCTGGGCGCTTGCTTATAACACTCTCGGGATCCCGATTGCGGCCGCAGGATTATTAGCTCCCTGGATTGCAGGCGCTATGATGGCATTCAGTTCCGTTTCCGTGGTCTTAAATGCACTCCGACTTAAGAAAAGGACATAAGATAAAGAATCGTTCAGTAAAATTTATCCTATAACGGGGTTCAATTTGGACCCCTCTTATTTCCGAAAATCCTAATATGGGATCGAAAAGAAATCTTACATATATCATTCTTCTTTTCGCATTTATAATTCTTCCTTTTGGACAAACAAAAGCAGACTTAGACAGTAATAGGGCTACGGCTTTGGTCCGAGTAGAAAGAGGATTAAAACAAAACGAATTTCATCTAAAAGCGATCAATAGTACAATCTCAAATTACGGAACAGAAGAAGATAAGGCATTATTCCGCAGATGCCTTCAACATCATATAGAGACATTCACTCTATATTTACAATTTGATCTTTCCCATTCTTACGATGAAATGCGCCAAACCCAAAGACTATTAGTTATATTATATGGCAAAGCAGTAGAAGCATCAGCCACCAGCGTGAGAAGAGAATTGGATTTTTTATCCAAGTATGCTCTCAGAACAAAAGATGCAGAAGCAAGACATCATTTGGAAATGGGTTATAGAGAATACGGGGCCTCTAACCAAAAGAAAACGATCGCAGATAACACAAGACCTTATTTGCCTGGAATCAAAACCCAATACTTATACGAAGCTCTGAAATTATTAAAACAATCCAGAGAATACGTCATTCTTCTTTCTTTAAAATTTCTTTCCGACTTTGAACCGGATCTACAAACCACTGAATTCGAAGAAATTTATAATGAGATCAATCGTGCAATGTTCAGCAAGGCAGACTATTATAATCGGATCCATTTCGATAACCATTTTCATATCTTCAATTCTCAGAATCTATACGAAGCTACTTGGGAGAATCCAGGCCTGCAAGAATTGGAAAAAGCTTTGGGAGATATAGATCCTGCCAGCGATCGGGCAAGAAGAATGGCGAAACGCTCCGTCATTCCTTAAAAATTCAGGAAATTTCTTTCGACAACTTAAAACCAGGATTGACAGAGTATCCTCCTGAAGTTATCACCTTTCTTTGTGTCCGAACTAAGTTGTCCTAATTGTGGAGCCCCGGTCCCCATCATCAATAAGGCTTCCGTGTACGCGGTTTGCTCCAGTTGTAAAACTCTATCCCTCAAAAAAGATGTGAATCTGGAAAAGATCGGCACAGCGGGAGAACTCGCTGATGATCATTCTATCGTACAACTCGGGACTCAAGGGAATTATAAAGGCACTCCGTTCAGAGTTATAGGAAGGATCCAACTTAAATTCGAATTAGGCTTCTGGAACGAATGGCATCTCATGGAAGGAGATGGAAGTTCCGCATGGTTAGGAGAAGCACAAGGTTCTTATTATTATACAAAACTAAATGATGGAATTCCAACAGACAAGATCCCAACCTTAGAAGGTGCAGAAGATCCAATCGTAATCGCTTCAGGCAGAAGAGAAAGGATCACTCCAGGAGACAGTTTTTATCTGGGAGAAAACTGGACCCTAAAAGAGATCATGAAAGCTAGCTGCATAGGTGGAGAAGGTGAACTTCCTATCGGATTCCAAACTGGATACGAAGCAGTTTTATTAGATCTAGCTAGCGAAGATGGAATGTTCGGAACCTTGGATTATTCTGAATCCCCTGCATTATTATTTTCCGGAAGTTTTGCTCCATTAGAAGAATTGAATTTAACCGGGCTCAGGCAAGAAGAAGTAGCATACAACCAAGCTCAGATCCCAGCAAAGTCGATTGAATGTAAAGGTTGTGGAGCTTCTCTCAATCAATTTAGCCCTGACTTCTCTAAATCTTTAGCATGCGAATATTGCGGATCCGTAATGGATACCGAAAGTGATGATCTAAAGATCATCGCTAAATTCGATCAAGTTTCCAGAGATAATGTTCTTCTTCCTTTAGGAACTCCAATCAAACTTCCTAATTTTCCTGAATCCAAGGTCATTGGTATTTTGCGAAAATCTACTGAGGTAGACGATGAGACTTATACTTGGACTGATTACCTTCTCCGATACAAAGGTGGATACTCTTGGTTAAATGAGAACGGGGACAACTGGACCTATTTCGAGCCACTTCCTGGAGTTCCAAAATGGGCGCCGGGACTAAAACGTATCTTCCAAAAAAGATCTTATAAGTGGTTTGCTAATTCTGATTCTAATACTGACTTCGCGTTAGGAGAATTTTACTGGAAAATCTCCGCTGGGGAGAAGGCGCAGCTCGAAGATTTTATTTCTCCTCCTTATATGATCTCTTCCGAGAGAACGGATAAGGAACTTTTCTGGTCTAAAGGAGTATTCATACCTTTTGATACAATGAAGTCTGCAGTTCCTTTGGATACTGCTTCTAAATTCAGAAAACCTGAAATAGTTGGAGTATGTGAACCTAATCCATTCAAGATCAGATTAAAACGAAATCTATGGGTGGCAGCCGCTCTCTCCGCATTGTTTTTAGTTTTCCAAGTATATGGATGTATCAAGGCCAAAAACCAAGTAGTCTATGAGGGAAAATTCAAATATGTGCAAACCTCTGCTCCGAACGCAGAGATAGGAAGTTCAAGTTTCAGAGACAATTCTTTTGTAACGGATGTATTCGAACTAAAAGGATCTGCGAACGAGAATGTAGAGATCCAGATCGAAGCTCCTAATATAGACAATAAATATATATTCTTCTCCGCTGCTTTAATTAACGAAGATACCGATACAGCTTATGATACTTCTATCGAAACTAGTTATTATCATGGAGTGGACGACGGAGAATCTTGGTCAGAAGGTTCCAGATCGGACTCTAAATCTTTGGCGGAAATCCCTCCAGGAAGATATTATCTTAGATTAGAAAGCCAATCAGACTTTCCGGAAGGTTGGGGTTCCGTCTACAATGTAAAAATCATAAGAGATGTTATGAGTCCCTCTCCATTCTTCTTATTTTCAATCTTCTTATGGCTTCCTTTGATCTATACTTTTTTCAGAAGTTATTCTTTCGAATCCAAAAGAGTTTAAGGATTTATTATGTGGAATTTTTTAAAAGGTCTTGTTTATCCCCTATTCGCTGCCTCAATGGGCCTAGGATTTTTTTCGGAATACACGAAGGGTGGAGCTACCACTGATTTCGAAGAAGTAAATCAGGTCCCTAAAACTGTCAGACAAAATCCAGGGATCTATCGTTCTCATTACTCTTGGTTCACCAGAAATTTCCCAGGGGGAAAATAAACTGCAGAGAGCCCTATTAATCTCCGTCCTAATCCTTTCTTCCTGCGGCTTAGTATATGAACTATTAGCAGGCACCGTAGCGAGCTACTTACTCGGAGAAACAGTCACTCAATTCTCCTTAGTCATCGGAGTTTATCTATTCTCCATGGGAATTGGAAGCTGGCTTTCTAGATACTTAATAGAAGATCTGATCCCTAAGTTTTTAGATGTAGAACTCGCATTAGGACTATTAGGTGGATTTAGCGCTGCAATTCTGTTCTTGAGTTTTGGACAGACCAGAATTTTCCAAATCCCACTCTTTAGTATTGTAGTCGCAGTTGGGACCCTGGTAGGAATGGAGATACCTCTGCTTCTACGCATCCTAAAAAATAAATTAGGATTCCGTGATATGGTCTCCAAGGTGCTTAGCTTGGACTATGCAGGAGCACTTCTGGCCTCATTGGCATTTCCAATCTTCTTCGCTCCTAAACTAGGAATGGTAAGGACTTCCTTCTTTTTCGGTTTATTAAATGCAGGAACAGCATTATGGGGAACATTCGTTCTTCCTCTATCCGAAAAACATAAAAATTTATTAAGAGCAAAATCTGCACTTGTGCTGACCTTACTTGGGTTAGGATTCGCATTCTCTGAGATGGTCACTAATTACAGTGAAGAAAATCTTTTTTCAGATGAGATCATTTACTCTAAACAAACCAATTTTCAAAAGATCATAGTCACCAGATACAAAAGTGAACTTAGACTTTTTCTGAACGGGCACTTACAATTCAGTTCAAGAGACGAGTATAGATATCACGAAACATTGGCGCATCCAGCACTTCTCTCTCATCCAAATCCAAAAAGAGTATTGGTTTTAGGAGGAGGAGATGGTTTAGCAGTCAGAGAAATTTTAAAATATCCAAGTGTAGAATCCATTACATTAGTTGATTTGGATCCTGAGATGACTCGTATATTTTCGGAACAACCTATTCTCACTGAGATAAATGGATCTAGTTTAAAAAACCCTAAAGTAAAAGTGCAAAACGCAGACGCTTTCTTATGGTTAGAAGAATCAAGTTCAGTATTCGATGTCGTGCTGATAGATTTCCCGGATCCAAGCAACTTCTCCATTGGAAAATTATATAGCACTGCATTTTACAGAAGTTTAAAAAGAAGGCTTAACGAATTTTCAGTCGTAGAGATACAATCAACTTCTCCCCTGTTTGCAAGAATGTCTTTCTGGTGTGTAGAAGCCACTCTCAAAGAATCTGGATTTAATACCAGAGCCTTACACGTTTACGTTCCTTCTTTCGGAGAATGGGGATTTGTTTTAGGATCTGTAGGAAACTTAAGAGGATATAGAAAAGATCTTCCTGCAGGATTAAAATTCCTGAATGAAACAGAACTCAAATCTATTTCGGAATTTCCTCAAGACATGTCCAGAGTGCCGACTGAACCAAACCGATTGGATAATCAAAGTCTTGTACGTTATTACGACCAAGAATGGAATCGTATCTTAGATTAAAAAGATCACGAACTTCTCACTCTTCTTAGGTTCCCAAAATTTCAAACGTGCGGTGATTTTTCTAAACTAGGATTCTTTCTTAAAAAGAGGAAAGAACTTCCCTAAACTTATAAAGACTTAAAAATATAGGAAAAAGAGGACTTTCTTAGATGAACCATAAACTTAAAACTATCTGCATCGTTTTATTATTCTTATTAGGTGTTTCTGCTTCCTATGCACAATCTGGAACCACAGAAACCACGTTACACGACTTCATGGAAGATTATACCAAACCTGCTTCTAAAAAAGCTAAGAAAGGTGATAAGGCTGCTCTCGAAAAGATCTTAAAAGAAGTGCCGAACTGGGCCTTAGACGAACAAAAAACAAAATGGAAAGAGATCACTGATAAAGCTCTTGCTTCAGGAGATTTGGAGTCTTCCTGCAAAAACTGTCATAAAGAATATAAAAAAGATTATAAGAAGAGTTACAGAAAACGCCCGATCCAAGTTTCAAATGAGCTGATCAGCTTTTTGAAAAACTCGAAGTAGTTTCCTTAATCACACTCTCATCAGGGATCGGCAAATAATCTAGGACGAGAAATGTTAAATCGTCTTCGAAATGTTTTCTGTTCCCTGTAAAACTTCTGACAGTAGCAAATAGATCTTCACCTAGTTTTTCTCCAGAAGATTGCATATGTTCGCTTAACAATTTATAAAATCTCTGAAATCCGAAAATTTCTCCACTTTTACTTCTGGCTTCTGTGATACCGTCAGTATAAATGATCAAACGATCACCAGGTTTCATCTGGAATTCAACTACGGAGTT